>DATHMY010000033.1:0-9210 GCA_035486535.1 Candidatus Acidiferrum sp.
ACGACGCTATTCGAGTGACGACGTGGCACCGCGTCCGATCGAATTCGACAAGCCGGCGTACTGGGAGCGGCCGTTCGTCCGTCCGTCGACCGATGCCGGGATGCACCGCTTCGCCTGGGACCTGCGCGAACCGGTGCCGGACGCGTTGAGCTACGATCTCCCGATCTCAGCCAACGACGATGACACACCGCGCGTCCCTCAAGGTGCGCTCGTTGTGCCCGGACACTACACGGTCCGTTTAACCGTCGACGGCGTGACCCGCTCGCAACCGCTGACGCTGGTGATGGACCCGCGCATCCGAATCTCGCAAGCCGCCCTCGAGCGGCAGTACCGGATGGCACACGACATTGCAACGCTCATGGATCGCACGTACGATGCCCATGAGCGCGATGTCGCGCGCAAGAACTCGACGGGTGCCGCGATGCTTGCCCGCGCGAACGGGCAGTTGGGATTCCTGATCGACCTCGTCGACGGCGCCGATGCGCCGATACCGGGCGGGACTGCCGCAGCCTACTGCACGCTGCGCTCACAGGCACTGGAAGCACTAGGCGCCAGCGTTACCCGCAACCTTGAATGCAGCCACTAGCGTTCTTCACCTCAGAAGGAGATCCGCACTCATGAAAAACCTTCGATTCGCTCTACTCGGCGCCGCACTCGCGGGCGTTCTCGCCGCAACGGCTTCAGCTGACGCCCCTACCACGGTTACAATCAAGATGGTGGCGCAGAACGATAGCGGTGAAAACGGCACGGCGACGCTCACGCAGGTAGCTGACGGCGTGCGCGTATCGGTCAAGCTCGACGGCGCACCAAAGGACGTGCCACAACCGACGCACATTCACGTGGGGAACTGCGGCCACATCAACAAGGCGCCGGAATACCCGCTGGCGAGTACCACTAACGGCGCCAGCCTCTCGACGGTGAAAGGCATTCAACTCGCCGATCTCCTCAAAGGCACGTACGCCATCAACGTACACAAGAGCGCCGACGACCTTGGAACGTACGTCTCATGCGGGAACATCACCGCACCGTAACGACGTAAGTCTCCGCTCAAAGATCGCTCAAAACGGCGTTCGGATTGAAACCGGACGCCGTTTTTTGTGTATGCTTCTCACGATGATACGGTCGTTGCTCGCCGGTTGTGTGTTCTCGCTCGCCTGCAGTGGACTTGCATTTGCAGCCGACTTACCAATAGTTGCGTTGCCCGCAGCCGCGGCGCCGACGCTAACCGGAACGATCGACGACTCCTGGTCCAAGGCTGCCGCGCTGACGATCGGCTATGACTTCACGTACCGGCGTCCCGCCGCTGCGCCCGCGCACGTGCGCGTAACGCAAGATGGAACCGCGCTCTTCGTTGCCTTCGACGTCGTTCAGACCGGCGGCATCACCGCGAACCAGCACACCAACGGCAGCTCGGTACAGAACGATGATTATGTCGGCGTCTATCTCGACCCGCAGGGACAGCGCGGATTTCAGTATGCCTTCTTAGCCAATCCCAATGGCGCGCGCTATCAAACCTCGACCGAAAATAGCGCCTATGCTCCCGAGTGGACGGCTGTCGCAAGTCCGACGGCAACCGGCTACGTTGTCACGATGCGCATCCCTCTGAGTGTTATGCGCTCCGGTGGTTCGCACAACTGGCAAGCGCAGTTCGTTAACTTCTCGGTCGCCACGAACTCACTCGACGTATGGGTCTATTCACCGATTGCAACCTCGGCGACCGACCCAGTCTTTATTGGCACCCTCACCGGCGTCGGCGTTGCACCGGCCGGAGGCAAGGACGCTGCGTCGCGCAATCCCGTCCGCTTGCAACCGTACGCGCTTGGCGAAGCCACCTCAAAAGAGAACGGCGGCAGCACGTCGCGCGTCGGCGCTGACTTTTCGCTCCCGTTTACACCGACTGCATCGTTCGTCGGCACCCTGCATCCGGATTACTCAAATGTCGAGAGCGATCAGCAGACGATTGCGCCGACCGCGTTCGCCCGACAGTATAATGAGGTCCGGCCCTTCTTTACGCAGCTCTCGAGCTTCTTCAACGAACGTATCAATTGCACGAACTGCCCGCAAACACTCTACACCCCGTCGATACCAACCTTCGGCCAGGGTTACGGTATCGAAGGGACGCAAGGGCGGGCAAGCTTCGCTGCCTTCGACGCGCTGGGCGAGGACCGCACCGATCAGGCGCAGACCATCAATTACAGCTACGAAGACTCCCGCCAGAATTTCAGTTGGAACTTGCAGCGCGTCAACGCGGCCGCTGACGGTATCAACGACAACACGACCACGCTCGACGGCGGCTATCTCAACCAGCACACACATTTTCTCGCCTACAGCAATAATGGCATCGAAAGCGGAACGCTGGTGACCGACCCCAGCCTTGGAACGTATCACGATCTTGGTCTAGGTTACGTAACCGCGACGAGCGTTGTGGTTGCCGGCCTGCAGCGCATCGGCGCCCAATTTGACCCGCTCGACGGCTACACCGCGCAGAGTGACATCCTCGGCTATCAAGCCTATGCCAGCCGTACGATCAATTTTAGTCCAAAGTTTTGGCTCCACGATATCATCGTTAGCGACTACTTTGCACGGTACAACAACCACCTCGACCAGCTCTCGCAGACCGATTCGAATCCATTCGTGCGCTTCGACCTGCGCGATCTGCTCCAGTTCCAGTTCTTCACGAGCGCTACCGGCGTCCGTACCGCCGCGGACGAGTTCTTGCCATTCGACGGTAATGGCGTTCTTGCCGGATATCGCATGAATACGAATACTCCGACCTACGTGCAGTACTCGGGCGGCCCGTATTATCACGGGTTCCTCGACGCGTGGACCTACTTGATGACACTGCCGGTCACAAGGCGCGTCCATCTTGCGCTGGAAACCGACGAAGACAAGTACGACACGAGCCACCCCGGCGAAGAGAGTACCAATCAGTGGCTAGAGCGCGCGTCGCTCGACTGGCAACTCAGCAAGGAGTTCCAGTTCGACGTCGGCGTGCGGCGCATCATCGGTGGCAATCTTCCGGCCTCATATCAGGAACTGACCTACAACACCGAGGTCTGTGCCACGAACCTATACCAGCCGGGATGCTTCGTAGATGCCGGCAACGTCTCGGTCGCGGCGCACTTCTTGCTCCGGCGCAACGAATTCTATCTGGTATACGGAAACGCGAACAATCTCTCGACCGAACCGGCTTTGTTCTTCAAGTGGATTCGATATATAGGCGCCGAGAAAGGAACCTAGATGCGTTCGGAAGTGTGGCGATGGTTGGCGGCGTCAATGGCGGCCGGCATTATCGCGTTGAGCGCGCAGCCGGCGCCGAGCGCGCCCGCCTGCAACGCCGGCGCCACGTTTGCCGCGATGCGAGAGGCTACCGGCGGCAAGCACTGGAGCGACGTCGCGGCGATTGCGATCGACGGGCGCGCCACCATCGCAGGTTTAACCGGCTCTGGGCGATTCGATGCCGACCTGGTGCACGGGCGGTACGCGCGCTCCTTCGACATCCCGGTCATGGGACGCAGCGCTGAAGTCTACGACGGAACGACGATCTGGACGCAAGACATCTCAGGAGGCGTGCACCCATATGACACGCCGTTTGCTCGCGAGCGTGCCGTCACAAGCGCGTACCTGACGCGCCAGGGCTATTTCGATCCGCGCGCGACGGCAACGATGACGTGTCTGGGCTCGCAAGCCGAAGACGGGCGTCCCGTCTCGGTCCTTCGCGTGCAGCCGCGTGGCGGAATTCCAGCGCAGCTCGCGATCGACACGCAAACACATCTGCTCGCGAGCATTAGCGAGCGATTCCCGCTTCCCGGCGACGATTCGGTGACGTGGTTCGCCGATTACCGGACGGTCGGGGACCTCGTGCTGCCGTTCGCGATCTCGCTCGGAACAGAGGCGAACCCGACCGACGGATTCACGCTCAAGGTTCAACGCTACACCATTCTTCCGCGCGCACGGGCCGCAGCTTTTGCGCGGCCAACTGCGCGCGACGACGTGCGCATGCTCGACGGGAAATCGTCAACGACGCTCCCCATGCGGCTCGAAGGGCGACAGTTGCTGATCTGGGCATCGATCGACGGGCACGCACCGATGCCGTTCATCCTCGACACCGGCGGCCATGCGATTCTCACGACGCTCGCCGCACAGTCGCTTGGGCTCGCGGCGCGAGGCACCGGCGCAAGCGGCGGCTCGGGCGCGGGTACGATCGCTACGCACTACACTCGCGTGCGGAGCGTGCGCGTTGGTGACGCCGTCGTCCTCGATCAGCCCTTTCTCGTAATTCCGTATCCGTACAACTTTTACGAACGCGGTAGGCGGGCGCCGCTCGCCGGCATCCTCGGGCTGGAAGTGTTCGAGCGCTTCGCGGTACGGTTAGACTATGGCGACCGCCGTGTAACGTTGACGCCGCTACCCGCATTTCACCACGCAGGACGCGGCACAGCAGTTCCGTTGATGTTCGAAGACCAAGAAGACATGCCGGCGGTGCGCGCCGCAGCCGACGGATATCCCGGTCTCTTCGGAACCGACACCGGCAATGCCGGCGTACTCATTCTGTTTGGAAATTTTCTCGAACACACCGGGCTCGATGCGCGGTATTCCGGCGGTTTCAAGACCATTGGGCAGGGCACCGGCGGCCGCAACGCCGGACGACTTGAAACGCTTACGCACTTCTCGATCGGCGGCCACCAGCTTGACGCCGTCATGACGAATTTCACGCACATGAGCAGCGGCTCGTTTTCCTCGTTCACGGAAGCAGGGAATGCCGGCTTGAGCATCCTCTCACGCTTTGTCCCGACGTTCGACTACGCGAGCAATACGCTCTATCTGGATCCCGAGGTTCGCAAGACACCCTTCATCTTGAACCGCTCCGGCATTGGGTTCACCAAAAACCAGCCCGACGCGTTCGATGTGCTCTTGGTGAAGCCGGGTTCGTCGGGAGCCGCGGCGGGAATCGTCGCCGGCGATCGCATCGTCGCCGTGAACGGCAAGGACGCATCGAACTATTCCGCAGCCGATCTTAGCGATTTGGTTACGCAGCGCGCCGGCACGCGGCTCGTGCTACGTGTCGAGCATGCGGGTTCATCCAAAGATGTGACCGTCGTCCTACGATAGGAGTTCCGCGTACCGCGCGGGATCCACGTTCCCACCACTGAGCACGATGCCGACGCGCTTCCCTCGGATCGGGAATCGCTCGTTGAGCACCGCCGCAAACGCTGCCGCGCCGCTCGGCTCGACGACGATCTTCATCCGCTCGAAGAGCAAGCGCATCGCGTCGACCAATTCCTCGTCCGTCACGGTGACGACGCCTTTGGCATGCTCGCGGATGATTGCAAACGTGACCTCGCCGGGGGACTGTGTTTGCAACCCGTCGGCGATCGTTTTGGGCACGCCGATGGTTACGCGCTCACCGCGTTCAAACGACTGTTGGACATCGTTTCCGGCTTGCGGCTCGACTCCCCACATCTCGATATCAGCATCTAACCCGTGAGCTGCGATGCAACAGCCGGCGAACAGGCCGCCGCCGCCGAGCGGGGTGACGATAGCATCGAGCGGACCCGCGTCGTGCAGCAACTCGAGCGCTGTCGTCCCGGCGCCGGCCACGATCCGTTCGTCGTCGTAGGGCGGCACGATCGTCGCGCCGCGTTCCTGCGCGATGCCTTGCGCGATCACCGCGCGATTCTCTTCGGAACGCTCGTAGAGCACGACCTCCGCGCCGTAGCCGCGCGTCGCGGCGAGCTTGCTCTCGGGCGCGTCGCGCGGCATGACGATCGTTGCCGGAACGTCGAGCAGCTGCGCGGCCAGTGCGACACCTTGCGCGTGGTTGCCGCTCGAGTACGCGACCACGCCCGCGCGCCGCTCGTCCGGCGTTAACTGCGCCAAACGATTGTAAGCCCCGCGAAACTTAAACGCGCCCATGCGCTGCAGATTCTCGCACTTGAAGAACAGCTGCGCTCCGGTGCGCTCATTGAAGGTCTGTGAGGTCAATGTCGGCGTGTGATGGGCAACGCCGCGAATACGGTCCGCCGCGTCGATGACGTCGGTGAACTTAACGGGCATCGGCCACTTTGAAGCGCCACTGCGTGACCTTGCCTTGGTCGTCCATCGCGAGCTCTTCGTGATAGTTGCTCTTGGCAAACTTCACATTGAAGCAGTGAAAACCCGGCGTGCAGCCGGTGTCGTCCTCTTTGATCGACTCGAGCTTGCCCTGTGCGCTCAGCTCGTCCGACCACTCCGCGATTTGAACTCGCGAGATGTTGAGACCAGGCGTGATGTCGTTCTTGACCGGCGCGAGGTCGTTGCTCATCACCGCTCGTGTGATCTTGTCCGCCTCGCGTTCGTACTTGTTTTCGAACGAACACGCGGCAAGCAGCACGGTCGCGCACACTAGTGCGGCGATGCGATAGGAACGTTTCACGTTGATACGACCTCCTGCGTCACATAGGGCAGAAACGAGAGTGACGGATTCCATTCTTGGGCGAGGCGAACGCTCCACTCGCTCTCGAAGAGCGCGATCGGCCGTCCTTCCCAATCCTCGACCAGCTTGGCATTACTAGGGAGTTGCGCTTTGGCTGCTACATCCGGATCGCCACCGACGCGCAGGGCCAGCGCATAGGGCAGCGCCGAGAGATGCGTCTTCACTGCATACTCCGCCTCGAGACGATACGTAGCCACCTCAAATTGGAGCTCACCGACGACGCCAAAGATCGGTTCGGTTCGCGTCGAGCCCCACGGGTAGAAGATCTGCACCGCGCCCTCCTCGCGCAATTGAGCCACACCCTTCCCGAACGATTTGTAGCTCGAGGTATCGATACTGCGGACCGACGCGAAATGTTCCGGGGCAAACGAAGGGATCGCCGGAAAGACGACCGGTGCACCTTCATACAGCGTATCGCCGATCGCAAACACACCGGGGTTGGCCAGCCCCACCACGTCGCCGGCGTACGCCGCTTCGAGCGATTCTCGCTCGTCGGCGAAGAGCTTCATCGCACGCGCAAGCCGCACGTCCTTCCCGGTCCGCTCGTTGCGCACTATCATGTCGCGCTCGAACTTTCCCGAACAAACGCGCACGAAGGCGATGCGATCGCGATGGCGTGGGTCCATGTTGGCTTGAATCTTGAAAACAAATCCGGTGAAGCGATCGGCGGCGGGATCGATCACGCCGCGTCCCACCGGCGGCGGGCTCATCGCGACGAATTCGTCTAGAAAGAGCTGCACGCCAAAGTTCGTCACCGCGGAGCCGAAGAACACGGGCGTTATTTCACCGCGCAACATCGCTTCGCGATCGAATGTCTCGCCGGCGCCTTCGAGCAGATCGAGTCCATCGACGAATGACGCGAAGGTGACCTCGTCAACGAGTTCTTTGAGCTTGGGATCGCGGGGGTCGGCGGTTTGCATCGACGCCTTCGTCGCGCCGTGTGCGCTGCGTTCGAAGAGCTGCAGTTCGCGCGTCGCTCGATCGTACACGCCCTTGAACGTTTCGCCGTTGCCGAGGGGCCAATTCATCGGGTAGGTCCCAATGCCCAAGATACTCTCGAGCTCGTCCAACAACTCGAGCGGATCGCGGCTCGGGCGATCCATCTTGTTGATGAACGTGAACAGCGGGATCTTGCGATCGCGACAGATTGCAAAGAGCTTTTTGGTCTGCGGCTCGACACCCTTGGCCGCATCGATCAGCATGACCGCCGAGTCGGCCGCCAGAAGCGTTCGATACGTATCCTCGCCGAAGTCTTGGTGGCCGGGCGTGTCGAGCAGATTGATCGTGTAGCCGTTGTATGGGAACTGCAGCACGGTCGAGGTTATAGAAATACCGCGCTCGCGCTCGAGTTCCATCCAGTCACTGGTCACCGCTCGTTGGCGCCGCCGCGCCGACACTTGACCCGCGACGTGAATCGCGCCGCCATAGAGCAGTAGTTTTTCCGTCAACGTCGTCTTGCCGGCGTCCGGGTGCGAGATGATGGCGAACGTCCGTCGCCGGCCAACTTCTTCGGTGATATCCATTAATGTTCGGTCGTGATTTCGTAGCTGCGAAGCACGGCAGTCTTTCCGCTCACACGTATGAGCACGAGCATATTCCCCGCCGTATACAGGGTCGCGCGCGGCGGTACTCGCAAGCGATCGGAGCCGCGCTCGACTAGCAGTTCGCCCTTTTGCACCAAAATCGTGCACGGCCCATACGAGAGGCGCGTTCCCTCGGGCACCGGTCGCGCCCTGGCCGGAATCTGCGCCTCGACGTAGGCAGGCGCGCCGCTGGTTTCCGAACGCTGCACGAAACAATCCGGTAAGGCAGAGAGCGCCCACGGCGCGTTGCCGGTCGTGTCGTCCGGCGGCGGCGGTGCCGCCGTCGCCTTCCAGAAATTCACGTGCGCCGGCAGAACGAGGTGCGCTCGCATGGTCACGATCACGACAACTGCGAGCACGATCACGGTCGCAATTGCGAAGTAACGCAGCATCTAGCCCGTCATTTACGGAAGCGTCAAGCGCGCTGCGCCAATCGCGTAGTCTGCCATGCCGTAGTAGACGTCATAGATGCGCGCTCCCAGATCGGCGCGCTCGTCGATCGCGGTCGGAAAGACGACGTTGTCGACAATACCTTTGCGCTCGTAGTCGGTCTCCGGCGTGAGCACCGGATGGGGCGAACGATACAGAATTTTATGCGGCTCCTCTGCATCGTGGATGACGATGCCCGCACTGTAACGGAATTTCGGCGCTGCGCCGCTGTTGTCGATCAAGTCGACGCCGTGAAAGAGCGAGAACCATCCCTCCGCGATGCGCACCGGCGGTGTGCCGCCGCCGACCTTGATCGATCCCCACTTGTCGTCGGGCGAGAGGACGATCGTGCTCTCGTGGACGTCGAGCAACGCTTGAATATCGCGCAGCACGGGTTCGAGCGGCACGTACCCGATCCGAATCGACTCCCGATCCTCGAACGGCAGACGTTCGATCAACGGGATCGCGGCACGGCCGTCGACCGCGGAGAGATGCAGCATCGGGCGATGGTAAAACGCCAACGATCGCACGCCTTGCGGTGAAAGCACCGGCTCGGGGAAAAACGCTGCGTCCTTGTCGTCGCCGTCGACCATGCCGGGCTGTTCGAATCGCATAAGCCCCAGGCGCTCCCAGGTGTGCGCGTCACGCGAGAGCGCGATCGCAATGCGCGGCCCCTGCGGACCGAACGCCGTATACGCCATCACGTAGCGATCGAGGATCGGT
>DATHMY010000034.1:0-4666 GCA_035486535.1 Candidatus Acidiferrum sp.
CGTGGCGCTCACGCGATATGATCCTCGAAAATCAGTACCTGTTCGACGAGATCGCAAACGATGTGTGCAAGCACTTGATGTACTTCTTGCACGATTGCAGCGTAGCCGTCGGGCCCGACAATTGCGAGATCGCTGTGCGCCATCACCGCGCCGCCGCCGTTGCCGGTAAAAGCAACGGTAGTCGCGCCTTTTTTCTTACCGGCCTCGAGCGCAAGCACGACGTTGCGCGACGTTCCGCTGGTCGTGAGGCCGATTAGCACGTCTCCCGGATGCACGAACGCTTGCACTTGCCGCGAGAACACGTAGTCGTAGCCGTAGTCGTTGCCGATGCACGTGAGCGTCGAGCTATTGACCGAGAGCGCTTCGCTATTGAGCGCCGGGCGTTCACGCAAATAGCGTCCGGACAGTTCAGCTGCCATGTGCTGCGCTTCAGCGGCACTGCCGCCGTTGCCGAACCAGTAGATGCACTTTCCGCCGCGCAGTGCGGTCACGATCGCAGCGACGATCGCTTCAACATCCTTCTTGTACGGAGTGAAGTCACGCAACACGGTTCGATCTTCAACCAGCGCATCGAAGCCGCGCTGCGCTTTGTAATCGGTCATGGTGCGATCCAGAACAGTTCGTCCCCCTGTGAGACCAGCTCGCCGTTTTCCGGAATGATCCGCATCACGGTGCCCGCGTAGTCACTTTGAATCTCGTTGAAGAGTTTCATCGCTTCTAAAATACACAGCACGCCACCATCCTCGACGCGGTCGCCCAGTTCGACGAACGGCAGGGCATCGGGAGAGGACGAGCGATAAAACACACCGGTCAGTGGCGCGGTGACGCGCTTGACGTTAGGCGGCGCAACCGGAGCAATCGACCCGTCCGCTGCCGCGGGCGCGGCGGCGGGTGCGGCCATCGCCATGGGCGCAACGATCTGTGCGCCGGCCTCGCGGCGCACCAATTCATAGACGGCATCGCCGATCTTGACCTTGATCCGGTCGAGATCGTGCTCGTGCATGATGTCGAGCAGCGATTGGATCGTCTCAGTTTCCTCTTCAAAGGCCATTAAGGCGCCATTTCGGCAAGGGCGCCCGCAACGTCTGCCACGCGGCCAAGCGTTACCCGGCGGTCGCTCCGCGTCTCGAGGTCCCGCAGCACGAGCTCACCGGCGGTAAGCTCGTCGCTACCAAGGATCAGCGCAAAACGGGCATTGTTCCGGTCGGCGATCTTGAGATGGGCGAGCAGCTTGCGATCCTCGTAGTCCATGAATACCGGCTGCGCGATCGTACGCCGAAGGACGTCGACCAGCGGAACGAGCGTCGCGCGCGCCTGCGCACCAAGGGCAATCGCTTGCACGCCGTTGCGAGGACGCTCGCGCTGCGGGTGCATCGCGTCGAGCATCATCAAGAAACGTTCAAGACCGAGCGCGAAGCCGACCGCGGGAACGTCGGGGCCGCCCAGCGAGCGCACCAATCCGTCGTACCGGCCGCCGCCGCAAACGGTCGACTGTGCGCCGAGTACGCTCGAGGTAATTTCGAAAACCGTGCGCGTGTAATAGTCGAGGCCGCGCACGATCGACGGATCGACGACATACGGGATCTCGGCCGCGTCGAGGTAGGCGCGTAACGCATCGAAGTGCTGGCGACACGCGTCGCACAGGACCGATTCAAACGTCGGCGCAGTACGCACGAGCGCAATGTCGCGTTCGTCCTTGCTGTCGAGCACGCGCAGCGGATTGCGTTCCAGCCGCCGCTGTGAGTCCGGCGATAGTTCCGCTAGGTGCGGGCGGAAGTGCGCGATCAACGCTTCACGATAGCGCGGGCGGCACTCCTCGTCGCCGATCGTATTTAGTCGGAGTTGCGCGTCAGACAAGTCGTAACCGCGCACCAGCGCCCACGCCAGCGAAATCACTTCGAAATCGGCTTCGGGTCCGCGATAGCCGGTGCATTCGACACCGAACTGGTGCGCTTGCCGGTAACGGCCTTTTTGCGGCCGCTCGTAGCGGAAGATCGGACCAACGTAGTACAGCCGCTGCGGCCCTTGCGCAAATAGATTATGCTCGAGTCCCGCACGCATGACCGGCGCGGTCCACTCCGGGCGTAGCGTCATGCTGCGCTCGCCTTTGTCCTCGAACGTGTACATCTCTTTTTCGACGATGTCCGTGGTCTCACCGACGCCACGCACGAAGAGTTCGGTGGATTCGAACATCGGGGTGCGAATTTCGCTATAACCAAAGCGCGCAGCCAGCACGTGGATGCGGAATTCTAAGTCGAGCCAATCGCGGGAAATCGGCGGCAAAATGTCTTGCGTGCCGCGCGGCGCGGTGATTTTCGAGGCCATAGCTTAAGGCCGACTTCGCGACACCCCTGATGAAACATTTTCCGCGCCGATGTGTTACGACGGAAGTATGAGCACCTACGCACTTTTCGGTGCATCCGGTTCCACCGGTGCAAGCATCGCGGCGGCACTCGAGGCTGCCGGCGCACGTTATCGCGTCGTCGGGCGCGACCGCGCGTCGCTGGAAGCCGAATATGGCGCCCGGCCACTGGCCGAAATCGTGACCTGGAATCCCGATGATCCCACGTCGGTGCAAGCTGCGGCGACGGGCATTGAGACGATCTTCTATCTGATCGGCGTTCCGTACAATCATTTCGAACTGCACCCGCAGCTCATGCAAGCGACGCTCGACGGTGCGATCTCGGCCGGCGTGCGGCGGGTCGTGCTGCTCGCGCCGATCTACTCGTATGGTCGGCCGCAATCGCCGGCCGTCGATGAGTCGCACCCGCGCAACCCTGACACCTACAAGGGCAAGATGCGCAAGGCGCAAGAAGATCTCGTGCTCGCCGCGCATGCATCAGGTCGCATCGAAGCGACCATTCTGCGCATTCCGGACTTCTACGGGAACGATCCCAAGAAGAGCCTGGTCGGCGACCTATTCGTGGCGGCGGTGAAGCATCGTCGCGCCAACGTCATCGGTCCAATCGACAAGCCGCACCAATACGCGTTCGTCGACGACGTTGGACCGGTTACGCTCGCGTTAGCGCAGGAACCTCGCGCCTACGGTAAGGCGTGGAACTTCGCCGGCTCGGGCACAATCACGCAGCGTGAATTTGCAAATAAGGTATTCGCGCGGGTCGGCCGTAAGCCGCAGTTGATGGTCGCCAACCTCTTGATGTTGCGCTTGATCGGCCTATTCGACCCAATCATGCGCGAATTCGTGGAGATGAGTTACCTCCAAAGTGATCCGGTACTGCTCGACGACCGCGCACTACGCGCCCTACTTCCCGGCGTTGAGGTCACCAGTTACGACGACGGAATCGCGCGAACGATATCCAGGACGGTCTGATACGGCGTTTCGCGGTAGTGCATGCCGAAGATTGTTTTCGGTTGGAGATGATAGCGGTTGATCGCATCCACCGCTTCGGCGAGATACTGCGGCGTGAACCAGTCGGTCGGCCCCGAATCCGTCGAGAAGAGATCGCTCGTGTACAACAAGCGATATTCGGGCGCATACACCATCATCTGACGCTCGCCGGTCTCGGTGCGGTACGGATAGATCGTGAGGCGATCGGGCCCGCTGCCGATCGTCGTTGGATTCGTAACGAAGATGAAGCGTGCGACGCGTGGGTGCCGCTGCAAATCGTCGGGACCCATCGTATGTGGTGCGGCTAGCAGCCGCCGCAGGATCGGTCCGTTGAGATCGAGCGCGTACACCGCGATGCCTTGCGCGACCGCTTCGCGCACGCCCGCGATGTGCGGCCATGAATCCGAGGTGGTGATCACCGCTTTGACCGGGAGGCCGTACGTCCGCCGCGCTTGCGCGATGGCCTGTTTCGTATAATTGCTCGACCACGGCGCCTCGATCATCACCACGCCGTCGGACTGCTTGACGAATTCGACATTCCATCCGCCGGGAAACTGGGTGATCCCGGGCGCGAGTTCGTGCGGCGGCCCGTCACCGGCGTACCCGAGTTTGTAGTCATCGATTGCCGTGGGCGACGGGTGCGCGGCAAGGATATCATGCGGAATCGTCAATTGTGCGTCGTCGAGCGCCGGATTGATGTGCAGGTCGACGATGAAGAACTGCGCATCGGGCAGATTGACGCGCCGATAGGTCCACTCGCGCGGATACGGCACGCCGTTGGGCTCGAGCGACCACGCCGTAAACGTCAGCGTCGTCGTCACATCGCCCCATGCATTTAAGAAGACTTGATACGGATAAGCGCGCGTGTAAGTGACTTGCCACGGTAAGCCGTTGTCGGCGTTGATCGCAATCGTCACGGGGATGCCGCGATAAGTGAACGCAAGCAGGTGGTGTCGCACGCCATGCAACGTCACGTCGCTCAGGCTGCGTAGATCGCTCGCCCCGGCGGCCGTGAGCAGCACGCGTTCGGGCCCAAACGCCGCCTGGTCGTCGTTCTGCGAGACCCCTGCTCCGCCCGCGTATTGAAATTTGCCGTCGTTGACGAGCGCTGCCGCCTCACCATTGATGACCAGCACGCTCGTTCCGGGCACTTCTGTGGTCCACCAATGGTCGGCGGCGTAGCCTTCGTGCGTCGATTCGATGCGCATGCGATCGCCATCGAGATCGCGGACCTCGTGTACGCGGTAGTGATCGAGGAAGTACGGGCCGCTCGGACGTTCCGATTGCTCGACCATCTGGCGCTCGCCGACCGCTGTG
>DATHMY010000035.1:0-2369 GCA_035486535.1 Candidatus Acidiferrum sp.
ACCCCGAGCTTCAAATCGGCAATCGTGCGCGCTTCGCGTGCAATGCGCTTTCGTCCGTCCGGCGTTAACGGCCGCTGCGCATCGGGGCCTTGCCATGTCTCGCGATCTCCGGCCGGTCCGTGGCGCAGAAAGTAGCACATCATACGAGGGAGATCATTTCCTTCGGCTTGGGATGCGCAGCCAGCGATGCGAGCAGCGCATCGGCGAGCTGGTCGCACACCGGATCGTCGATCTCCTCAACGCGGCCTTCGTCGGCGAGTGCGGCTTTGCGTGGATCGATCGGGATGCGCGCAAAGACCGGTGCGCGGGCAAGGTCGGCGACGCGATCGGCGTACGAGGGGCCGAAGACCTCGTACTTCGTGCCGGTGTCAGGCGCGATAAAGTACGACATGTTCTCAACCACGCCGAGAATTGGTTTCTTGAGCTGGTGAACGAGATTCGCGGCTTTACGTACGATCATCGTGGCCAGCGCTTGCGGCATCGTTACGAGCACGACACCATCGACCGACAGGGACTGCAGCACGGTCAACGGTGCATCCGAGGTGCCCGGTGGAAGATCGATCAACAGCACGTCGAGGTCGCTCCATAGCACTTGTTCGTAGAATTGCCGGATGACGCCGGAGAGGATCGGCCCGCGCCAGATCATCGCCGTGTCCTCTTGATCGGTGAGCAAGTTGGAACTGACGACTTCGATCGCGCTGCGCGAAACTGCGGGGACCATCAACGGCTGCGGATTGCCCTGCGGCGTTTTGGGCGCATTCGGATCGGCTTCGATCGCGAGCGGCGTGTGCAAGCCGAAAAGTTTTGGGATCGACGGTCCGGTGATGTCACCGTCGAGAATGCCGACCGAGAGGCGTTTGCGACGCAGTCCGATCGCGAGCAGCGCGGTGATGAGCGACTTGCCCACGCCACCCTTGCCCGACATAACCGGTACCACGTGCGCGATCTTCGCGCGGCCGGTAAACGCCCCGGGCGCCCGGCGGGCCGGCGTGCGGTCTTCGTTGGAAATGAGCGGCACAAAGCCGGAAAGCCGTGCCTGTGCAAGCGCGGCGACGATCGGCTCGACGCGCAGGCCATGGGCCTTCGCTCCCTGCTCGATGGTCTCGGATTTGCTCACGCTACAGCCTGAACAGCCCAGGCCGAACTGGGTGAGTACGTCGGCCGCAATGGGGAGCGCGCCGACGAGCTCTTTGATGTTACTTTGCGCGTTGATCTCGATCTCGATATGGGGCATATGCCTCTCCTATTCTCGCATAACAAAAAGGCGCCCCCGCAGGAACGCGCTCTCCGTTATTCTGCGCGAGCGTAGCCGCGCGACTTTCGTCCGACAAAGGTTTACCTTTGGCGGATAAAGTCTGCTTGCCGTGAGGCAAAGCAGTCCCGGCAATAAACCGGGCGGTCCATGCGCGGCTGGAACGGAAGTTCCGCCCGTTGCCCGCACTGACTGCACGTTGCCTGGAACATCTCGCGACGGGTGTGGCTGCTGCTCGCGGTTTGCGGCTGGCGCGCCTTGCGCACCGCTCGGCAATCCGGGCAACGGCTGGGCTTATTGGTAAAGCCCTTCATCGCGAAGAATTCTTGTTCACCGGTCGTAAATGCGAACTGGCGTCCGCAATCAACACAACCAAGCGTTTCATCTCTGTACATGATCGAGTCTCCTAATCTCTATATTTGTTAGGTTCTGACTCGCTCGTGGACTTGGATGAAGCTCGATTGCTGAATTCGAAAACCTGGAACACCTCCCAGAACCGCCGGCATCGCCCAATGGTTGCACCCAGGGCGCCGCGAACCGGCGCCTCATGAAACAGGCCGCCGAATCGGTTGCTCTACGGGCGAACGCCGTGCTGGCCGGGGGGTGCGACTCCCCGGTTCGATCTGGGTGGGGGGTCGGCGGCCCAATGTTCGTCCAAGCGTGCGCCGACGGCGCTTACGCCTACGACGAAGACGGCCGGCGCTACATCGACTACATCATGGCGTACGGACCGTTGCTCTTCGGGCACACCCACCCGGCGCTGACGACCGGGCTCGACGAGCTGGCGCAACACGGGTTCGTCTGGGGCACGACTCATCCGCAAGAGATTCGCCTGGCCGAACGTATTCGCAACTACCTGCCGTCGATGGAGCGGATGCGCTTCGTCACGACCGGCACTGAAGCGATGATGAGCGCGATCCGCGTCGCGCGCGCGTTCACCGGACGCTCGCTGATTCTAAAGTTTGCGGGGAACTATCACGGGCATTTCGATCTCGCGCTCCTCGATGCCGGAGCGTCGGCCCACACGACCGATGCAAAGGGCAGCGGAATTCCCGACGGCGTCATGCGCGACGTGGCGGTGGCTCGGTATAACGATCTGGAGTCGGTGGACGCGCTG
>DATHMY010000036.1:0-7679 GCA_035486535.1 Candidatus Acidiferrum sp.
TGATCTTTGAACGTGCCGGGCTCAGCCTCGTCGCAGTTGCACACGAGGTAGCGCGGCACGACGTCTTTGGGAAGGAAACTCCACTTGCGTCCGGTCGGGAAGCCGGCGCCGCCGCGCCCGCGCAGGCCGGACTTATCGCACGCTTCGAAGACGTCGTTCGGCGTGAGCTCGCGCACCGCACGCTCCCACTGTTTGTACCCGCCGCGTTCGCGATACACGCTGATATCGCGCAGATCGACTTCGCCAATGCCGGCCGTCAAAATCTTAGTGACCGGCATTCAGGACGCCCCCTTCTTCATCGATGGTCTCCGCGACACCACTCGCGTCGCGCACGAGGCGCTCCCGTGAACGGCCGGTAAACGAACTATCTTTGAGCACGAAGCGATCGAGCATGATGATGCCGCTCGGGTCGCCGACGCCGCCGGCATTGTTCGGATCGCTCGATGTACGCGTGCCCGGCGACTTTCCGCCGGTGCCGATGCTGGTATCCTGTTTGACCTTCCACGTCCGCCCGGGCTTTTCGGTTTGCACCATCGGCTTCACCGCGAAGGTGCCGGCGCGCATCGCCACGAGCATGTCATCGATCATCGCGGGGGTGAGATCGTAGACGAACTCCAGGTTGACTTGCATGCAGGTCGCGCGATCGCACGCCGCCAGACATTCAACTTCTTCGTACGAAAACACGCCGTCGTCGGTCGTTTCGAGGGTCCCGATGCCGAGCTTCTCGCGCATGTATGCCATGATCGACTCGGCTCCGCGCAGCTCACACATGAGGCCGCGGCACACCTGCAGCATGTACTTGCCGACCGGCTTGCGGAAAAACAGCGTGTAGAACGAAACGGTCGCTTCGACCTCGGCCGTCGTAATGGCGAGCAGCTCGCCCGCAAACTCCATCGCCTCTTGCGAAACGTATCCTTGCTCGTTTTGAAACAGGTGCATGATCGGCAAGAGCGCCGAGCGCGGTTGCTCGTACTGCGCGATGAGCGCCTGACACTGCGGCTTCAACTTCGCAGCCAACGCGCTAAAGTCAAACTCGCTCACCGGTCGACCTCGCCAAACACCGGGTCCAACGAACCGATCATCACGACCAAGTCGGCGATCAGGTTGCCGGGAGCAATGCTCTTGAGGCACTGCAAGTTGTATAGACTCGGCGGACGCGTGCGCACGCGATAGGGGCGGTTTTCGCCATTGCTCACGAGATAGTAGCCGAGCTCGCCGCGCGGTCCCTCGACCGACTGATAGACGTCGCCCGGCGGAACGCGGAAGCCTTCGCTCACGATCTTGAAGTGATGGATCAGCGCTTCCATCGAGAGCGCGATCGTTTCCTTGGGCACCGGAAAGATCTTGGGATCGTCGATTGCATATGGCCCCGGCACGCGCAGCTTCTCCAGCGCCTGTTCGATAATGCGCATCGACTGTTCCATCTCGTCGAGACGCACCAGGAAGCGCGCGTACGCGTCACCTTCGGTGCGGGTCGGAACGTCGAAGTCGTACTGCTCGTAGCCGGTATACGGGAACGCCTTGCGAACGTCATAGGCCACGCCGCTGCCGCGCAGCGCTGGACCCGTGACGCCCCACTGCACGGCTTCCTCCGGCGAGAGGTAGCCGACGTCAATCGTGCGATCTTGGAAGATCGGATTGGCTTGCAGGAGCCCGCGCAAATCTTTGATGCGCGCGGGGAATTTTGCGATCAACCGTTCGATGCTTTCGAGATACCCGGACGGCAGGTCGCCGTTGACGCCGCCGACACGCAGGTAGTTCGGATGCATGCGTGCGCCACCGGTCGCTTCGGAAAGGTCGAGGATGTGTTCCCGTAGATCGAAGCAGTAGAAAAAGACCGAGATCGCGCCGAGATCGATCGCGTGCGTCCCAAGCCACACGCAGTGCGACGCGAGGCGCGTCAACTCGGCGGCCATGACCCGAATGTGTTTTGCGCGCTCCGGGATGCGATCGGTGATGCCGAGCAACTTCTCGACGCCGAGCACGTAACACAGCGCGTTCGATGACGGCGCGAGATAGTCCATGCGCTCGGCATTCGTCTGCCCGTGCGACCAGAACAGGTTCTCCATGTTCTTTTCGATGCCGGTGTGCAGGTAGCCGATCTCGCAATCCGCCTTGACCACCGATTCGCCTTCGATCTCGAGCATGATCTGCAGCACGCCGTGGGTCGAGGGGTGCTGCGGCCCCATCGAGAGCACCATCGAGTTGCCGTCTTGCGAAACGATATCCGGCGTGAGCGGAGTACTCGAAAGGCTACTCACGTGGATTCACCTGCGGTGAATCCTTCGCGTTCGGCCTTCGGCCGATCCGCTTCTTTAGCAGTCCTTATCTGTTCTTGCAGCGCTTCGAGCGTGCGGCCTGTCGGCGGTGTGCCGGCCTGGACGTTGCTCTTGAGCGCAAACGACGGCCGCGGCGAGCGTTCACGCGCCGGTCCGCGCAGCGGATAATCCTTGCGTAGCGGATAGCCTTCCCAATCGTGCGGCATTTGGATGCGGCGCAGATCCGGATGGCCGTCGAAGATGATGCCGAACAGGTCGAAGACCTCGCGCTCGGCCCAATCCGCGGCTTTCCATAGATCGCTGACCGTCGGCAGATGGTCGCCTTCGTTGATGCCGCAACGCACGCGCAGGCGCGCCGGCGTTCCGACCTGAGCCACCGTTGCCGCCGCAATCGGCATCTTTAATAGATGATAGACCACTTCAAAGCGCGGCGCGCGTTCGAGATAGTCTACTGCGCCGAGATCGAGCAGCATCGTATAGCCGTCGCCGCGTAAGGCTTCGAGGCGCGCGTGTAACGCCTGCGGCGTCACGACCTCAATCGCCGCATCGTCGATGTCCGGGCGCACGCCCGGCGGATCGATCGCGGTACCCGCAATCGGCGGTGTTTGTGTGCTAGGCACGAGTGCTCCTTAGGCCCGGGCTAAAATTCCGCCCCGGCCCCCTTCGCGAATTTGTTGTTGGATCAGGTTGACGGCGTACAATAGGCCGTCGGGAGTTGGTGGACAGCCCGGGACGTAGACATCGACCGGGATGATCGTATCGACGCCCTGCACGACCGCGTAGTTATCGAAGACGCCGCCGGAACTGGCACAGGCACCCATCGAAATCACCCACTTCGGATCGGCCATTTGATCGTAGAGCCGTTTGACGACTGGAGCCATCTTTTGCGCCACGCGGCCGGACACGATCATCAGATCGGCCTGGCGCGGTGAACTGCGAAAGACCTCCGAGCCTAACCGCGCGATATCGTACTCGGCCGAGGTGACGCTCATCATCTCGATCGCACAGCACGCGAGGCCCATCGTGAGCGGCCACACCGACGAGCTCTGTGCCCAGCGCGCCACGTCGTCGAGGCGCGCCAGGAGGAATTGGCCGGGGCCTATCTCCACGCGAAGCCTCCCTTCTTCCATACATACGCGTAGCCGATCGCGAGCACGATTACGAAGACGATCATCTCAAGCAGACCGAACACGCGCAATGCGTGCATCTTCACCGCCCATGGATAGAAGGAAGCCGCCTCAACGTCAAAGATGACGAAGAGCATCGCGGTCAAGTAAAAACGCACCGGAAAGCGGCCCGACACCGCGGATGTTGGCTCGACCCCACACTCGTAGGCCTCTTGCTTTTGCGGGTTGGGCTTGGCCCGCCCCAGCAAGCCCGGCAAGAAGGTAAAGAGCAAGGCGGCGGCAAGCGCGACGCAGAGGTAGATCGCAACCGGTACGTACGGGTTCATGGCTTGTGATTTTTTTCACAAGCCCTGCCAATCGCCTCCATTTGGCCTGAGAGCTCACAGCCAATGGACCTTGGGGAACCCCGCCGAAGGCTCCGGCGTTCATCCAAGCGTAGGGAGAGAGCATGCGTAACCTGGTTCTCGGTTTGGTCCTTTTGCTCGCCATGGGCGACAGTTGCAACAATGGCGTCGTCGGCGTGCAGGACTACGGCAGCGTTACTGGCCGCGTGCTCGACGCGACGACGAACCGTCCAATTGCCAACGCGCTGGTCTCGGTGGGATCGCTTTTTGTGGTGACCGCCGACGCGCAGGGCGCATTTACGCTGCCGCACGTCCCGGTGGGACTTCAAAACGTCACCGCGCGGATGCCCGGCTACACCACCGACGCGACCGCATTGCGCGTGAAGAAAGACACCACCGGACAGGTCGGCTATCTTCGCCTCGTTCCGCTCAGCAAACCCGACGCCGTACCGACGCTGCCGCCGCCGGCGACGCCGACGCCGCAGCCAACCGTGATCCCGACGTACGTTCCGCCGGGTTACTCACCGTCGCCCGGGGCCTCGGCAGCGCCCACAACGGCGCCGTCGGCGCCTGCGAGTCCGGCACCGAGCGCGTCAGTGCTGCAACCGCAGTCCCGCTAGATCCAGATCGTACTCGATCGATTGATAGACGTCGTCGGGAATCGCACCGCGACTGCGTAATCGTGCGATCTCGCGCCGTTCCGCATCCAGCGCCGCGAGTTCGAGGCGCCGATCCGCTTCGCGGTCGTCTTCTGCTTCCTGGCGGCCTTCGTGATCCTCGAGATGTCCTTGCAGATGCTCGATGCGTCGCTGGTACTCGCTGAGCAGACGGCCCAGCGCTTCGGACTCGCCCGGCGTGGTGAGCGTCGACTCGATCGACCGCAAGTAGTCCAGGCCCTCCTGCAGCGCTTGCACGCGGATCGTCATTTCTTGCGTTCGCCGGGTGCTCGTTTCGCTGATGCCCAGCCACTCAATGAGCGGCCCGAGCGTGAGGCCGTGCAAAAGCAAGGTCGCCACGATCACGCAGAGCGTGATAAAGATGATCTCGGAACGGCCCCCGAGCGGTGCACCGGCCGCATTCCGAAACGGCAATGCGAGCGCGGCCGCAAGCGAGACGATCCCGCGCATGCCGCTCCATTCGACCACCAGCAACTGCTGCCACGACGGAAGCGGATCGCGTTTTGCGACGCCGGGAATCAAGCGTCGCAGCCGCGCCACCGGATAGATCCAGAGAAAACGCACGACGATGACGGCCGCGCTTACGATCGCGGCCAGCCAAAGATAGGTACCGATCGATGACCCCAGCGATCGTACGATGCGCGGCAGAATCAACCCGATCTGCAGAAACACGATGCCATTGAGCAATAACAGCATCACGCTCCACACCGAACCCGCAATCACGCGTTGCTCTGGTGTGAAAATCGCTTGCGAGCGCCGGCTCGAGTAGATGCCTGCAGCGACGGCGGCAAGCACGCCCGAGACGCCGAGCGCGTCGGCCGGTAAATAAGCGGCGTACGGCGCTAACAGCGAGACCACGATAGCAACGCCTGGATCGTCGACGTCGAAGCGCGTCAACAAGGTCACTAAGAACTCGAGAACCACGCCGACCAAAAGCCCGAAAGCGATGCCGAATACCACGTTCAGCACGAACGCGATCGAGGCGTGCACTAAAGAAAAGACGCCTGACACGGCAGCTGCGACCGCGAAGCGATAGATCACCAGCGCGGTGCCGTCGTTCACGAGCCCTTCGCCGGTCACAATCGCGACGATGCGCCGCGGCACGGCCATGCGTTCGAAGATTGCTTCCGCCGCAACCGCGTCGGGCGGCGAAACGATGGCGCCCAGCACAAAGGCGGTCGACCAGTCGAATCCGGCGACCTCGCGCGCGATCACGGCGACGACGACCGTTGTAAACAGCACCAGGCCAACGGCTAGCGTCGAGATGCCGCCGAAGTTGCGCTTGAACTCGAACCAATCCGTCGTCCAACCACCGGAGAAGAGCAGCGGCGGCAACACGACCAAGAAGAGCAACTGCGGGTTCAATTCTCGCTTGGGCATGCCGGGGATGAATGCAAACGCGAGACCGATCACCACGAACGCGATCGGATACGGGATGCGCAAGCGCCGCGCCACGATCGCCGAAACGATCACTCCGCCAAACAGCGCGACGAGTAGAAGAGCTTGTTCCACGAACCGGGGCTACACGGTCGAGCCGAGCGCGCGCAGATCTAACGCGAATCCGCACACCACCAGAAACACGGCGTCCGCGCCGGCGGCAAGCCGCTGTTTCATCCGCCCGAGCACGTCGCGAAAGAGTCGCGCCGAGGCGGCAACGGGAACGATGTCCCACCCTACTTCTTCGGCCACCACGACGACCTGCGCGTGGGACTCGAGCATCGCGTGCGCGAGTTCGGTGGCTTCGGCATCCATCTGCGCCTCGAACGACGCAAAATCGCGCTCGAGCTCATCGATGTGGGTGGCGATCCGCGCGGCAAGCCACGTCCCAAGCGCGTCGACCACGATGCACTGTTCGTCGAGGCCATCGCGAAAGAGCGCAATGAGCGCATCGTGCCCAAGCGACGCGCTTTCGATCGAATCCCACGTTGACGGGCGATCATGCACGTGCCGCGTGAGGCGTGCATCCCACTCGACGTCATTGTCATCGCGGATGGCGGTCGCAACATAGCTCACGCGGCGGCCCGACCGCTGCGCGATCTCGATGACATAGCGGCTCTTGCCCGAACGAACGGGGCCGGTCACGAGCGTTACGGCCATGGGCAAGCCTTCTCCGCGCCCGCATTGAATCACTCGCAGATGCTGGTTCGCACCGCGATGATCGCCTTTGGGGTAGTCCTCATCCTCGCTAGTCTCAACGACGTCTTTCAATCCGTCATCGTGCCACGCGCGGTCGGGCGGCGGCTGCGCCCGAGCTATTATCAGTCACGTATCCTCTGGACGATCTGGCCGCGGTTGGCACACGGCATCTACCCGAACAACGAGGACCGCCGCGAGGATTTCCTCGCCGCTTTCGCACCCTTCAATCTGATCGCCAATTTGCTCAATTGGTCGTTCCTCATGCTCATCGGGTACGGTGCGATCTTCTACGCTCTGCGCGCTCAGGTGCACCCGCCGCTCGCCACGTTTGGCGAAGCATTCTATTTTGCCGGCACGTCATTCTTCACCATCGGTTTTGGCGACTACGCTGGAACCAGCGGGCTCACGCGCCTCGCCTCGCTCGCCGCCGGCGCTTGCGGCTTCGGCATCATCTCGACCACGACCGCGTACCTCTTCGCGATCTTCGGCGCGTTTCAAAACCGCGAACAGTTCGTCGTGATGGTCAGTGCCCGCGCCGGCGCACCGCCTAGCGGTGTCGGATTGCTTGCGATCGCCGCGCACGCTCGGGTCGTCAAAGACCTGCCCACGCTGATGCGCAGCGCGGAGATGTGGTGCGCGTCGCTGATGGAGACGCACCTCGCCTATCCGATCTTAGCGTACTTTCGCTCCAGCCACGACTACGAGTCGTGGGTCGCGACGCTCGGCACACTGCTCGACACCGCCGTTTTGATGATTACGACGGTGCAGTGCGACGCCGGCGAGTCGCGGATTCTCTACAACATCGGGCGCCATGCGACACACGATCTGTCCAAGTACTTTCGCCTCGAGGGCGACGAACGCGACCCCGGCATAACCCGCGAGCAGTTCGACGAAGCCTGCACGCGGCTCGAATCGGCGGGCCTCACCCTCAACGATCGCGACAGCGCTTGGAGCCATTTTGCGTTGCTTCGGTGCGCGTATGCGGGCCATCTCAACGCGCTTGCGGCATTCTTTCAGGTACCGACGCTGCAATGGCTCGGTCCACACTCGCTCGTCGAGGCGCCGCACATCCGCGAGCAGCTGCCACCGGAAATGCTCGAGCGAATCGACGACCTT
>DATHMY010000037.1:0-3579 GCA_035486535.1 Candidatus Acidiferrum sp.
CGGCGCCGGGCGAAAACGTGCCGACGTCGCGCGCCTCGGCGACCAGACGTCCGTTGGCGACCAAGCCCCAGTCGATCGTCGTCATCACTTTGTGCGTGACATTCGTGTAGTCGATGTTGAGCGTGGGACTCGCAGTCGTGACGGGCGGCTGGTAGAAGTTATAACCGTACGGGTCGCCCCAAAAGTACGGTCGCCCGGGGTAGTACGCCGGAACGTAGCCGGGATAGCTGGTGGTAACGTTGGCTTGTGGATCGCACTTGCTTACTCGGAACATCTTGGTGGTAAACGGGATGGTCGTTTGCGCCGAAGCCGGTGCCGCAAGCGCAAATAGGACGAGTGCTACAACGAGAATACGCATCAAAGCGGGTCCCCCAATCCTGTGGATTATCGCATCTTCTTCTGACCCGTACTGTCCCAAAGTCGCAGGCCCTGCGCCAGCCGGATAGGATGGGCGGTCGCCGCGTGATAGCATAACCGCGAATGAATAGCTCACGGCTCGACTTCTTGACGATGCTCGGGTCGGTCGCAGCCGTACCCGGAGCGGTCGCCGGCGCACCAAGCGCGACGGCTCCGTTAGCGCGCGCGCTGGTCCTTAGCGGCGGCGGTGCGCGCGGCGCCTATGAGGCCGGAATCATCGGCGGCATGGTGGCCGGCCTTGGGATCCGCGACGGCGAGCCGATCAGGCCGTATGGTTTGATCTGCGGAACCTCGATCGGAGCACTGAACGGCTGGTTCGTGGCGACCGGACAGTACAGCGCCTTGAAGGACCTTTGGTACGGTGTCAGCGCCGAACATCTCATCCGGCTCAAGCCGAAATTCGCAGCGCTCCGGAATCCCGATAGCGGCGTTGGCGATCGATTCCTGTCGGCGCTGTATCTCGCGACGCTAACCAAGAATGAGGTCGCATTCCTCGAGTCGGGGCCGGTGCTCGATTGGATCAAGACCCACGTCGATCTGCGCCGGCCGCTGCTCATGCCGCTGGTGTGGGTCTCCACCAACTTGACCGCACAGCGAGCCGAATACTTTTATGCGCGTCCGCCCAACGCGCCGCCCCGCGACCTGAGCATCATCATCGACGCGTTGCATTTAGCGATCGGCCCCAACACGGTCGTGCGCGAGGCATCAGTCGATCTCTTTCACCGCGAACTCTTTGCCTCGGCCTGTATTCCGCTGGCCTTTGATCCGATCGCGATTCCCCAACCCGATGGTTCGCTCAACCTCTATTGTGACGGCGGTGTAGCGAGCAACTCGCCGGTGACCGTCGCGCATTCGGTTTCGTCGGCCGTTGACGTGGTCCTAATCGATCCGCCGTTCGAACCCATCACCGACTACACCGACGCACTCGACGTCGCGTTCGGAACGTTTGGTACGATGCAGCGGAAGATCCTCACCAACGACATGCGCAGCGTCTACTTTCAGTCGCTGGCGAAACATGCGTTTGCCCAACTCTCGCCCGCCGCGATGCGGCGCCTCGTTCAGGAAGAACCGATGTTTCGGACGTTCTTCGAATCGTTGCCTGCGACCGACCTGCGTTACGTCCGGCCGAAAAGCACGCTGCCCCTCGGCACCGGTGCTTTCAGCGACGAAGAGGGCATCGGCAAAGCTTACCGCATCGGGTGGGAGGATGCGCAGGCGGGGTTCACCCCGTACAACTGGCGAACGTTTGACGCGTAACGTGGAGAGTGTTCGCGGCTGGGTCACTGCCGCTGCGGTGTTTGCCGCAGCGTTCCTCCTCTGGAACGTCCTGGCGGCGTCGATCCCGGTGCTCTTATTGCTGTTTACCGCGATGCTGGTCGCAGCCGCGTTGCAGCCAATCGTTAACCGCCTAAGCACGCGCATGTCCTATGGCGCCGCGGTCGGCATCACGTTCGGCGTGGCAATCGTAGCCATCGGCGGGTTGGGGTTCGCGCTGCTGCAGCCGGTTGGCGTTGAGCTGGCCAAATTAGTCGCAGCGATACCAAACTATGCCGGCGCGTTGCAAGCGCAGCTCGCCTCGGCGCAGCGTTACATCGAAAACGACCAAGCCGCACGGCAATTGGCAAGCGCGCTCGCCAACGGTGCGAGCGGCGCCGCAAGTTACGTAGGTCTCAGTCTGCTCGGTGGCCCGAAACTCGTCGCTACAGCGATCGGTGACGGCCTGCTGATTATTTTGCTCGCGATCGGCTGGATGCTTACCGCAGGTGAGCTCGAGCAGTTCGTGCTCGGCCTAATTCCGCCCAAACCTCGTGAAAATTGGCGCGCCGCTTTTGCCGACATCAGTGTCCGCTTGGGTGCCTACGTGCAAGGCATCGTGATCAACGGCGCGGTGGTCGGCATTGTCATGAGCGGATCGCTCGCGATCGTCGGCGTTCCGTATGCACTGCTCCTGGGTTTCGTATCCGCGATCTTTCAGGCGATTCCGATGGTCGGCGGTGTGATCTCGGGCCCGATCGTACTTTTGGTTGCGCTAGCAACGAGCGGGTGGGAGAAGACGCTCATCGTCCTCGCGATCTTCCTCGTCGTGCAAATTCTCGACGGCAACGTGCTCACCCCGATCATCTTTGGCCAGCGCGTGCAACTGAGCTTTTTGCTGATCATCTTCTCAACCGTGGTTGGCGGTACGCTACTGGGTATCAGTGGCGCGTTTCTCGCCGTGCCTGCGGCCGCAGCACTGCAGGTAATCGTCGTCCGCATCCTCGCGCCCGCCATTCGCAAGACACACTAGACACTCGGCCTGCGCGACGCAGAGGAGGGCGCTGATATGCTCTCGCTTTCCTTTTGCGCCGGCATGCTCGGCATCGAAGGGTACGTCGTGCGCGTCGAGGCCGACACCTCGCCCGGATCGCCCGGCTTCACCATCATTGGCCTGCCCGACCGCGCGCTGGCTGATGCCAGCGGACGCGTACGTGCGGCAATCTTTAATTCAGGATTCGCGTATCCGCCCGGACGCGTTTTGGTGAACCTTTCGCCCGCCGACGTTCGCAAGGGCGGCCCCGCCTTCGATTTGGCCATTGCGCTTGCGCTGCTGGCCATTGATGAGCAGATCGATCGTCTCGCGTTGCAAGGTTTCATCGCGCTCGGCGAGCTGGCACTGGACGGCACGCTGCGCCCGGTCAACGGCATTCTCCCGATGGTACTCGGCGCGCGCAACGCCGGATTTTGCAAGCTGATCGTTCCGCAACGCAATGTGGATGAAGCCGCGCTCGTTGACGGCATCGAACTCTATGCGGTCGACTCGCTGCAAAACGCCGTCGCGGTGATCCTCGGCAACGGCGGCCCCTGGCGCCGGCGCACGCAGGCGCCGTCGCTCGATCCGGCCGACGCACTCGTGCATGGCGACCTTGCCGACGTCCGCGGGCAACTCGCGGCGAAAAGAGCGCTCGAAATCGCTGCGGCCGGTGGACACAACTTGCTCTTCGTCGGACCACCGGGCTGCGGCAAGACGATGCTCGCACGGCGACTGCCCTCGATTCTTCCGCCGATGACGCTGCGCGAAGCGCTCGAGGTCACCAAGATCTACAGCGTTGCCGGGCTACTTTCCAATCACGCCGGCGTCGTGAGCGTGCGACCTTTCCGGTTTCCGCATCACACGATCAGCCA
>DATHMY010000038.1:0-6835 GCA_035486535.1 Candidatus Acidiferrum sp.
CTGGTCGGCGCCAACGAGACACTACGGCGCGCCGTTGCTACACTTGCAACCATGCCGGTCACGGCAAAGACGTAGCTACTCCTTGATGATGTAGGCGCTGGCCATGAATGCAAAGCTGAAGGCGCGGATTTTCTGGTCCGGCAGCAACTCTTGCACGGCTCGTGTTTCACCTGGCGCGGCCTCG
This sequence comes from Candidatus Acidiferrum sp., assembly GCA_035486535.1. Classification (GTDB taxonomy): domain Bacteria; phylum Vulcanimicrobiota; class Vulcanimicrobiia; order Vulcanimicrobiales; family Vulcanimicrobiaceae; genus Aquilonibacter. Next base: position 185 of record DATHMY010000038.1, read on the forward strand.
TGGTTGTAGTTGTCGAGAACGAGGATGCCACCCGGCGTAAGGCGCGGCCAAAAATGCTCGATGCAGTGTTTGGTGGTCGGGTAGATTCCGCAGTCGAGAAAGACCAGCTTGAACTGCAGATGCGGATGCTCTTCGAAGAAGCCCGTTAGATCCTTTGAAAGATCGAGTTGCGTGATACGTACGATGTCGTCGAGTCCTTGCACGCTGACAAGCTCGCGAACGCGCTCGGCCGGCTCGAAGTAGGCCCCTTCCTCGACATGCGTCTCGTCGATTGCCGACCCTTCGAACCAATCGAATCCGAAGACCAGCGTGTTCGAGGCCGGCTCGAAGAGGCGAGCAAGCTTCGCGAAGAACAGCGTGCCGGACCCGATATACACGCCGGCTTCGGCAATATGTCCCATCACCGGTAGCGCAAGCTTGTACGCTTCGTAGAGTGCAAGGAAGCGTCCGAGGTTCAACTCGCCCGCAAACGCCGGGGCGTGGTGAATCAGATCTGCGGGATCGTAACCCATCTCGAGAATGCGATTGATGGCCCCCCAATAGGGCTCTCTGCGTGCGTCGAACTTCTTGGTTTCGAGCTCACCCTGGAGGTACGGTTTTTTCGGTGCTTGCGGCATGCGTTGGGATTGGGCCAAGGTTGCTCGCGCGTCCTGCCGATATAGTAAAGCGACGTGAATGATATGGCGTACGGCGGCGAGGGGCGGTTCGATGCGGACAGCGTCGCTGCGCTCTTGGTGACCGCGGCCGGAACGTATGTCCTGCAGCGCCGCGACGACCGCGTCGGCGTGGATTTCCCGGGATTCGTGGGGCTTTTCGGCGGAGCGATCGAGGAGGGCGAACGACCCGAGGATGCCCTCATGCGAGAGCTACACGAGGAGTTGTCGTTTGTGCCGGCGCGGATAGCGTCGTTTGCAACCCTGATATTCGACGAGCGGCCTTCGGGCGGGTGGCATTGCCGGCGTCGCTACTTCGAAGTCCCGGTCTCGCCGGGCGATATCGACACGATGCACGTGAGCGAAGGACAAGGGATGGATGTTCTCGACTGCAACGGTGTAACGCAACTTCCCGCGGTCATCCCGTACGATCTTTGCGCGATTCTCATGCACAGGAGAGGTGTTAGCGGATGAAGCCGGTCGTCGTATTCGGTGTGGGGCAAGTTGCCGAAGTGATTCAGTACTACATCGACCATGAAAGCGATCGCCGCGTCGCAGCCTTCACGGTAGATGCAAGCTACATTACCGAATCGCAGCACCTCGGACTGCCCGTGGTGCCGTTCGAGGAGATTACGCGTAGCTTTCCGCCGGCGGAGTACGATATGTTCGTTGCTGTGAGTTTCCGTGGCGTCAACAAGGGGCGTGAGGAGAAGGCCGGCGAGGCGATGAGCAAGGGCTACTCGTTAATTGGACACTTGAGCCCGCGCGCCGTGGTGTGGTCGGGATTCGAGCTTCATCCGAACACGTTCATCATGGAAAATAACGTTATTCAGCCCTACGTGAAGGTTGGCCGAAATGTGATCATGTGGTCGGGCAATCACGTCGGCCATCACTCGACGATCGAGGACCACTGCTTCATCGCTTCACAAGCGGTGATCTCCGGGGCGGTCGTGATCGGCGAAGGCTCGTTCGTCGGCGTCAACGCAACGATCCGCGACAACGTCAAGATCGGCAAGCGCAACGTCATCGGCGCGGGCGCGCTGATCCTCAAAGATACCGATGACGAAGCGGTGTATATCGGGCCAACAGGAACGCTGATCCCGAAGAAGAGTAGTGAGCTCCGCAACATCTAATGGGTTGGGTGCGCAAGGGACGGATTTTTGCACCGGAAGAGCACCGAGAGTGGGCCGGAACGCACGCCCAAGTTCCCGCAGTACTCGCGCTGCCCGACCGGCTGCGCGTGTACTACGCGGACCGTACGCCGGATAACAAGAGCTTCATGACCTATCTCGACGTGCGTCGCGACGATCCGCTGCAGGCGATCGACTATCATCGCTCGTCGCTCATGCCGTACGGTGCCGCCGGCACGTTCGACGACGACGGCATGATGCCGGGCTTTGTGATGCACGCCGACGGACGCGTACTACTCTACTACAATGGCTGGAATCGGGGTGTCAGCGTCCCCTACCGCAACTCGATGGGGCTCGCCGTCAGCACCGACGATGGTCGTACGTTCGCGCGGATGTTCGAGGGACCGATCATGGACCGGACGGCGCGCGAGCCGTACACCGCAGTGACGCCGACGATTCTGCGAGAGGACGCGCTGTGGCGCATGTGGTACGTGTCGGGCCTTCGCTGGGTCAAGGTCGATGAAATGCTCGAGCTGGTCTACGTGATCAAATATGCGTCGTCGGCCGACGGCATCACGTGGGACCGCCCGAATCACCTGTGCATCCCGCAGCGTCATGACCTCGAAGCCTACGCTCACCCAACGGTCGTCTACCGCGGCGGCCGATACCATATGTGGTTCAGCTTCCGGGATTCGCGGGATTTTCGGGACGGCGCGGGGGCGTACCGGATCGGGTACGCTGTCTCGGACGATGGGCTGGCCTGGAGCCGCGACGACGCTAGCGGTGGGCTCGACGTCAGCGCCGAGGGGTTCGATTCGAGGATGACGGCATATCCCTACGTCATCGAGGTCGATGGAACGTTGCGTCTTTTTTACAACGGAAACGGCTTTGGGCGAGGCGGCATCGGCTATGCTGTCTGGGAGGAGTAGATGGCTACCGAAAAACCGTCGTTCAATAGTGAGGCACCCGAGCTCACCACGGCTTACGGAGAATCGTTTGCACATCGCAAGCGACTAGGCGAACTCTTCGCGGAGTCGCCGCTGCCGCCGGACGACCTGCTCTTCAACCTCGGTCTCTACACACGCAGTTCGCTGCTGGTGAAGTTTCTCGTCATGAACGATCTCTACACGCGAATCGTGAATGTGCCGGGCGTGCTGATCGAGTTCGGTGTGTGGTGGGGACAGAATCTGGTCTTACTCGAGAATCTGCGCGCGATCCACGAGCCGTTCAACAAGCAGCGGATCATCGTTGGATTTGATACCTTCGACGGCTATCCAGCCCCGGCGAGTACCGATGGCGTCATCCCGGACTTCTACCGGACGGCCGCGGGATATAAGGAGCAGCTCGCCGAGCTGTTGAGCGTGCACGAAGGAAGCAACGCCTTCGGCCACATTCGCGGCAATCATCGGCTCATTGAAGGCAACGTGGTCGAGACGGCGCCGCGATATTTTGCCGAGTACCCGGCGACGCTGGTCGCGCTTGCCTACTTCGACATGGGTCCGTACGAACCAACGATTGCTGCGCTCAACGCGATCAAGCCAAACCTCGTTCCCGGCAGCGTCATTCTCTTCGACGAACTTACCTGGGCTGGTGCGCCGGGTGAGGCGATCGCGTTCAAAGAAGCGTTTCACGACGTGCCTTATGCCATCGAGAAATGCCGGCTCTATCCATCGAAAACGATCGTCACGATCAAGTAACCTTCGGAAAGGTTTTCATCCATGTTCACCGTCGATCAACTTACTGAGTATAAAGCCAACGGCTACACGGTCGTGCGTGAGGTTCTTCCGGTCGATCGGCTGCAGTCGATCAATGCCGAAATCGCTGCGCTCTTCGAAGCGCAGCTGCGCTACCTGCAGCTACCGGTGACGCCGGGCGAAAGCCGCGAAGCCTTCCGTGACAATGCGAAGCGCCTCTTGGATGCCGACGTCGGCCGCTACATTGCGACGTCGCGGATGTCGCAGGAACTGCCGTCGGTTGCGCAAGTGCTCATTAGCGAACCGATTGTGAATCTGGGGCGACAGTTCGGGATCACATTTCCGATCGCATCGACCAAACCGATCGTCCACATCATGGCTGACGTACTCAAGATTCCCGGCGGGTACCATATGTCGCCGCCGCATCAAGACTGGCGCAGCATGCAGGGAAGCCTCGATAGCATCGTCTTGTGGATGCCGACAGTTCCGGTGAAAGCAAACTCGCACGTGCTCAAGGTCGTACCCGGATCGCACAAGTTGGGATTGCTCGACACCGTCGAGCACATCATGACGCCGACCGTCGCCGATCCACGTATCACCGATGCGGGCTTCGTTCCCGTTCCAGCCGAGCCGGGCGACGTTATCGTGTTTTCCAGCTTCATGGTCCATCGAACCGGTGACGAGGGCGATGGCCTGGTGCGCGTCGCGCTGAGCACGCGATTCAACAACGCCGACGAACCGACGTTCGTCGAACGCGGTTTTCCCACGACGTATAAATATAGCTACCGCCTAGATTTGATTACGCCCGATTTTCCGCGCGCCGATCAGATCGACGCGATCTTCTCAGGCGACTAGCACGGTCTCGCGCCGAATCTCGGCGGCGATGGCATCGGGTGCTTCACGCAGCAGCCGGGAAAGCATACTCTCCATGCTGTTAGCGTAGGGTGTCAGGAAGCGTAGCTCGATCGCCGCGCGATTGAAGCTTTCGTGATTGTACAATTCGCGTCCACCGGATGGGTTCACGTAGCGTGTCCCCCCGAGCGCCTGTACGATCGCGATCACGCGATCCTGAGCGCGCAGCGTCGGATCGATGGGAAGCGCGCTGGATCGAACGATCGGCGTCGGGAGTCCGAGGCGAGCGGCCACGCCGGTGACGCGTTCGCTCAGATATCCCGCGACATCGGGGTTAGAGAGATCGAGTACGTGTCGAACGAGTTCGCTGTCGCGCTCGTTTTCGAGCTCGGGAAAGCGGCGCAGATTTGCATTCAGTCGCGCCGGCGCATCGGCAGACCAGTGCAAGTCATCGATGCGAACGTCGCGATCGGCTTTCGCGAGCGGTAAGGTTAGCCAGTCGAGCTCGCCGCTCGCGAGCGCAAAGCGGTTGCGGTGTACCCAACCCCGGCGGGGAAACTGTACGCAGTCGAACATCGCGACGACGTCGGCTGCGGCGAACAATCGAAAGTAGCCGGCGTAGGGGAAAAAATATGGTTGGATGACCGCGACCGTGGTCACGAAATCGCGGCTTTGAGGCCTTCGATTACGCGCTGAAAGCGCGTATCGTCGAGATCGTGTGAGAATGGCAGACCGAAGACGGTTGAGGCGAGTCGCTCGGTCACCGGCAGCGGATCGCGCGGAAAGTCGCGGTAGGCCTTCTGAACGTGGACACCACTCTGCCACCAGCGCCGCGTCTCAATCCCGCGCTCTGCAAGCCCATCGATCACGGACTGGGCCGGTGCGTCGGTTTTGATGTTGCAGTAACACGAGACCCAGCCGTCGCCGTAACCGGGCACCAGCTCGATGCCACGTACGCCGCCGAGTATCTCGCGATAGCGCTCGGTGAGTTGCACGACGCGCGCACGGCGCGCCGGCCACGTCTCGAACATTGCAAGCCCGACGGCAGCGTTGTACTCGCTGAGTTTCCCATTGTAGCCGAGGATTTGCCCGGCCGGCGAGCCCCAGACGCCAAAGTTGCAAACCTGATTGAAGCGTTCTACGAGTGCGGTGTCGGTCGAGAGCAGCAGCCCGCCTTCGCCGACGCCGAAGACTTTGGTCGCGTGTAAGCTAATCATCACGGCCGAGCGACCGGCACGTGCGCGCGGCACGCTGGCGACAGTGTCGAATGAGGCAGCGCCGTCGATGATGACCGGAATCCCGGTATCCTCAGTAAACGCGTCCCACGCCGCCGTGTCGACCGGCGATCCGAAGGCCGAAACGACCATCACCGCGCCGACCTCTTTGAGATCGCTACGCTTGCGCAGCTGCTCGGGATCGAGCATCCATGTGGCCGGATCGACGTCAACGAAGTGCGGCTGCAGATTCGCTGCCCACGCAGCCGCGGCCGATCCCACGAACGTCCACGACGGAAGCAAGCATTTCGTGCCCGGACGAGCACCCGCCGCGACGAGCGCCGCGCTCAGCGCGACCGTGCCGTTCGCGACGATGGCCACGTGATTATTCTCGACCTTGAAGTGCGCGGCGAAACGGTCGCGCAACTCGAGCAGCAGCGGCCCATAGTTTGAATACCAGCGTGCTTCATCGATGCGGCGAAGATAAGGAAGAAGCTCGTCAGCCGTAGGAAGCTTCGGCCGCATGACCGGGATAAGGCTATCGCGGGGACTTGGCTGCGCGTTCATTTTCTCGTTCGGTTGCGATCAACTGCGTTGCACGGAAGAGCGACTCGAACTGCCCGGCATCGGTCCACCAGCCGTCGAGGACGTCGTAGTAGAGATCGCCTTCTTTTATATAGGCGTTGTTCACATCGGTAATCTCTAGCTCGCCCCGCGCCGACGGCTTGAGGCGCTTGCAAAAGTCGAAGACGCGGCGGTCGTACATATAGATGCCGGTTACCGCGTAGTCGCTCGCCGGCTTGCTCGGCTTTTCTTCGATCCGGACGATCCGGGAGCCGTCGAGCTCCGGACAGCCGAAGCGCTCGGGATCGTCGACTTCTTTGAGGAGAATCCGTGCACCCGAGTCTTGCTCCTCGAACTTGCGGACGTAGGGTGAGATGTCATCCTGAACGATGTTGTCGCCCAGAATGACGACGATGCGATGACCTTCGGCGAAGTGTTCGCACAGCTTGAGCGCATCGGCGATACCGCCTTCGCCTTCTTGATAGGTGTAGAAGATATCTTTGAGTCCGAATTCGTGACCGTTGCCGAGCAAGCGCAAGAAATC
>DATHMY010000039.1:0-8594 GCA_035486535.1 Candidatus Acidiferrum sp.
CGACTGTTTTGCCGCCCATGTTCGGCCCGCTGATCACCAGCAATCGCGTGCCGCGATCGAGCGGGATCGTCTGCGGCACGGCGCGATCGCTAAGCAGCGGATGACGACCGGCTTCAATGTGCACGACGGCATCGTCGACCAGCTCCGGCTCGATCGCGTCCATCGCGCGTGCCACATTGGCTTTAGCCACGAGCAGATCGATCTGTGCGAGCATCTCGATATTGCGCTCGATCGCGTCGGCGACACCGCCGACGCTGCGCGACAGTTCATCGAGTATACGCAGCACTTCGCGCTCTTCTTCCAAGCGCAACGTGCGAATGCGGTTGTTATCGTCGAGTGCGGCAAGCGGCTCGATGAAGAGCGTTTGGCCCGAGCCGCTCGTATCGTGGACGATCCCGGGAAACTCGCCGGAGAACTCGGCCTTGATCGGCACGACGAAGCGACCCTCGCGAATCGTCACGACGCTGTCTTGAATCGCGCGCGCGTAGCGGTCCGAGCGGAGGATCGCGCCGACGCGGTCTCGAGCGTCGTTCTGGGCTTGCGCAAGATTGCGACGAATGCGTCCAAGCGCAGCTGAGGCACGGTCGAGCACGACACCACGTTCGTCGATCGCATCGGTGAGCGCGCGGTGCAGCTCGCGCAAATTGGTGTAGGGCGCGGTGATGGCGGCGAGCGCCTCGTGCTTCACCTCGCGCAGCGCATTGGCCGCAGCGGCAGCCGCCGCGAGCGCATCGCCAACCGCGCGCAGATCGGCCGGCGCGAGTGTACGTCCGACCGCGGCGGCTTCAGTTAGTGCGCCGGTATCGATCGCGGGCAGCACGTGCAGATCGTTGCCCGCAACCAGATCGCGAACGAGTGAGGTGCGGCCCTGTTCGAGGCGCACCAACGCGAAATCGACCAGCGGTTCGAGCTGCTCTGCCCGCGCGCGGCCGCGTTGGGTATGTGCCGCTGTCACGACCCGCTCCCTCACGGTCGCGAAATCGAGCGCCTCCAGCGTGCGCTCGTCGGCGAGCACTAGGTAGGGAGCCCCTGAGGGAGTTGCTGCGTCGTCGACAGCTCAGTCACAGACTGCGGGTATGCTTCTTCGCTGTCTTCTCGCATCTGTCGCATTTGCCGCGCGAACGATCGGCACATGAACTCCCTCAGGGGCTCCCTAACTTGGCTTTCATCAGTGTGTTCACCAGCTGCGGATCGGCTTTGCCGGCGCTCGCCTTCATCACCTGACCCACCAAGAAGCCCATGACGTTGGTCTTCCCGGCGCGATAGTCGCTCACGCTCTTCTCGTTCTTCGCCAGCACATCGTCGACGAAGCGTTCGATCGCCGCGGGATCGCTGGTCTGCGCGAGACCCTCGCGTTCGACGATCGCTTTGGGCGAACCCTCACCGCGCCACATCCGATCCACCAAGTCTTTGGCGATCTTGGAGTTGATGGTTTTCCCGTCTACCATCGCGATCAACTCGGCAAGGTAGCCGGGCGTGACCGGCGAGTCTTGCACGGCGGTCCCGGTTTCATTGGCCAACCGCGAAAGGTCGCCGAGCACGAAGTTCGTCGCTTGTTTAGGATTCTCGCTCGCCGCAACCGTCGCATCGAAAAAGTTCGCTAGCGGCGCATTATCGACCAGTTGCGTCGCCTGCTTGGGATCGAGCCCGAGTTTGCTGGTGTAGCGTTCGAAGCGATGCACGGGCAGCTCCGGCAGTCCAGCGCGCAAGCGCTCAACGATGCCGCGCGCGATCTCCATCGGCACGAGATCGGGATCGGGGAAATAGCGGTAGTCGTGCGCTTGCTCTTTGCTGCGCATCGAGACGGTCACACCGCGCAGCTCATCCCAACCACGCGTCTCCTGAATGATACGCTCGCCCTTTTCGAGCATTTCGATCTGCCGCTCGATCTCGCTTTCGATTGCGCGATGCACCGAGCGGAACGAGTTCATGTTCTTGATTTCGGTCTTAGTCCCGAGCGTCTGCGAGCCAACCGGGCGGATCGAAACGTTGGCATCGCAGCGCAGCGAGCCTTCTTCCATTTTGACATCGCTCACGCCGAGCTGCTGCAGCGTCCGGCGTAAGGCTTCGAGATAGCCGACGGCTTCGTCGGCGCTGTGAATCTCGGGCTCCGACACGCACTCCATCAAAGGCACACCCGCGCGGTTGAAATCAACCAGCGAATAGGTGCTGCCGGCGATGCGGCCATCATCCGATCCCGCGTGCGTCGACTTCCCGGTATCTTCTTCCAAGTGGATACGGGTAAGGCGACACTCTTTGAGCGTGCCGTCCTCGAGCCAGTAGCGCACGACGCCGCCCTGCGTGAGCGGCATATCGTACTGCGAGATCTGGTAATCTTTGGGCATGTCGGGATAAAAGTAGTTCTTGCGGTCGAATTTCGAAAACGCCGGAATCTCCGAGCCAAACGCGAGACCCGCGCTGATCATATGCTCGATCGCTTCTTTGTTCGCGACCGGCAACGAGCCGGGCAGCGCGAGACAGACGGGACAGACCTTGGTGTTCGGCTCGCCGCCAAACTCGTTGGCGCATCCGCAGAACATCTTGCTCTTGGTCCGCAACTCGACGTGACACTCGATGCCAATAACCGCTTCCCAGGCCATACTAAAGACTCCCCGAGGGGGCGGCAATGTTTTCTAGCGATGGTCGATGTTTCGTTGCGTGTTTCGTCTTCTGCTCGTAGGCATGCGCGGCCGCGAGCACGGGACGCTCGGCGAAGAGCGGACCGCAGAGCTGTAAACCCATTGGCATCGGGCGTTCACCCCCCGGAGGCGTTACCCATCCGCAGGGCACCGAGAGCGCCGGTAATCCGGCAAGCGACATCGGGATCGTGTAGTAGTCCATCAAGTACATGCTGTAGGGATCGCTCTTTGCGTTGAATTCGAAGGCCGGCGAACTTGCCGCCGGGCACGCGATGAGATCGCACGACGCAAAGGCGCGTTCGAAATCCTGGGCGATCAGGGTGCGCGCTTTTTGCGCGCGCACGTAGTAGGCGTCGTAGTAGCCGCTCGAAAGCGCGTAGGTGCCGATGAGAATGCGGCGCTTCACCTCGGGACCGAAGCCTGCGGCGCGCGTGCGCTCGTACATTTCGTTTACATCGGCGCCGTCGACGCGCAAGCCATAGCGAACGCCGTCAAAGCGCGCAAGATTCGACGAACATTCCGCCGGCGCGATCAGGTAATACGTCGCGAGGCCGTACTCGGCGGTCGGCAGTTCGACCTCGACGAGCGTTGCGCCCAGCGCTTGGAGATCGCGATATGCCTGGGCGTAGATGGCGTCGATCTCCGCTCCGAGCCCGGCCGTCGCAAACTCTTTGACGATGCCGATGCGCAGTCCCGATAGGTCGGTGCGCAGATGCGTCGCCGTGGTCTCGAGCGGCCGTTCGATCGACGTGGAGTCCATCGAGTCGTGCCCGCCCATCGCATCATAGGCCAGCGCTGCGTCCTCGACCGTGCGCGAAAACGGTCCGATCTGATCGAGACTCGATGCAAACGCGATCAGGCCGTAGCGCGAGATGCGCCCATAGGTCGGTTTGAAACCGACGAGATTGCAGAACGCGGCCGGCTCGCGAATCGAACCGCCGGTATCGCTGCCGATACCGAGCGCCGCCTCGTACGCAGCCACCGCGGCGGCGGATCCGCCGCTCGAGCCGCCGGGAACGCGCGCAGGGTCGTACGGATTGCGCGTTACGCCAAGCGCCGAGTTCTCGCACGAGCTGCCCATCGCAAACTCATCCAAGTTCGTCTTGCCGATCGGAACGCAGCCGGCCTCGAGCAAACGCGCCACGGCGGTCGCGGTATACGGCGCAACCCAGTGTTCGAGAATCTTGCTGCCGGCGGTCGTGCGCGTGGCGGTCAGGCACATGTTGTCTTTGACGGCCAACGGAACACCGGCAAGCGGCAGACGTTCGCCCGCCGCGATGCGCGCGTCGACGCGGGCGGCCGCGTCGCGCGCCGCGTCACCCAGCACCGTGAGGTATGCGCCAATCGCGCCGTCGACGGCGCCGACGTGCATCAGCATCGCCTCGGTGACATCGGTCGCGGAAAGTGTACGTGTGTTTACGTCGCGCGCGATCTGCGCGGCGCTACGTTCGATCGGTCCATTCGACACGGAGGGGTTCCTTTATTCGGCGATGATCCGGGGCACGCGGAAGAATCCGCCCTGGCGCTGCGGCGCTTGTGCGAGTACGACCTCACGGTCGAGGCACGGCGTGATCGCATCATCGCGCTCAACGTTGCGCGATTCCACTACCTGCGCGGTAGCGGGAACCGCGGACACGTCGAGTTTTGCCAGCGAATCGACGTGCTCGAGCAAATCGCCGAGTTGCGCACCGAACCGCTCAACCTCGTCGTCGGTCAGCGCGATCCGCGCCAGCTTGGCTACGTAGCGAACGTCAATTTTCTCGGATGACAAAGTCGGGATACTCCGATTGGTTGTGGGCGAAGTCGTCCTCGGGCCAGCTCGGGGGCGAAACGTCCTCGAAGGCTTCGGCGACCGCCGGGGGTTCCTCGGCGTCGCGGTACAGCGTTACCAGCGTCTCCACGTGCCCGGTCTGCGGGAACATGTCGAACGGCTGCACGATGCCGAGCCGATATCCATTGGCGGCGAGGAACTTTAAATCCCGGGCCAGCGTCGCCGGATCGCACGAGAGATACCAAACAAACGGGGCTTTGGCCTCGGCAATCGCGCCGAGCGTGATCTCGTCGCTCCCCTTGCGGGGCGGATCCAGAAAGATGATGTCCGCTTCGCGCATCGTGGTGCGCGCCTCCGGTGTTCGAACCACATCCTCAACCCGACCCGAGCGAAACTTCACCCAATTCTCGAGCCCGTTGAGGGCGGCGTTGCCCTCGGCCTCTGCAATTGCTTGGGCGTTCTCCTCGACGCCGTAGACCTGGCAGCCGTGGCGCGCGAAGAACAGCGCAAACGTGCCCGCGCCGCAGTAGAGATCGACGATGCGCCGCGGATGCTCGAGGCCCGAGCGCATTGAGTCGAAGATGCGCGCGACAATCTCGACATTGACCTGAAAGAACGATCCCGCCGAGACACGATAGCGTACCCCGTCGAGCACCTCTTCGATTTCCGAGCGACCGACGAGCGTACGATGACGCCGGCCCATGATCGCATTTTCGCTGTTTAAGTCGTAGGAGTTCGTCAGGCCGACCGCGCCCGGAAAGACTCGCATCAGCGATTCAGCCGCGCGCGCTACTTCAGGCGCGGGCCGTGCGCTCGTCAACGTGACCACCGATTCGTTGCTCGCGCGCGCATTACGCGCAACGACGTGTTTGGTGACAGCGAGGGCGCTCGCGATTTCGGGCGCCGACCGCGCGCGGTTCAAGCGGCCGATGTAGTCGCTGAGTTGCGGGGTCACGATCGGACAGTTGTCGATTGGTACGACGTCGTGCGAGCGCTGTTGGTAAAAGCCGATGGTCGGCGATGGGCCCCGGTGTTCGACCACCAGCGACATCTTATTACGGTAACCGCGCGGATTGGTCATACCGACGGTGTCGCGCACGGTCGCCTCGGCAAATCCGCCGATGCGCGCAAGCGCGCCACGAACCGTATCCGTCTTCCAGACGAGTTGCGCAGGATAGCTCAAGTGTTGAAGTTGGCAACCGCCGCACGCGCCGAAGACGCTGCAAAACGGCGTGGTGCGATAGGCCGACGGCGCCAGAATACGAACCAGTTCGCCGATTGCGTACTTGGGTTTGACCGCGGTAATGCGTACTCGCGCGCGCTCTTGTGGCAGCGGACCGAAACAGAAGACGACAATTCCGCCGGCTCGCCCGACGGCTTGGCCGTTGGCCAACAAGTCGGTGAACGCAAGCTCGTATTCGGCACCGATTGCAACCGGCGCGGCGCCTTTATGCGCTGTTTCTCTGTTCGTCAAGCGTCTTGAGCAAGTGGTTGGCCTCGTCGATCAAGAGCTGAATCCGCTCGCTTGTGGGGTCGGCCGGCCGTCGGCTCAAGAGCACGCGCGCGACCGTGAAGGCCAGCGCGGCGCCGAGGCCCGCGACTCCGATCCAGATCAACGTGCGTGTGAGGTTCGCTTGGCTGCGCTCTTCTTCAGATCGATCGAATTCGGGGTGCTGGTCCATCGTGGTCATATCGTTCGCTTCGTCCGGAGGGGCTCCCGCCCGGGAGCCGGGAAGTCATCGCGGCCCCGATGATCACCGAACCAGAAGACCCGCAAGAACGCAGCAATGACCGCGCCACTTTGGCGTGGTCGCTTCTCGTTTCCACATTCCTGAATCTGATGGGGTGCATGCTGATCGCGTGGACGGTTGCGTCACGTACCCACGCGATGACGGTGGCGGAGAATCCGCCACAAGAGACCTTCATCGTCAGCTCGTCCTCGATGCGTATTGTGCAGCCTAGCCGGCCCGTCCAGCAACAACCCGTCCGGCAACCGCCCACGCAACAACGCCGGCCCGAGCCCAGGGCCGAGCCCACCGAGATCGCACGGATTACGCCGAACGCTCCGCCCCAGCCGCGCAGCGCGCCCAGACGAATGCGGCAGGCGACGCTCGCCGAAACGCTGGCACAACAACAGGTTGCGTTCGAGCATGAAGCGCAGCAGCTCAACCAACAACACGGACCGATCGCGATTGCAACGATCGATCCAAGCCAGCGCGCGCCATCGATGCAGACCTACCATATTACCTTTGGCGGCGATGCGGACGTGCACGACCGCGGCCAGGGCTTCTACCACACGCTCAAAGCGTGGATCGATCCGGCTGACGGCCAACATTGCTACTACATTCAATACCAGTGGGACTATCCAACCGGCGGCACCGAGGTCGCGGATGTCCCGTGGCCGTTTTGTTATCCGCCCAAGGCTGACTTGATTGGGCGAGGATTTCGATCGATCCCGATGCAGCTTCCGCCCGACGGGTACAAGCTGCCGGCAGGGACCGACCTTTATCCGATCGAGAAGGAAGCGTACGAAGCGTGGCTACACGGAAATCCCCGATGAGCTAGGGGCCCGGGAAGTCATGGCTCTCAGGTAGCATTACGGCTAGGCTTGCTGTAATGAAGCCGGCAACCCCATGATAACCGAACGAGACGAGCAGCAGGAACGCAGCGATGACCGCGCCACTTTGGTGTGGTCGCTTCTCGTGTCCGGCTTCGCGAATCTGATGGCGTGGGTGGTGCTTGCCTGGGTGCTCGACTTTCGGACGCATGCCATGGCCGTGGCGCAAGCCCAACCGCTTGAGACATTCGTCGTGACCTCGTCATCGTTGAATATCGCCAAGCGCACGCAACCGGTTCCGGCACAACCGAATCCCCAAGTCCAGACGCAGCCCCAGCAGCGCCAGCAGCAGGTGCAAAAACCCGAGCAGCCGGCGAAAGCCGCAACCCCAAAGCCGCAAGCGCAGCCCACCGAACTGGCACACATCACGCCGCACGGGACGCCGCAGCCGCACAGCGCGCCCAAAAAGCAGTCGCAAGGCACGCTTGCCGAGCAGCTGGCGCAGCAAGAAGTAGCGTTCCAGCACGAAGCTGCGCGGATCAACGCACAGCACTCAGTGCTTTCGGTCGCGACGATCGACCCGAACCAGCGGCCGTCGTCGCAGCAACCGTTTCAGATGGACATGCCGGGGATGCCCGGCCAACCTCGGCGCGGCGAAGGAATCATTTATCCAACGCCGATGGCGCGAGTGCGCGGCTACGACTGCTACGGCAGTGGCAGCACGTACACGCTTCGATATATGGATGGACAGCTCGAACAGGGTGAGATTCCGTGGCCGTTCTGCTACCCGCCGAGACAGGATCCGTTTCTCCAACGGTACCGCTCGTTCGATATGCCGCTGCCGCTGCCCGGGTATCGTTTGCCCTCCGGCGTTCAACTCCAGCCGGCGGCAAGAGACGTCTATCAGGCGTGGCTTGGGCAACAAACATAAGAGGTCAATGAAAATTATGCGAACGCACGCCGCCGGTCACACCTTCGTCGTCGAACGTCCAGGCCGAACGTGCGAGCAGATCGATCGTTCCTTGCTCGCTCTGAAGCACGCCCTCGATCACGAGCATATTTGAGGTGCGAATAACGCGCCGGTAGCGCTCGTAGATATCCGGCCGCACGATCACGTTGACCAACCCCGTTTCATCCTCGAGCGTTAGAAAGACGAAGCCTTTGGCGGTGCCGGGCCGCTGTCGCGTGATGACCAGTCCGCCGACACGGCAGACGAGATGATTGGGCATCGCGGCAAGCCGTTCTGCCGGAATCACGCGCTGCTGCTCGAGCTGTGCGCGAAAATGTGCGACGACTTGTCCCTTGGCGGTCACGCCGGTCGACCAAAGATCGAATGCCGCCTCCACTTTGGGCACGAGCGGCGCAAAGCGCACCACCGGCTCATCGACCTCCATCAATTTCCCCAGTTCGCCGCGCGCCTCACGTTCGTCGAGCGCGCGTAGCGCCCACATCGCTTCGCGCCGCGACCCGTACCACGGCGCAAAGGCGCCGGCAACAGCGAGATTCTCGATCGCTTCTTTCTCTAGCCGCGTGCGCTGCGCAAAGGCGAGCAGATCGGCAAACGGACCGCCGTGCAATGCCGCCTCGAGGCGTTCTTTTTGCGCGCTTCCCAAGCCGCGCACGATAT
>DATHMY010000040.1:0-2254 GCA_035486535.1 Candidatus Acidiferrum sp.
GCGGTCGGATCGGCGGCCCATTCGGGGAGATAGCGTTCGACTTTTGCGTCGAGATCGATGCCGACTGGGAAGTCGCCTTCGGCGAGTTTTGCGACGAGCGTGGTGGTGACGACGACTTTGGTGAGCGAAGCGATGTCGTACATCGTTCGAACGTCGACGGCCGGCGAGTTCGCGTCGTAGCTCAAATTACCGAACGCGTGAATCGCGACTTTGTCTTTGTAGCCGACGGCGAGCGTTGCGCCGGGGAAGGCTTTGTCGCTGATCGCGTTTTCGATGATGGTGTACGCGGGACGGAGGAGCGCTTCGCCGCGAACGTCAGTCTTCTCAAGCGTCATAGGGTTCGCGGCGACTTCGAGACCGGAGCCGGCCCTCATGTCGACCCCGGGAATGGTGACGGGCAATTTGCCGCGCACGGGAATTTCGCCGAACATCGCGCGGGCCATCGAGATCTGCGCGACGTCGCTGATGCCGAATGCCGCGAGCCAGGTCTGCGCCGCCGGAAAACGCTCGATCAGATACGGGCTACCGAAGCCGAGGGTGATCACCGGCTTACCTGTCTTATAGAGCTGATCGGCGACGGCGGCCTGCTCGACCGGTACATCGACGTTGCCTTTGCGGTCGCTGACTCGGACGAAGAGCGCGAGAATTGCGGTGTCGTAGGTGCTCGGATCGGGTAGCTTCAGGGTGCTGGCGTTGATGAAGCGCGTGTCGGCGCGCAGCGTGGTGACGCTGTCGAAGCGCGACTTTAGCTCGCGCTCGAGATCCTCGCCGGGATAAGGCTCGGGATCGGCGTAGAAGGCGAGTAGCAGCGCGCGATTCGGCTTGGTGCCGTCGATCGGAAGCGCTTTTGGTGTGTCGCGCAACAGTGTGATGCCGCGATCGGAAATGTTTTGTGCTTCGGTTTGCCAGGCAACGCTTCCGAGTTTCTGGTTGATCGCGTTGATATCGACGATGCGCGTCTTGTCGAGGCCGAGCATTGCTTTGGCTTCGAGAATGCGGCGCACGGAAGCGTCGAGGCGTTCGATCGAGATGCGACCGGAGTGCACTGCGTTCTGCAATCCTTCGAAGGCGGCGTCGGGGACCGGCGGCATCAGCAGCGCGTCGGCTCCAGCGAGCACGGCGCGGACGGCGGCTTCGCCTGGCGCGTAGCGAACGGTGATCCCGCCCATGTCCATCGCGTCGGTTACGACCAATCCCTGAAAGTGCAGCTCATCGCGCAGTACGCCGGTCAGAATGTTGTGCGACAGCGTCGCGGGCGTATTTGTGTCGGGTTCAAGCGCGGGCACGGCAAGATGACCTGTCATGATGCTGCCCGCTCCCGCCGAAATCGCCGCGCGAAAGGGAACCAGCTCTAAGCTCTCCAGCCGCTGGCGATTCGCCGGGATCACCGGCAGATCGATGTGCGAATCGGCCGCCGTGTCACCGTGACCTGGAAAATGCTTCGCCGTCGCGAGGCCGCCGTTTTCTTCGACGCCGCGCACAAACTGGCTGACGTATTCGGCGACTTTTTGCGGATCTTCGCCAAACGAGCGCGTGTTGATGATCGGATTGCCGGGATTATTGTTGACGTCGGAAACCGGAGCGTAAATCCACTGCACGCCGACGGAGCGCGCTTCGAGCGCCGTGACTTTGCCCATCGTGTAGGCGTCGGCCGGATTGCCGCCGGCGGCGAGTGCCATGGCGGTGGGGAACGAAGTGCCGTCGTCGAGGCGCATGCCGGTCCCGCGTTCGAAATCAGCGCCGATCAGCAGAGGCAGCTTCGCTTTCGATTGCAACTGATTGTTCAGCACGGCCGTCGCGTAGGCTTGACTCTTCTCGATGCCCATCGGGGTGATGTGCGTCACGTTGATGAAACCGCCGCAGTGCAGATCGACGACATCGTGTACGATCTTCGCGTACGTTGCGGAATCGGTTGGCGTCAGCTCGCCGTGATACGTGGTGAAGAGAAGCTGGCCGATTTTTTCGTCGACGCTCATTTTCTGGAGCGTCGATTCAGCCCACTTCGCAGCCTCGCGCGCGCGTCGCGACGCGGCAGCGCTGTTCGCGCCGCCGTTCTGCGCGGAAGTGGTGTCAGGAACTTTTGCGGATGTATGAGCCATAAATATGATCAGCACGGCGGGAAGCAAAAACAGAACGCCTATCCTGCGTCCTTTCATCAATTAACGAGCCCCCAAGCGACAACTCGAGACAGAGTTTGTATATAGCACACGGGCATAGTGCGAACAACGCGCGTTCCCGAGGCGCGTTCCACAAT
>DATHMY010000041.1:0-6610 GCA_035486535.1 Candidatus Acidiferrum sp.
ATCAATTCCGGCCTGCGCGTGATCGGTATCTACGACGGCTACCGCGACCTTGCCGCGGGCACACCGGTCAAGACCACCGCACTCGGCATCGACGATGCGGCGCGCATTCAGGCCAGCGGGGGATCATTTTTGCGCACCTCGCGCACCAATCCGGCGAAAGACGCAGCCACGCTCGATCGCACGATCCGTTCGCTCGAAACGCTCGGCGTTCGCTATCTGATCTGCATCGGCGGCGACGATACGACCTTCGGTGCGGCGCGCATCGCTGAAGCGACCAACGGCCGTATTGGCGTGGCCACGGTCCCAAAAACGATCGACAACGATCTGCCGCTGCCCGATAACGCGCCAACCTTCGGCTTCGAGACCGCACGTTCGGTGGGTGCACAGATCATCGAGAGTCTGCTCGAAGATGCGCGCACGACGGTGCGCTGGTACATCGTGGTGAGCATGGGCCGCAAGTCCGGCGCGCTCGCACTCGGCATGGCCAACGCCGCCGGTGCAACGCTCGCGGTGATTCCCGAAGAGTTTCCCGGCGATACGCTCGATCTCGAGTCGGTCGTCGACGTGCTTGCCGGCGCAATCATCAAGCGCCGCGCGCAAGGTCGCGATTACGGCGTTGCCGTCGTCGCCGAAGGGATCGTCGAGCACATCTCCGCCGACGCGCTCAAGGGCCTCGAGAACGTAGCGCGCGACGCGTATGGACACGTGCGGCTCGCCGACGTGCCGATCGGCTCGCTCTTGCGCGATCGCGTGCGCGAACGCCTGACCGCGCTTGGCGTTGAAGCGACCGTGCTCACCAAAGACATCGGCTACGAACTGCGCTGTGCGAAGCCGGTGCCATTCGACGTCGACTACACGCGCACGCTCGGCTACGGGGCGGTACGCTATTTGCTTTCCGGCGGCAGCGGCGCGCTGATCGCGCTCTCCGGCGGTCGCGTGCAGCCGGTCGCGCTCGAAACCTTGCTCGATCCGACAACCGGGCGCATCCGTACGCGCCTCGTCGATGTGAGCGCGGAAGCCTATGCAGTCGCGCGCGACTACATGGTGCGGCTCGAACCGCAGGACCTCGAACCGCCCTTCCTTGCCCAGCTCGCCGCGCAGACAAAGCTCGACGAGCGGACGTTTGCCCGACAGTTCGCGGTGGGTAAAAAGCGTGCATGAAACGCTGGGGCTCCCTCACGCTCTTCGCCTTTGTCGCATTGGCTTGCGGCTGCGGAGGCGGCGGGAGTAGCGCGCCAGGGACCATCGCGACGAGCGGTAGCACAGCGACCTCGTCGCCCACCGCTCCGCCCTCATCGCAAAACGCCGCCGGATGCACCGGCGTCACGGCATCGCAATCCAGTCCCGGCATGACGCCGTCGACACCGGCGCTTACGGTGTCCGGCGGTCTTATCATTCAAACGATCGCCAACGTCGGAGGCGCGCGCGAACTCGTCGGCCTGCCCAACGGCGATCTGTTGGTTGGCACAACCGGCAGCAGCGTCTACATCGTCCCGAATGCTGAATCCAGCGGCGCAGCCGGCGCACCGAAAGTCTTTGCCACGGTCAACGAGGCCGTACCGGCCAACGAGCCGAGTACCGGCATCAACAATGCGGAGGGCGTTGCGTTTTCTGCATCAACATGCACGATCTTCATTGCGACGGAATATCACGTGTGGTCGACGCCATATAAAGACGGCGATCTCACTGCCGAGAATCTGCAGGCGATCGCAACCGTGCGCACGGGGCCGACGGCGAACCCCGGCGATGGTGACTATCACACGTCGACGTCGGTCGCTGTGTCGGGATCGACACTCTACGCCAGCATGGGTTCGTCTTGCAACGGTTGCACTGGCGAAACCGATCCGCAGCGCGCCGCGATTTGGAAGATGAGTCTGAGCGGATCGGGGATGACGCTCTTCGCCGCGCACATCCGCAACGCGATTGCTCTCGCCGTCGATCCGGCGAGCGGGCACGTGTGGGCCGGCGGTGCTGGACAGGATGACCTCGCCACCTATCATCCCTACGAGTTCATGGATGACGCAACGGCGGCCGCGGCATCCGCGGGCGGCGTCGCCAACTACGGTTGGCCCTACTGCGAAGAGAATCACGTGCTGTACAACACCGGCACCGGCGCGCCGGCGAATTGCAACGCGCAGGCGCAGCCGCTGATCGAATTTCCGGCCTACATCACGCACATCGGCGCCGTGTTTTATCCATCGAATCCCACCGGCAGCTATGCGCTTTCCTCCCAGTACCGCGGCGCGTTGATCGTGACCAGTCACGGCTCGTGGCACACGCCCACCGGCTCGTGCACGCTCGCCCCTGAGGTCGATTACGTGCCAATGAGCGGCGACACGCCGGTGACCGCGATGACGAATTGGGGCGCCAATTCGCCCACCGCGCAATACTCGAGCCTCGTCACCGGATTCCAATCGGGCTGCACGAGCCGGATCGGTCGGGCGACCGGCGTTACCGTCGGATCGCAGGGAAGTCTCTTCATCGGCGACGATCAAGCCGGACTGGTCTATCGTATTCGACCGTAAGGGAGCGTATGAAACAACTTCTCGCGCTGGCGCTCGTGATCTGCTGCGTCGCGGTCTCGCCGAGCAACGTTACCGATCTGCGGGTGCGATGGCAGGTCAAACTCGGAGCAGTCGCCGATACCACGCCGATCGTCGCCGGAAACACGCTCTACGTCACGGCCAAGGATGGAACGACGTACGCCGTCGACACGGCAAACGGTCGAATTCTGTGGCGCTTCGCGACGCAGGGTCCAAAGATCACGACCTCCGTCCCGGCGTACGACCCGGCGACGCGCGCACTGTACGTGCCGGGCGTCGACGGAATGGTGCACCGCCTCGATCCCGGAAGCGGACGTGAAATACGCGATGGCGGGTTTCCAGAACAGATCACGTTAGCTTCGCAGACCGAAAAGAACGCGTCACCGCTCCGCGTGGCCAACGGCTTTTTGTACGCGCAGACATCCGGTTACATCGGCGACGCAACGCCCTACGTTGGCCACGTGATCGCGATTCATCTGAGCGATGGCAGCAAACACGTCTTCAACGCGCTCTGCAGTTCACACCACGAATTGATCGAGCCGCAAACGTGTGCGGCGCAGCGGGCGGGGATGTGGTCGCGTGCCGGCGTCGTGGTCGATCCCGACCCGTCGATGCATGGGCGCATCTACGGCGCCACCGGCAACGGCCCGTTCGATGCAGCCGCGGGAAACTACGGCGATACGATCGTGTCGCTCAACGACGATGCTACGCAATTGCTCGGATATCTCACACCGCCGAATTACAACGACCTCGACGCGGAGGATCTCGACGTCGGAAGCTCGTCACCCGCGCTGCTGCCGCGCCAACCGGAGAGCGCTACACCGCTCATGGCGGTCCAGGGGGGCAAAGACTCCGTCCTGCGTCTCTTCGATCGCACGCATCTCGACGGGCTGAATCCCCCGTTACAGACCGTCGCGATCGCAGGCCTCCTATTTTCGATCCCCGGCGTATGGACGGATCGCACCGGTGCGACCAACGTGTTCCTCGGACTTGTCGATGGCGTGCACGCGTACCGCCTGCTTACGAAGAACCGCGTGAGCCGTCTCGTCGCTACCTGGCATACCGCGCTCGATCTGGGAAGAGAGGCCGCTACGCCCGTGGTAAGCGACGGCGTGCTGTTCCTCGCAACGAGCAGCGGCCTCTTGGCCCTCGATGCGCAAACCGGCCGGCGCCTGTGGAGCAGCACCGCGATCGGGCCAATCCACTGGCAGATTCCGCTCGTCGCCGGCGATACGGTCTACTGCGCGGATCAGAACGGAATGCTCACCGCCTTTGCGCGGTAAAATAAATCGGCTCTTTGCATGCGCGCTTGCGCTCGGTTTAACGACCGCTGCGTCGGCCGACGATGCGATGCCAACGGTTCGCAGCGGCTTCACGATCGAACGCATTGGGACCGTCGACGGGGCGCGCGAGCTGGCGGTTGCGCCTAACGGTGACCTCTTCATCGGCACCTCGGGCAACGCAGTGGACCTTCTTCCGCAAGCACAGAGCGATCATCCGGGAACGCCGCACGCGTTCGCAACGTTCGAGTATCATCCGGCGGCCGGCGTCACGCTGGGCGACGGAGCACTCTTCGTCGGCACGCAGTTCGCGGTATACAGCATCGAGTATCATACCGGTGACCAAACGGCGCGCAGCGCACCGGTCAAACTTCTCGACGTGCGCCTCGCCGGCGGCTCGCACGATCACGTCACGACCAGCGTCGCGGTCATCGACGATTTTCTCTATGCAAGCGTCGGCTCGTCGTGCAACGCGTGCCGCCCCGAGCTCGACTCGACGCGCGCCACCATTCAGCGCTTCGACCTGCTTCGCCATGTCGCGACGGATGAAGCCTACAACATCCGCAACGCCATCGCGCTCGCGGTCAATCCGCAAACGCAGACGCTCTGGGCCGGCGTCGCCGGCGCTGACGACCTTCCGCTTTATCATCCCTATGAAATCTTCGACGCGGTCTCGCTGCACGGGGAACAAGTCGACTACGGCTGGCCGGCATGCTACGAGAATCGCCGGCACTTCGAGAAGTGGAGCGGCGACTGTTCGAAGACGCCGATTCCACGCGTCGTCTTTCCCGCATACGAGACGCCGATCGGCGCGGTCTTTTATCCGGCAGCGCAACATGGCACGCATGCCTTTCCCGCGATGTACCGCGGCGGTGCGTTCGTGACGTTGCATGGCTCGTGGCACGGACCGCAGCAAGGGCTCTCCGGCTACATTCCGCCGCGCGTCGTGTTCGTGCCGATGCACGGCGACGAGCCGGACCGTCCCGTCGATTGGAACGACCCGACGACCCAGTGGCAGCTGTTCGTCGGCGGCTATCAAAACGGTGGGACGGCGCAACGTATTGGCCGTCCCACTGGAATCGCGGTTGCTCCCGACGGGTCGCTGTTTATCGCCGACGACCAAACGGGGGCAATCTATCGCATACGGCCACGTTAGCTAATTATTGTTCACCCTAATGCCGCGGCGAGCAAGGGCGTCGTAAAGTACCTTCGATGTTGTGGAGTCGTTGGGCGTTCGATAGTTCACTGGGAACGCTACACAAACGACGAGAGCCCGCGACATTACTATCGCGGGCTCATCGTTTCTATTAATCTGGCGCCGACCTACTTTCGAGGGACCCTGCGGTCCGACTATCATTGGCGCTGGCGGGCTTAACTGCCGTGTTCGGGATGGGAACGGGTGGGGCCCCGCCGCTATGGACGCCAGAAACTGGATCCCCATCCGCGATGGCGAGCCGGAGCTCCAGCCGATCGCGGGTGGGAAAGCTGTACAGAGAAGAACTTCCAGGTGCCAATAATGAAGGCGATAAGCGTAGTTTAAAATATCCGAGCGATTAGTACCGGTCAGCTTCACACCTTGCAGTGCTTCCACCCCCGGCCTATCAACGTGGTAGTCTACCACGGCTCTTCACCCTTACGGGATTGAAGTCTCATCTTAGGGTCAGTTTCGTGCTTATATGCTTTCAGCACTTATCTGATCCGAACATAGCTACCCGGCTATGCCCCTGGCGGGACAACCGGTTCACCAGCGGTTCGTTCGACTCGGTCCTCTCGTACTAGAGTCCACGCCCTTCAAACTTCCTACGCCCACAGCGGATAGGGACCGAACTGTCTCACGACGTTCTGAACCCAGATCGCGTACCGCTTTAATGGGCGAACAGCCCAACCCTTGGGACCTACTACAGCCCCAGGATGCGACGATCCGACATCGCGCGTCATTCCATCATTACTGATGGCGCAGACTATATCTTCACCCTGCCCGATTACTCGGGCGAGGGGCCGGCGTATGATAGCGGTCATAGATTTACTCGATCGCTCGAGCAGCAACACACTATCTCACCATCTCATAAAGAGATGGATCAGTCGTTACGGGGTCATGACGGTAACGTATGTTTCCGTCAGACTTCCCACGGTATTGTCCTTGCGCCAGTCCTAGCGCATTAGGAGTTCACCGTTATAAGCCGGAACTTTAAAATGGTAATGGTGTTTCCACCATTTCACCCCTTATGTTGAGGTGCCAAACCTCCCCGTCGATGTGGACTCTTGGGGGAGATAAGCCTGTTATCCCCGGAGTAGCTTTTATCCGATAAGCGACGGCCCTTCCATTCGGAACCGCCGGATCACTTAGCCCTGCTTTCGCACCTGCTCGACTTGTCTGTCTCGCAGTTAAGCTCCCTTATGCCTATGCACTCTGAACGAACGGTTTCTGACCGTTCTGAGGGAACCTTTGGGCGCCTCCGTTACTCTTTAGGAGGCGACCGCCCCAGTCAAACTGCCCACCTGGCCATGTCCTGCAGCCGGATGACGGCTGCCAGTTAGAATCCCAAGACTATCAGGGTGGTATCCCAACGTTGTCTCCCCAACGACTAGCGCCGCTGGATCATCGACTCCCACCTATCCTGTACGGACAATCTCAAAACCCAAGACCAGGATACAGTAAAGCTTCACGGGGTCTTTCCGTCCTGCTGCGGGTAACCAGCATCTTCACTGGTACTGCAATTTCGCCGAGTTCCCCATTGAGACAGTGTCCAAGTCGTTACTCCATTCGTGCAGGTCGGAACTTACCCG
>DATHMY010000042.1:0-21845 GCA_035486535.1 Candidatus Acidiferrum sp.
CAGCCTCTTAGCGCGTCTGGACAATTCCACCGGTGATGAAAAGAACGTCACGCCGTGGGCCATCTATTTGGCGGGCCATCCGGCAAGCGATACCAAGTATCGCTTCGGCTGGACTCATCCGATCATGTTCTCATCAGCGGAACCGCATGCGCTCTTCGAAGGCTCGCAAGTGATGTTCCGCAGCGATGACTACGGACGTACCTGGAAAGCGATCAGCCCGGACCTCACGCGTAACGACAAGTCAACGGAAGGTCCCAGCGGCGGCAACGTCTACTGGGATCAGACCGGTGCCGAAACGTTCCCCGATATCGCGTCGATCGGCTTTTCGCCCGTGAACAAGGATGTTATCTGGGCCGGCTCGGCAGACGGCCTCGTGCATGTCACCCAAGACGGCGGTACGAACTGGAAAGACGTCACGCCGAAGCAGATGGGTTCGCTGTGGTCGCGGATCACGAGCTTTGAAACATCGCAAACCGACGGATGTACCGCATTCGTTACGGCATCGCGCTACATGTGGGACGATATGCGTCCCTTCATCTTCAAGACGACGGACTGCGGCGCCAACTGGGCGCAAATGACGAACGGCATTCCCTCGGATCAGACGGTCTACGCCGTGCGTATCGACCCACGCGAGCCTCGCGTGATGTTCGCTGGAACGCGCAGCCGCGTCTACGTCAGCCTCAACGGCGGCGCGTCGTGGCAATCCCTCGCGCTCAATCTGCCGCCGGTTGAAGTCCGCGACCTCGCAATCAACGCACGCGAGGGCGAAGTTGCGATTGCGACGCACGGCCGTTCGTTCTGGATACTCGATCATCTGCAGCAGGTCGAAGATCTTGCGCGCGAATCGGCGCTCTCGACATCCTCAGCGCAAGTCTTCGCGCCCGAAACGGCGTGGCTGACGCACGCGTACGGCGGCGGTAGCTACGGTCCGTCAGGCGACAATCCCGACTACGGCGCGAGCGTCTTCTTCAACCTCCCGTCCAACTACAACGGACGCACGCCGGTGACGCTATCTTTCCAAGATGCAAACGGCAAAACGATTCGCACGTTCACCCTGCATCTCAAGAATAAGAAAGCGAAGAAGTACTCGGGCGACGAGCTGACCGCAATGGACGCGATTAGCGTTGCGAACTATCATCTTTCGCGCGAGACGGCGGTTGAGGCAGGGATGAACAAGTTCGTCTGGGATCTGCGCTACGCCGGTGCGACCGAGATCGTCGGTCAACACCTCGTCCCAACGGATGACTTCCGCGACGACCTACCCGGTCCGACGACACTCCCGGGCGACTACACCGTCGTCTTGAGCTACGGCGGGACCGTTACTAAGGCGGCGTTCAAACTGCAACTCGATCCGCGCTTCAACCCTGGCGCCGACGAGCTGCCGTCGCGTTTAGCCCTTGCAACCGAACTCTCGAACAAGATCAATGAGCTCGACACGACGGTCAACGCCGCGCAGAACAAGATGGCGTCGTTGCCGCCGGCACAGCGCTCAGCCGTCGAGAGCGCGGTCACGGCGGTCTACGAACCGCGTTACCGCTCGTCTGAGGCGGACATCATGTTCCCCTCGAAGCTGCGCGATCACCTCGCGTTTCTGATGAACTCTCTGGATCTGTCGTACTCGGCACCAACCGCTGCTGAAATGGATGCAGCTAAGGTGCTCGAGGGTCAGGCTGACGCCGGTATCGCACAAATCAAAGCAGCCGCCGGTATGTAGGAGCGTCGTCAGTAAGGCAAACTACTTCTTCGGAAGCGGTTTGGCGGGGTTGCCGGCGACGCGTTCGCCGGCCGCGACGTCCTTCGTTACCACTGATCCAGCGCCCGTAAGTGCGCCGTCGCCGATCGTGCGCGGCGCGACGATCGACGTGTTGGAACCGATCGAGACATTCTTACCGATCGTCGTCTTGTTCTTGCGCTGACCGTCGAAGTTGCAGGTGATCGTCCCGGCGCCGATATTGGAATCCTCGCCAATCGTCGTGTCACCGAGATACGAGAGATGGGCCGACTTAGCGCCACGTGCGTACTGCGAGTTCTTGATTTCGACAAAGTTGCCGACGCGATTGTGGCCTGCGAGCTTGGCATGGCCGCGGATGTGCGCGAATGGTCCAACCTTGGAGTCGTCGCCGATCTCGCTTTGCACCACCACGCTCTCGCAGACCTCGACGTCGTTCCCGATACGCGAATCGGAGATCCGCGTGTTCGGGCCGATCGCGCAGTTCTCGCCGATGGCGCTAAGCAGCGAGATCGTGGTGTTCGGATAGATCACCGTGTCGCGTCCGATCGTGAGCTCGGGTTCGAGGTAGGTGGTGGCCGGATCGAGGATCGTCACGCCGTCGCGCATGTGCGCAGCGCAAATGCGCGCGTTCATCTCGCGCCGTGCAATCGCCAGTTCGACACGATCGTTGATACCAAGCGTGTTCAGGTGATCGCCGGCGGGAACTGGACGCACGCGCTTGCCCTGGCGTACGAAATGCTCGACCGTGTCGGTCAGATAGTATTCCTGTTGCGCGTTGTCGTTCTTGAGCGCCGCGACTGCTTCGCGTAGCGCGGACTCATCGAAGGCATAGATGCCGGCGTTCATCTCGTCGATCGCCAGCTCGGCCGGCGTTGCATCGCGAACTTCCACGATCCGCTCGACGTCCTCACCACGGCGCACGATGCGCCCAAAGTTTGAGGGCAGCGGCATCTTGACCGTCACCAGCGACATCGCCGCCGGCGAGCCGCCATCGAGCGCAGCAACGATACGCGCAAAGAGCTCGTGCGGGACGAGCGGCATATCGCCGTACGCGATGACGATCCGCGAGCCGCTGCGCGGCGGCGTCGCGTCGAGCGCGGTCTTGACCGCGTGGCCCGTGCCGAGCTGTTCACGCTGGACGATCCCCGCCACGTCAAACTCGCCGATGCGCGCTTGTAGCTCGTCGTTGGTCACGACGACAATATCATCGATGCCGGCGGCACGTAGTTCGCGCAGCGTGTACCATAACATCGGACGCCCGCTTACGGCATGCAGCACCTTCGGGATCCGGCTCTTCATCCGCGTGCCTTTGCCGGCGGCTAGGACGATCGCGCGTACGCTCATCTAATGCAATGCCTCCAGCGCGTTTTCCAGCCGGCGCAGCGACTCTTGCTTCCCTAAGATCTCCACATCGTCGAAGAGCGGCAAGGCGGTCGGGCTTCCGGTGATTGCAATGTAAAACAGCCGCGCAACATCTTTGAACTTCATATCCAACGCCACCGCGGCAGCTTTGAACTTCTCGCCGATCTGTGCCTGGTCCCAGTGCCCGTCTTCGAGCGAAAGCAAGGCGTCGATGCCCGAGCGCAACGCACTTCGCGCCTCGTCCTGCGAGAGCTTGGGCAGTTCAAGGTCGCGGCGCGCGATCTCCGGCCTATTCACGAAGAAGTCGATGGCCGGCCCGAGGTCGGTAAGCGTCTCGATGCGCGACATGGCAATCGCGGCGATGTGTTCGCGCTGCGGCGGCGGGATCGCCGCCGGCCACACGAAGCCGAAGTCCTCGAGCAACTGCAGGAAGCTTGCGACGGTGCGGTGCCGCATCCACTGGCCGTTGAGCCACGTGAGTTTCGGGATGTCGAACACCGGACCGCCGAGCGCGATATTGCTGAGCACGAAGTGCTCGGCAATGCGTTCGAGCAGCGGCGCGCCGATGAGCTCCGGGTCGTCGTTGCGCGAGTCGATGAGGATCCCAAGAAAATTCATCAACGCGTCGGCAAGATAGCCGCGCTCGCGATAGTAGAGGATGCTCGTGGGATTTTTGCGTTTGCTGAGTTTCGTGCGATCGGGATTCCGCAGTAGCGGCAAGTGACAGAGCTGCGGCGGCTCCCACCCGAAATACGAGTACAGCAGCAAGTGTTTGGGCGCCGAGCTAATCCACTCTTCGCCGCGAATGACGTGTGTGATCTCCATGAGGTGATCGTCGACGACATTGGCGAGATGATACGTGGGGAAGCCGTCAGCCTTCATAAGGACCTGCATGTCGACCGTCTTCCATTCGACGGTGATCGTACCGCGCAGCGCATCTTCGAAAACGCACGCGCCCTCGGTCGGAACGCGCAGACGCACCACAAAGGGTTCGCCCGCAGCCTCGCGCCGCGCGACTTCTTCTTGCGTGTAGGTCAGGCAAAGGCCGTCATAGTGCGGCGGCTGCTTGGCCGCGCGCTGCGCCTCGCGCATCTCCTCCAATCGCTCCGGCGTGCAGAAGCACTTGAATGCGTGACCGCGATCGAGCAGTTCGCGCGCGTAGCGCTGATAAATCGCCGTGCGTTCGCTCTGCCGGTAGGGACCGTGCGGACCGCCCACGTCGGGCCCCTCGCTCCACGACAGGCCAAGCCAATGCAGCGAATCCAAGATCGCGCGCTCGCTCTCGGGCGTGCTGCGAACTTGGTCGGTGTCCTCGATGCGGAGGATGAACTCACCGCCGTCCGGATTGCTCTTCGCAAACGCGTAGTTGACCAGCGCGACATACGCCGTGCCGACGTGGGGATCGCCCGTCGGTGACGGCGCGACCCGAGTGCGTACCTTCATTTAGCCGACGCGTTCGCGACGCTTACCGCACTCGGCCTCGACGAAATCGACGATCTCTTGCAGCGGCGCACCGGGAGTAAAGATCGCCTTCACGCCGAGTTCACGCAGCGCTTGCGCGTCTTCGGGCGGAATCGTTCCGCCGCCGAAAAACACGACGTCTTCTGCGTCCTGAGCCTTGAGCTGTTCGAGCACGAGCGGGAAGAGCGTCATATGCGCACCCGAAAGAATCGAGAGCCCGATGCCGTCGGCGTCTTCTTGAATCGCAGTCTGCACAATCTGCTCGGGCGTTTGAAATAGGCCGGTATAGATTACTTCCATGCCCGCGTCGCGTAGCGCGCGTGCAATGACTTTCGCCCCGCGGTCGTGGCCGTCGAGGCCCGCTTTAGCGACGATGATCCGGAGTGGTCGCTTCGCCATGCTTTCCTTTGTCTTGCATTTGCTCGCTCAGCCGTAACGCCTCTTCGAGCTTGTTCTTCACTTCAGCCAGCGTACGCCGAACGCGCCGCCGCTCCATGTCGTTGTGAATTTTCAACATATCAAAATACCGATCGCTCCGTATAGCGCCCGTAGACGGCGGCCATCGCCTCGACGATCTCGCCTTCGGTGCAGTAAGCGTTTACGCACTCGATCAGGTGCGGCATCACATTGTCCCGCTCATCGCGGCACGATGCTTGCAACCGTTCGAGTGAGCGCGCCACCCGATTGTTGTCGCGCGAAGTACGCAGTTCCGTCAGCTCGCGCGCCTGCTCGCGCGCGACTTCTTCGGTGATCTTAAGAAGGTCGATTTCGTTTCGTTCATCGGGGCGCTCGAAATAGTTAACGCCAACGATGATCCGATCTTTCGATTCGATCGAGCGCTGATAGCGGTAGCTAGCCTCGGCGATTTCCTTCTGGAAGAAGCCGGATTCGATCGCTTCGATCACACCGCCGTAGCCTTCGATCTGGTCGAAGTACGCTTCGGCTTGGCGCTCCATCTCATCGGTGAGCGCCTCGACGAAGTACGATCCGCCCAGCGGATCGACGACGTTCGTGACGTTGGTTTCATAGGCCAGCACTTGCTGGGTGCGAAGCGCGATCTCGACCGACTTTTCGGAGGGCAGCGCGAGCACTTCGTCCATCGAATTCGTGTGTAGCGACTGCGTGCCGCCGAGCACTGCCGCCATTGCCTCGTAGGCGACGCGCACGATGTTGTTCTCGGGTTGTTGCGCGGTCGCGCTGCAGCCGGCGGTCTGCGTGTGGAAGCGCAACTGCCACGACTTCGGGTTCTTGGCCCCGTAGCGATCGCGCATCCGCTTGGCATAGATGCGCCGGGCCGCACGGAACTTCGCGATCTCTTCGAAGAAGTCGATGTGCGAATTGAAAAAGAACGAGAGGCGCGGCGCGAACGAATCGACGTCGAGCCCGCGCGCCATGGCGGCTTCGACGTACGCAAAACCATCGGCGAGCGTGAAGGCGAGTTCCTGCGCGGCGGTCGACCCGGCTTCGCGAATGTGATAGCCGGAAATCGAGATCGTGTTCCACTTGGGCATCTCGGCCGTGCAGAAATCGATCATGTCGACGATGATGCGCATGTGCGGTCGCGGCGGAAAGATCCACTCTTTCTGCGCGATGTACTCTTTGAGGATGTCGGCTTGGATCGTGCCGCCCAGCGCTTTGCGCGAGATCCCCTTCTTCTCGGCAGCTGCGATATATTGCGCCACCGCAATTGCCGCCGGCCCATTGATCGTCATCGAGGTCGTGATCTGGCCCATGTCGATGCCGTCGAAGAGCGTCTCCATGTCGCGCAACGAGTCAATCGCGACGCCGCACTTACCGACTTCGCCGCGCGCCTGCGGCGCATCCGAGTCGTAGCCCATCAGCGTCGGCATATCAAAGGCGACCGAAAGACCGTGCTGACCTTGCGCGAGCAAGAAGTGGTAGCGCTCGTTGGTCTGCTTGGCGTTACCAAAGCCGGCGAATTGGCGCATCGTCCACAGACGGTCGCGATAGCCGTTGGGATGGATTCCGCGCGTGTACGGATAGTCGCCCGGGAGCGGCTCGACCCGCGCCACGTCTTCGGGCTGATAGACGCTCTCGAGCGGGACGTCCGACATCGTGCGGTCGACCGCGCCCGAGCCAGGGCCGGTCCGCCCCGCAGCTGCCGGGCGCTCGATCATCTTTGCCAAGCTGGGTTCCTCTTTAGAATGGAATCGGAACCACTATTCTCCCAAAGGGGACTAAGGCCCGTCAAACAGGCCGGCCAGCGGATCGAGCTCGCGGCTGCGACGGTGGCCTTCGTAGGCGCGCTCGTCCCATAGCCAATCGGGAAGGGCGCTCGGAAACCGCATCTTCTCGATTTTGAGCTCGCGGTAGAACGGCTCGCCCGGCCCGAGCATGTGGTAGATCGCCACCCATCGCGCCGCGATCCAATACGGGCCGACTTGCTCGAAGTTGACGGTGAGGTAGGCGACGGCGCCAGGCAGGTTGGGGTCGGTGGTCACGTAGTCGGCGCGCCGTACGTCGTGCGTCGTCGTATCGATCCACAGGTCGCGCAGCGCGAAACGGTTCGGGTCAAGCGTGGGATCCAGCGCGAGATGGTAATCCTGATGCGCGTCCACCGTTTCGACGCCGCGGTCGACCACGCTGTAGACTGGCCTGGCATACGCGCTCACGACCGCAATCGTCCTGAGATCGGAGACGAGACTGTTTTGTTCCACTTGAATCGGGGTCGGTTCCACGGTTGCCGATGGTTCAGTCTTTGCAGGGGGCGCGGCGTCCGTGGTCGCTTTCACGCTCGGTGCGCTCGTCGACGGTTGCCCGCTCGGACTCGGCGTTGCTTTGACCACCGCTTCGTGGACGGTAATCGAGAGCGGCCCTACGAACGCGCGGTAAATGTTGGCCAGCGGCAGCGTCGCTTGATGAAGGTATTCGCTGTCGTTCATCATTTCGTCCGACGCGCGAAATGCGATGCGATGAATGTCGCCGTTCTCGTTGGTCAAGTAGACGACGAATGGCGGTGTTGGGTAAGAGCGAAGGCGCTCGTAGGCTTGCGCGACGATCGGCTGCGTCGGCGGCAGCGTTGCGCTTGCGGCGGGACTGGGAGTAATCAACGCCAGCCTTGCAGCAATTCGTCGGCTGCCGCATACGGATCCAAATCGGTGGAAAGGCGTGCGCGCAGATCGTCGTCGACACGCTCCTGAAGCCTGCCGAGCACGAGCTGCTTCACCTGATGCGTGAAGGCTTCGCGCCGTTTGTTTACGATCTCACCGGTTTCGTTTAAATACGCGCGATGGGCTTCGATCGCGCGCCAAAGATCGTCGATACCATCGCCGGAAAGCGCCTGCGTCATCACCAGCTCCGGCACCCAGCCTTTGAAATCGAGCATCTCCATCATGCCGCGAATCTCGCGTCGCATCTGATTGGCCATCGGGTGATCGGCTTTGTTCACCACGAAGATGTCGGCGATTTCCATGATACCGGCCTTGAGCACTTGAATCGAGTCGCCGCTGCCAGGCTGCAACGCGACCAGTGTGGTTTGCGCCAGCTCCGCGATTTCGATCTCGCTCTGCCCGACGCCAACGGTCTCGATGAGGATCACGTCTAGTCCAAACGCATCCATCAGCAGAATTGTGTCGGCGGTCGCACCCGAAACACCGCCGAGGTGGCCGCGGCTGGCCATCGAGCGGATGAAGACGTCGGGGTCCACGAAATGCTCGGTGAGGCGGATCCGATCGCCGAGCAGCGCGCCGTGCGAAAACGGTGAGCTGGGATCGACCGAGATCACGCCGACGGTTTTCCCCAGCGAGCGCGCTTTGCGCACGATTCCCGACGAAAGCGTCGACTTGCCGACACCGGGTGGCCCGGTCAGCCCGATGGTCATCGCGCGGCCGGCGCGCGAATACACGTGGTGAACGAGTTCCGCGCCACGTCCGCTCTCCGTCCACGAGATCGCACGCGCCAAACCGCGCATGCGGCCTGCGTCGAATTCGCGCAACACGCTTTCCCTATTCGTCAAAGCTCCCAAAGTAACGATGGATTGCGTTGAGCTACCGGGATCACCCTCCCCGCCGTGGAAGAAGCGACGCAATGCTGCCTGCGGCGCTCCTGGCAACGTCGCTGGCGTTGACGCCCGCGCAATCGGCGAAGATCGATGCGGTGGTCGCGCAAGTGATGCAATCGAGCCACATTCCCGGGCTCTCCCTCGGCATTGCCCGTAAGGGGCACGCGGTGTTCTTGCGCGGATATGGCATGCGCTCGTGCGCGCCCGCGGCGCGCGCAAATGCGTACACCGTCTATCGGATCGGCTCGATCACCAAACAATTCACCGCCGCGCTGGTGATGCAGGAAGCCGATCGCAGTGCGCTTCCGCTCAACGCCGAACTCGACGGCATCACCATTGCGCAATTGCTCTCGCAAACCAGCGGCCTGGTCTCATACACGGATCCCGGCCAGACGCTCGATAGCGCGCTCAACGCACCGACGCAGTTTCCTCCGGGCACGCGCTGGCAATACAGCAACAGCAACTACTATCTGCTGGGCACGGCGCTGCAATCGGTGACCAAGCAGAGCTATGCCGCGCTCCTGGCCGAACGCATCACCGGCCCCTTGCACATGACGTCGACGACTTTTGCGCCGCCGCGCGCTGAGAACGCGGCGCAAGGCTGCACCTGGGACGGTTCGGCATGGCAACCGGCGCCGGATGGAACGAACGATCAGCCCGACGTCGCGTTTAGCGCGAGCGCGACCAGCAGCAACGTGCCCGATCTGCTGATCTGGCTCTCGAATCTCTCTAGCGGTTCGATCGTTCCGCAAGACAGCTTCGAACAGATGACCACGTCTTGGACGCTCGCCGACGGCACGCCGACGAACTATGGCTTCGGCTTCTTCACCGGCACCTGGTACGGGCTGCGCATCGCGCAGCACCCGGGCTACATCGACGGTTTCAGCGCCGAGGATGCAATCGTCTTAGACGACGGCACCGCGCTGGCCATACTCACGAATGCCGATCGTGTCTCGCTCATTCCGCTTGCAAAGAGTCTAATCGAGATCGTCGAGCCGGTGAAGAATTCCGCGATGGTCGCGACCTTTTCACAACCCGGGGTCTTCGAAGACCCTGCCGTCACCGCATCGGTCAAGACGGTGGTCGCGCAACTTGCCGAGGGCAGCATCGATCGATCGCTGCTCACGCCCGCTTTCGCCGCTTCAATCGATGAAGACCGGCTGGCCGCTTATGCGACGACGCTGCGTCCACTTGGCAAGCTCGAGCAAGCGCTCTTCAATCAATCGACCACGGTCGACGCTATCACCAGCGACATCTACACGTTGAACTTCGAACGCGGCAGGCTGACGCTGACGCTCGATCTGCGCGGCGGAAAGATCGACGCGCTTACGCTGGAACGCGGGCGCTAGGCGATGCTCCGCGCGATTGCCGCGTCGCTGTTGATCGCGCAGACGCTCATCGTTCCGCTTAGCGGCGCGCGCACGCGCGATATTCAGACCGATTCGCTTTTTCACACGCTCTTCCACGACTTCTTCCTCGAGGATGACGGTACGACGTACGTTCAAACCGGCGACATTCCGGCGATGTGGCTGCGCGACTCGTCGGCGCAAACGATTCCCTACGTGCGATTCCAATCCGCCTATCCGCCATTGCGTGCGCGCTTCGCCGGCGTGATCGAGCGCAATGCGCGCGCGATCGACAAAGACGTCTACGCCAATGCGTTTCAGGACAGCTACCACACTTGGGAACGCAAGTGGGAGGTGGATTCCATCGCGTGGCCGGTGGTTCTGGTCGAAGCGTACTACGGCGCCACGCACGACCGCACGATCTTCACGCCGAACCTGCACGTCGCGCTGCGCCAGATCGTCTATACCTACAACTGCGAAGAGCACCATCGCGAATGCAGCCGCTACGTCTATCCCTTTCGCGTGCCGACGCACGAGGCATTCGACGAGGGCACCGGCCTGATCTGGGGCGCCTTTCGACCGTCCGACGACCCGGTGGAATATCGGTTTAACATTCCGCAGAACATCCTAGCCGCAGTCGCCTTACGCGACATCATGCACCTTGCGCGCGTCGGCTACGGCGACGTTGGGCTCCAAGCGCAAGCATCGGCACTCGAAGCGCGGGTTGTCACCGCCATTCTGCGCTACGGCGTCTTCTATAACGGCCAGCGTCACGTTTGGATGTACGCCTACGAGACCGACGGGTTCGGGAACTACAATCTCATGGATGACGCAAACATCCCGGATCTCACCGCCATGCCGACGATCGATTGGTGCTCCGCCTACGACCCGACCTACCTGAACACCCGCGCATTCACGCTGAGCATGGACAACCCATGGTATTTCAGCGGGCGGTACGCGCAAGGCTTAGGAAGTCCGCACACGCCGTACGGCTGGGTATGGCCGCTCGGCATCATCGCCCGCGCGCTGACGTCAACGGATGTCAGCGAGGTCATCAACAGCATCACGACGCTTGCAGAGACCGACAGCGAGAATGGGCTGATTCACGAAAGCTTTTATCCCGACGGCTATTGGCGCTACACGCGTCAAGAATTCGGCTGGGCGAATGCCTTGTATGCCGAGCTGCTCTTTCGCACGGTAGGCGGATATCAAGCGCTCGAACACGTTCCGGGTGACGAAGTGATGTTGCCGTTCGAACGGCGTTCCCCGACGCCTGTCCTTGTCTCGCAGATGGACCAGCTCGAGAACACGGCCGACCTCATCGGCACGCTGGGGCGCTTGCTCTACGCCGGACGCGCTGCAGCGATCAATCAGGCGCCGTAACGGCGCTGCCGTTCGCCATACACCGCTAGCGCCTGGGCGAACGTGGTTTCGTCGAAGTCTGGCCACATCACCGGCAATGTCAGCAACTCGGTGTACGCGAGCTGATACAAGAGGAAGTTTGAAACGCGATGTTCGGCGCCAGTGCGAATCAGCAGATCCGGATCGGGCGCGTGCGGCGCGTACATCCTCGCTCGCAGCGATGATTCGTCGATGTCATTGGGTAGGATACGGCCGGCGGCAACGTCGGCGGCCACGGCTTGCACCGCGCGCACGATCTCGCTTCGGCCGCTGTAGTTGAGCGCGAGCGCGAGCGTGATGCGCGTGTTGGCCTTTGTACCTTCGACCAGATCGCGCAGCGCAGAGCGCGCCGGCAACGCAAAGGCATCGAGTTCGCCGATGATTTCGACGCGAACGCCCTGGCGCACGAGATCGGGCTTCTCGCTGCGTGCGCACGCCGCGTATAAGGTCATGAGCAAACTGACTTCGTGGGTTTCGCGCTGCCAGTTCTCGGTTGAAAATCCGTAGGCGGTAATCCGGCGGACGCCTGCCCGCGCGGCCGCGCGCACCGCGCCACGCAGCGCGCCGACGCCGCGCCGGTAGCCTTCGGCGATCGGCAGGCCCCGTTCGCGGGCCCACCGGCGGTTGCCGTCCATGATCACGGCGATGTGCTCGGGAGCGCTATCGGGGAGGCGAGCTTGCAGCATATTTGACTTTGTACCACAAAGTAACGTCCCCCCGCAAGAGCGCACGCGCGCGTTCGCCAACTCACCCGAGCACCATGAGTCAAGGCTATTACCGGTACCCGACGATCTCGGGCGATCGCATCGTCTTCGTCTGCGAGGATGACCTCTGGAGCGTGCCCGCCGGCGGCGGGACCGCTACCCGGCTAACGGTCAGCTTTGGCACCTGCTCGACCCCACGGCTCTCGCCCGATGGCGGCACGATCGCTTTCATCTCTACCGATGACGGCAATCCCGAGGTGTACGTCATGCCGGCCGGCGGCGGTAAGCCGCAGCGCCTCACCTTTCTCGGCTCGACCGTCGCGCAAGTTGTTGGATGGAGCGCCGACGGCACCGAGATTCATTTTGTCGCGAATGCACGCGAGTGGTTCGCTGGTGAAACGCACCCATTTGCAATTGCGCGCGAGGGTGGCGCGCCACGCGATCTGCAGTTGGGGCACGCGCGCGCATTCTCTGCCGGGTCGAGCGGCGCGCTGGTCCTCGGGCGTAACGCCGTTGACCCCGCGCGTTGGAAGCGCTACCGCGGTGGCACCGCCGGCGAAATCTGGATCGATCCCCAAAATCGCGGCGATTTTGAAAAGCTACGCTTGCCCGACGGCAACCCGACCTGGCCGATGTGGATTGGCGAGCGCATCTATTTTCTGGCCGATCACGAGGGCATCGGCAATATCTATTCGTGCACGCTCGATGGCGGCGACGTCGTTCGTCACTCGCACGAGAGCGAATATTATGCGCGCTTTCCTTCGACCGATGGATCGCGCATCGTCTACTCGAGCGGCGGCGCGCTCAGCGTCATCGATCTTGCCGGCGACAGCGTCGCGCAGATCAATATCGAGGCACCTTCGGCCGAACCGCAAACGGTACGCCGCTTCGAACATGCGTCCGAAGGGCTGGAGCACTTCGCGCCTAGTCCCGACGGCACACGCCTCGCCTTCATCGCGCGTGGACAAGCCTTCACGATGCCCTTCTTTGAAGGCGCCGTGCTCAATCACGGCGGTTCGAGTCGCGTGCGCACACGCCTGACCGAATGGCTCAAGGATGGTAAGCGCTTCGCGTGCGTTACCGATCGCAGCGGATTCGAGCAGATCGCGGTGCAGCGCGCCGACGGTAGCGACGATTCGAAGGTCGTCACCAGCGGCGACATCGGCCGCGTGACCGAGCTCGTGGTTTCGCCGGCGAACGACGTCATCGCGTTTGCGAATCACCGCCACGAGCTGAGCTTGATCGATCTCGACGACGGCAAAGTTCGCGTGATCGACACCAGCCCCGCCGCGCGCGTGCAGGATCTCGCCTTTTCACCCGACGGTCGCTTCATCGCGTACGTCTATTCGCCGACCCGTGGCGCCTCGATCATTCGCGTTGCGAAGGTACGCTCGGGAAAGGTCCACGACGTCACCGCACCGCTGCGCGTCGATCATTCTCCCGCCTGGGATCCGCAAGGCAAATATTTGTACTTCATCTCGACGCGCGACTTCCATCCGGTCTACGACGCGCTGCAGTTCGACTTGAGCTTCCCGCAGGCGCAACGGCCGTTCGTGGTAACGCTGCGCAGCGACGTGCCGTCGCCGTTCGTACCGCTGCCGCGGCCAATTCATCGCGATCACGACCACGACCACGATCACGGCGACGAAAAGAAGAATGGCAAGCCGGAAGAGTTGCGCATCGACATCGACTTCGACGAAATCACTGGGCGCGTGTTGGGCTTCCCGGTCGAGGAGGGCGAGTACGATCAACTGGTCGCGGTGAAAGGCCGCGTGCTCTACACGCGTTTCCCAGTCAAGGGCATCAAGAACGCTGACGACGATGAAGAAGAGGCCGCCGGCGGCACGCTCTACGCTTACGATTTCGAAGGGCTGCGTCAGGCGACGGTGGCAAGCGACGTGGGTGAGGTGCGTTTGGGCGCCGACGGGCATACCCTGATTTATCGCTCGCACGAGCGTTTACGCGCGATCGACGCAACGGCGGATCTCGGTGACGACGAGCCCGAGAAGCCGTCGAACGAATCGGGCCGCAAGAGCGGCTGGATTGATTTGGAACGCGCGAACGTCGAAATCGAACCACGCGACGAGTGGGCGCAGATGTACCGCGAAGCCTGGCGCTTGCAGACCGAGCAGTTTTGGGTCGCCGACATGAGCGAT
Organism: Candidatus Acidiferrum sp.; assembly: GCA_035486535.1. Taxonomy (GTDB): domain Bacteria; phylum Vulcanimicrobiota; class Vulcanimicrobiia; order Vulcanimicrobiales; family Vulcanimicrobiaceae; genus Aquilonibacter. The sequence goes on from DATHMY010000042.1 coordinate 14,184, forward strand.
ATCGACTGGGATCGTGTCTACGATCGCTACAAGGCGATTCTTCCGCGAGTGCGCACGCGCACCGAACTCTCCGACGTGATCTGGGAGATGCAAGGTGAGCTCGGCACCTCGCATGCCTACGAGTATGGCGGCGACCATCGCGTGCCGCCGCAGTACCAGCGCGGCTTCTTTGGCGCCGATATGACTTGGGACGAGGAGCGCGGCGGCTATCGCATCGGGCGCATCTACCGCGGCGACTCGTGGAACCGCAGCGAAGACTCGCCGCTCGCCGAGCCGGGCCTCGACATTCGCGAGGGCGACGTGCTGGTGGCGCTCGGCGGCAAACGGCTCACGCGCGAGATCGCACCGGATCGCTTGCTGGTCAACGGTGCCGGCAAAGATATCTCGGTGACGATTCGCACGCGCAAAGACGAAGAGCGCACGCTGATGGTCAAAGCGCTCGCTAGCGAATCACCGCTGCGCTATCGCGCCTGGGTGGAAGCCAACCGTCGCTACGTGCACGAGAAGACCAACGGCCGTGTGGGCTACATCCACATTCCCGACATGGGGCCATGGGGCTTTGCCGAGTTTCATCGCGGTTATTTGAGCGAATTCGATCGCAAAGGCTTGGTCGTCGACGTACGCTACAATCGCGGCGGCCACGTCTCACCGTTGCTGCTCGAAAAACTTGGGCGCAAGCGCGTCGGCTACGACGTGCCGCGCTACGGCACCGCGATTCCCTATCCGCCCGAATCCGTGGCCGGCCCGATGATGGCCATCACCAATCAATTTGCCGGGTCGGACGGCGACATCTTCAGCCACTGCTTCAAGCTCTACAAGCTCGGGCCGCTCGTCGGTAAGCGCACGTGGGGCGGCGTGATCGGCATCAATCCGTACCATCACTTGGTTGACGGCACGCTCACCACGCAACCGGAATATTCGTTCTGGTTCTCCGACGTCGGCTGGAAGGTGGAGAACTACGGGACCGATCCGGACTACGACGTCGACTACGCCCCGCAAGATTATCGCGACGGCCGCGATCCGCAGATGGATTTCGCGCTGCGGATGATGGACCGCGCGCTCGAATATACGACCGAACTGCGCCCCGATCTCTCAACGCGCCCGTCATTGCCACTGCCGACGTTGGTGTAGCGCGGCGTTGCGAAGTCCCACATCGAAGCGCACGAGGCGTCGCAGTAATGCGGCGCCTCGTTTTTGTTTTCGCGCAGTGACAACTAGCGCAAATATTTGTCGAACCAGGCGACCATGCGTTCGAGAATGTCGATCTGATTCTTGGGTTGACGCGGGCCGTGACCTTCGTCAGCGTAGACGACGAGTTGTGATGGCACGCCGAGCGTTTGCATCGCGTGGTAGAACTCGAACGCTTGCGGTGCCGGAACTTCTTCGTCGCGTTCGCCCTGCAGAATCAAGACCGGCGTGTGCGAGTTCTTGATGAACGTGATCGGTGAGCTCTTGGCATAGACCGCCGGATCGTCGTAGACCGAGGCGCCAAAGAACGGAATCATCCACTGATCGATCTGGTTCTGTCCGTAGTACGACTGCCAGTTCACGATGCCCGCCCCGGCGACGATCGCTTTGAAGCGGGTGGTCTGCGTCTCGGCCCACATCGCCATGTAGCCGCCGTAACTCCAGCCGAAGAGCCCGAGGCGATTCGGATCGATCGGCGCTTGCGCGATCGCCGCATCGAGCCCGGCAAGATCGTCGCGCCAATCGCCGTAGCCGAAATCCTTGACGTTACCGCGCGTAAACGCTTCACCCTGACCGTAGCTGCCGCGCGGGTTCGGTTCATAGACGAAGTAGCCGCGCGCCGTTACCGCCGCGGTGAAGCGCGAGTCGTATGCCGGCGTAAATTCGGAGGATGGTCCGCCGTGAATCATCGTGATCATCGGATACTTTTTCGTCGGATCGAATTGCAGCGGATAGATCAGCCAGCCTTGCACCGTGTAGGGATCGCTCTTCCAAGTGAGCGAGACGGCCTTGCCCGAGAGGTTCGGAACGGACGCGTTAGCGGTGGTGACTTGGCGGAGCGTCGCGGGCGCGCCGGCCCACACTTCAGCGGGCATCGAGAACGATGAGCGCACCACGGCGATGTCACCGTTCTTGGCAATTGATAAACTGCGCAGGCTCTCGTCGTGCCCAAGTACGGTCGTCGTCGTTCCCGTGCTCGGATCCAGATACAACATGTGCAGCGTGCCCATCACGTGAGCTATCAGGACGATCCGATGTGCTTGCGTCCAGTGGAGGTCCGCGACGTTGAACTTTGCATCCGGCGTCGCGTCGACCGTGGTGCCGTCGTTGGCATCGACGATGTACACGTCGCCGCCAACCGGCCCGAAGTCACTCATGATTCCACCCACCAGCGCGATCTTCGAGCCGTCGGGCGACCACTGCGGGTCGTTGATTTGATACTTGGGCGCGAGCAGATCGTGCAGTGCGCCGCCGCTCGCGGGCACGGTCGCGAGCTTCGCGATCCACCAATTGTTGTCGCCGTTGCCGCGCGCATAGGTGCAGGCAAAGCGTGACGAATCCGGCGACCATGCGTACTCGTAGATATAGTCGCCGCCCGGTGTTACGAGCGTCAGCGCGCCGCTGCGCGCATCGATCGTGGCGATTTGCTGCTCGTCGGTAACGCTACCAATCACGCCGACGTCGCGCGCACCGGCCGACGTTGCGCCGGCGAGCCGATGCGGATGCGCGATATAGAGGAGCGCGAGATGTTTGCCGTCCGGCGACCAGGTTAAGCGTTGCGGTAGTCCGCCGAGTGCAGCGAGCAGACGCACACTGCTCCCGTCGGCTGCAGCAAGGTAAAGGGATGGACGGCCTTTCGTGCGCGCATCGGAAAGGAACGCGAGACGCGTGCCGTCCGGCGACCACGCCGGAGACATCGCATCCGACTTTGCTGCGCCGGGAACGCTCAACTGCGCGCGATGTTGCGTAGCGAGACTTTCGACCCATACGCTGTTGGCGTGATGAAAGGTCTGTTGCCACGCAACGCGCGTACCGTCGGGCGAGAGTGCGACCGTGCCGTAGTCGGTCAGGCTGTCGGTGGTGCGCAACACGTCGCGCATCGACGGCGCGGCCTGCGCGAACATCGTGCACGAAAGACTTAACGCTACCATGAGCGCTGCGAAACGAAGGCTTAACGTCATGGGGCCGTTCATACGCCCGAAGGCTCGCGATTGCATGCTACAGTGAAAGCAAGCGGTGGCGCGCAACTTGCCTATAGATTTATCAATAGGCTGTATTGACACGTGCTTGGCAAACTTTGTATAAGGGTATATCAGTCCAAGGATCAAACGCAAGCCATCCAATTGAACCGATCCAATGGACGAAATGAGCGGTCCAATGATGAAGGAGTCTGAGTTGAACACGCACGAACGTGCAGCCACCCTCACCAACGCCTGGAAGCACCAGTCGCGCTGGAACGGAATCGAGCGTCGCTACACCGCCGATGAGGTCATCAAGCTTCAAGGCAGCGTCGTCGCCGAGCAGACGCTCGCGCGGCTAGGCGCGCAGCGCTTCTGGTCGCTGCTGCAGGAGCCGCAAGCGACCGCCGGACTCGGAACGATGACCGGCGGACAAGCCGTGCAGGCCGCCAAGGCCGGACTCAAAGTGATTTATTGCAGCGGCTGGCAAGTTGCGGCCGATGCAAATAGCTCGGGGAACGTCTACCCCGACCAAAGCCTCTACCCGGTCAACAGCGTGCCGCAACTCGTGAAGCGCATCAACAACGCGCTGCAACGCTACGATCAAGTCGAAACGGTTGAAGGGCGCGGAACGCCCGAGAACTATCTGCCGATCATCGCTGACGCGGAAGCCGGATTCGGCGGTCCGCTCAACGTGTTCGAGCTGACCAAAGCGATGATTGAGGCCGGCGCCGCGGGCGTGCACTTGGAAGACCAACTCAGCTCGGAGAAAAAGTGCGGCCATCTCGGCGGTAAAGTCCTGATCCCGACACAACAAGCCGTACGGCACTTAATCGCCGCCCGTCTCGCGGCCGACGTGCTCGACGTTCCGACCGTCATCATCGCGCGCACCGACGCGCAAGCAGCGACCCTGATAACCAGCGACATCGATCCCGTCGACCGGCAGTTCGTGACCGGCGAGCGTACGCCCGAGGGCTTCTTCCGCACGCGCGAAGGCGTCGACGCCTGCATTGCGCGCGGTCTTGCCTATGCGCCCTATGCCGATCTGCTATGGATGGAAACGTCCGAGCCTAACATCGAGGAAGCGCGTAAGTTCGCAACCGCGATCCACGCGAAGTTCCCGGGCAAACTGCTCGCCTACAACTGCTCGCCCTCGTTCAACTGGAAGAAGAAGCTCGATGACGCATCGATCGCCGCGTATCGCGAAGATCTCAACGCGCTCGGCTATAAGTTCCAGTTCATCACGCTGGCCGGTTTCCACGCGCTGAACTACAGCTTCTTCGAACTGGCTCGCGACTTCAAGGAACGTGGAATGTCGGCCTATGCCGAATTCCAGCAGCTCGAATTCGGTGCCGAATCGCTCGGTTACACCGCCACGCGCCACCAGCGCGAGGTGGGGACGGGCTACTTCGACGAAGTGGCGCAGACGATCAGCGAGGGTCAATCCTCGACGACCGCGCTGCACGGTTCGACCGAAGCCGAGCAGTTCTACAGCAACGGTCATGCTTCCGAGGTCTTGAGCGTCTGAAATGAACGTAGCCCCAGCAGGTTTCGCCGTCGAGCGAGATCTGCCGGCTGGGTTCGCGGAGTTCTACCTTCCGCTGCACGAACGGTTCACGCCGTCGCAGCAGCGTCTGGCGCGCACGCGAGCCGAGCGGCTCGCGCGTGCGCACCATGGCGATCTCCCGAACTATCTGCCGGAATCGCACGCAACCACCACCGACTGGCGCATCGAGCTACCGGCCTGGTGCCAAGATCAGCGCAATCAAATGACCGGTCCCGCCGACGACGCGGAGCTGGTCGTCAAATTGCTCAACTCGGGCGCGCCCGGCGTGATGCTCGACCTCGAAGATTCGATGGCCAACACCTGGGAGCACCTCATGCTCGGCCAGGCGAATCTGGTCGCTGCGCTCTACGGTGAGTTGACCTACGACGACAAAAAACGCGGCAAGACGGTCGGCATCGCTCCCAGCTCGACCGTCGTCTGGAATCGCGTCCGCGGACTGCACATGTCGCAGGCCGGCTTGTTGCACGATGAGCTGACCAGCGCATCGCTCTTTGATACGGCCCTGCTGGCATATCGCCTCGACTACGATCGGCTCAAACATCCGCTCTGCATCTATATTCCGAAGTCTGAATCGGCCGAGGAAGCGCTGTGGTGGAAAGAGCTCTTTGACGCGATCGTCGCCGCCAAAGGCTGGAACGCCGGCTCGATCAAGGCAATGGCGCTAGTCGAGGCGCATCCGATCGCCTACGAGATGGAAGAGTTTCTCTACAATCTGCGAGAGTATATTCTCGGGCTCAATCTCGGACGCTGGGACTATATGGCGAGCCTCGCGCACTTCAATCTGCACGATCCAAACTGGATCCTACCGGATCGCAACACAATTCCATTCGACGTTCCGTTCTTTCAGAATCTGCGCGTGCTTATGCCCGAGATCACGCACAAACACGGCGCGCTCGCCATCGGTGGCATGACCGCGCTCTTTCCCGATCGCGCCGATCCGGAACTCAACGCGCGCGCGCTCGATGTGCTCGAACGCGATAAGAAGAATGAGGCGGAATGCCTCATGGATGGCGCTTGGACCGGACATCCGGACCAGAACGAAATCGCCGTCTCGCAATTTCCGTCTCCCAACCAGCTCGAGAAGCGACCGAAGCTTGCGACCACACACCTCGACTTGCGGCCTGCACCCAAAGGCGTGGGCACGACCACGCTCGAGGGAACACGTGACGCCGTGCGCACCGCGATCCGGTATCGCCACGGCGTGCTCAACGGTCTGGGCGCGAGTTTGCTCGACGGGTACATGGAAGATTTGGCGACCGACCGGATCTACCGCGTGATGATTGCCCAGCGTTTACGCTTTCCCGGCCCCTACACACCGCCATCGCTTTCGCAGATCTTCGATGAAGAGACCGCCAAGCTCGGCCCGGAGTATCAACGGGCGCGCGAACTCTCCGAGCAGATGATTCTGACCGGAGCGTTCGACCCGAAATAGACGGTTCGGCCGACCTAACGCTTCTTCGCGGATTTCTTCTTGCGCGTGCTCGCTTTCTTGCGCGTGCTCGCTTTCTTGCGCGTACCGGTTGCGGCCCGGCGTTTACGCGTCGCCGCGGCCTTCTTTGCCGACTTCTTGCGATCGGCAGCCGTGCGTCCCGTCTTCGGACGCGTGGTAAAGTCGCCGGCGCTTTTTTCGGTCATGTCGACCCCGTAGTGCTTGGCGGCTTTTTTGATGTTGGCGAAGGCAAGTTCGCGCTCATCTTCGGTAACGCCGGTCATCTGATCGAAGCGCGCGATCGCGTTACGTACGTGCTTGGCGTCGGTGAGCGGTTCCTTACGTTTTTTCGGAATCGCGAAGACGCTGTTCGGCAGGTCGCTGCGTTTGGTCAGTTCACCGTGTTTCTCATGGGGCTTCCAGGTCGCTCGCATCCTTAGGCCCTCATGAGGTCATGCCACGATTCTTCCGACACGTGCACGCCGTAGTAATCCGCCGCCTTGAGAATATTCGCCCAGGCGAGATCTCGATCAGCATCCGAAACGCCTTCGACTTGATCGAAGCGCGCGATGGCGTTGCGCACGTGCGACGCGTCGGTTAGCGGTTCTTTGTGCTGCTGCGGAAATGCGAAGGTATTGTTATCTGGATCCCACGTGGTTTGCATGGATGAAACCCTCCTGACGTGAGGCGAGATATGCGCGGACTGCGGGGTCGATCGTCAGACCTATTGCACGTTCGAATGCGACCCGCGCTGCTTCGGTTTCGCCGCTACGCCCGAGCATATCGGCGCGCGCGGCCCAATACGGTTGATAGTGTACCATGCGCGCGTCACCACTAAACAGGTCGAGTGCTTCGAGCCCGGCGGCGGGTCCGCGATACGCCGCGAGTGCTACGGCTCGGTTGAGCCCGACCACCGGCGAGCCCGTCATTGCGAGCAGGGCATCATAGAGCAACAGGATCGCGGCGTAGTCCGGTGCACGCGCGAAACGGCGGACCGCGTGCGCCGACTGAATCGCGGCCTCGAGCTGGAATCGCCCCAGCTTCTTCGCCGCAGCGGCCTGCGCGAGAAGTCCCTCGGCTTCGTCGATTAGCGCGAGGTCCCAGCATTGCGGGTCTTGCGCGTCGAGGGGAATGAACGAGCCCTGCGGACCGCGACGAGCATCGCGACGCGCGTGGGCGTGCAGCATCAATGCGACCAGCCCGCTGACCTCGGGTTGATTCGGGCAAGCCGCATGAACGAGGCGCCCGAGCCAGATGGCTTCGCGCGCAAGTCCCCGCGTGTCCGGGTCGGCCTCGCTGGGATCGTCCCAACCCTGACCAAACGTCACGTAGATCGCCGCCAGCACGGCATCGAGACGCTCAGGAAATTCCTCGCCCGGGGGCACCGCCAGTGGGATGCCCGCGCCGACGATCTTGCGTTTCGCGCGCACCAATCGCTGGCTCATCGTCGCCGGTGCAACGAGAAATGCCGACGCAATGCGCGCGCCATCAAAGCCCAGTACAACTTGGAGCATCAACGG
>DATHMY010000043.1:0-2658 GCA_035486535.1 Candidatus Acidiferrum sp.
AACGCGCACGTCGCGCACGATTGCCGCGTCGGCAACTCGACCATCATCGCCGGCGGCGCACTGCTTGCCGGATGGGTCGAGCTGGGCGACCGCGCGCTGGTCTCCGGCAATTGCGTCGTGCATCAGTACACCCGCATCGGACGGCTCGCGATGATGCGCGGACTATCGCGCACCAGCCGCGACGTCCCGCCCTTTTGCATCATGGACGGCACCCACACGCTGCGCGGCATCAACGTGGTCGGCCTGAAGCGGGCAGGCGTCCCAACCAAATCGATTCAAGCACTGCGCAAAGCTTTTACGACTCTCTTCGGCACCCGCCAGAACCTGAAGCTGGCAATCGAGCGCCTCGAAAAATCCACCGTCCTCACTCCGGAAGTAATCGAGATGGTGAACTTCATCCGCGCCGCAAAACGCGGCGTCGCCTTCGGTCCGCTTGACGCGCATGCCGATTATTCCGACTCCGATTCCTGAATCCTGATTGCCGCTGCTGAAACCCGGCGCGGGTTGCATTAGAATTAAACCGCAATGCGCATTCGTCCACGATTTTTTATCGGCGTCGGTCTGATCGCCGCCGCGATCGGCTACCTTATATTCAGTGCGATTCGCACCACCTCCGAGTATTACCTGACCGTCCCCGAAGTGGCAGCGCGCCAAACCGAACTCGGCGGCCAGGCGCTCCGTGTCGCCGGCCGCGTCAAAGCCGGCAACATCGACTGGGACCCGAACTCGCTCACGCTCAAATTTGAAATCGTGCCGATTCCCGACGTCGACAACGGCGCCGTAAAACCCGTCGTGGCGTCCGATCCCGTGTCGTTCCGCGTCATATGCGCCGGCGAGCCCAAGCCCGACATGTTCGCGCCTGGCCGCGACGTTATTGTCGAGGGCAAGCTGGGCGCCGACGGAACCATCGCCGCAACGCAGGTGATGACCAGTTGCCCTTCCAAGTACAAGCCTAAACAATCACAATAGCGGCGGGTTTTTTCGATGCCGCAACTTGGCAATCTCGCGCTCGCGATCGCGCTGATTCTTGCCGTTTATTCGATCGTTGCGAATATCTACGGCGCGCGCCGCAACTCGCCCGATTTCGTCGTCAGCGCCCGCCATGCCCTGTGGGCGATGTGCGCGATGGTCACTATCGCAATGCTCGTGCTGTGGAGCGCGCTGCTGCGCAGTGATTTCTCGCTCGAGTACGTCGCCTCATACTCCAACACCACGCTGCCGACCGTCTACAAGATAACCTCGCTCTGGGGCGGACAGCAGGGCTCGCTGATGTTCTGGACCTGGCTGCTGTCGATCTTCACGTCGATCGCCGCGTTCCAGAATCGCCGCCGCAATCCCGAGATCGCGCCGTACGCGCTCGCGGTGCTGGCCGGCGTCGCCATCTTCTTTTTGATGATGCTCAATTTCGTGACCCGTCCATTCGACTTGCTCGCGACGGTTCCCGCTGAAGGCTCCGACCTGAATCCGCTCCTGCAGAACTACTGGATGGCGATACACCCGCCGAGTCTCTACACCGGCTACGTCAGCGCGACCGTGCCGTTCGCGTTCGGGGCGGCCGCGCTAATCACGGGCAAACTCGATGACGGATGGATTCGCTCGACGCGACGCTGGGCGATTTTTTCGTGGTTCTTTCTCACGCTCGGCAACATGTTCGGCGCGCGATGGGCTTACGAAGTGCTCGGTTGGGGCGGCTACTGGGCGTGGGATCCGGTCGAGAACGCCGCCTTCATGCCGTGGCTCGTGATGACGGCGTACCTGCATTCGGTGATGATCCAGGAACGCAAGGACATGCTGAAGGTCTGGAACCTGTCGCTGATCGGACTCGCCTTCGGCCTCACGCTCTTCGGCACCTTTATCACGCGTAGCGGCGTCATCTCGTCGGTGCATTCGTTCACCCAGTCGGGCCTTGGCCCATATTTTCTCAGCTTTCTGATAACGGTCACGCTCGGCTACTCGGCGCTGTTGATTTTCCGATCGAAGCAGTTGCGCAGCCCCGCCGAGTTCGAATCGTACCTGTCGCGCGAGGCCGCGTTCCTGTTCAACAACCTGATGCTGGTCGGCATCGCGTTCGCCGTTTTCTGGGGCACGATATTCCCGGTTCTGTCGGAAGCGGTGCGCGGCGTGAAGATTACCGTCGGACCTCCGTTCTTCAATCGCGTCAACGGACCGCTCGCGCTCGGCCTCGTCTTCCTGATGGGAGTCGGGCCGTTGATCGCATGGCGCCGCACGACCACTAGCAATCTCGTGCGCAGTTTCGCCGCGCCCGTCGTGATTGGAGTCACGACCGGCATCGTCGCCAGGGCGGAGGGTCTGCGGATATGGTACGTGCTGACCGCGTTCTCGCTGGCCGCGTTCGTAATGGGCACAGTGCTCGTCGAGTTTCGGCGCGGCGTTAACGCACGCCGTCACATGGTTTCGGAGCCCCGCGCCAAGGCGCTGGTAAATCTCGTCGCCAAGAACAACCGCCGCTACGGCGGGTACATTATCCACGTCGGCGTGATCGTCGCATTCGTCGGTATCGTCGGCTCGTCGTTCTTCCGCACCGAAGTGAAAAAGAGCGTGCACGCCGGCGAGAGCTTCTCGATCGGTTCGTACACGCTGCGCTTCCAAGGCCTGGAGCAGAGCGACACGCCGCATCTCGAGAGCGCGACCGCGCTG
>DATHMY010000044.1:0-17573 GCA_035486535.1 Candidatus Acidiferrum sp.
TGGCTGAGATGCGCACCATGCCGGCGAGCATCGGGTCATCGAAGGTGCGCACGGCGATACCGCGCGCAAGCAGCGCGCGGGCGATCGGCTGTGCGCCGGCGCCGCAGTCGATGAGTAAGAAATTGGCCGGTCCGCGCCAGATCTCGCGCGCGAAGGGCGCAAAGGCGCTTTCAAACGCATCGAGGCTGCGCGTGACCTGGGCCTCGAGTTGCGTTTCGAAGCCGCGCGTGCGCGAGGGATCGCGCAAGTAGGCTTGCGCGGCGGCGAGGCTCAGCGCGCCGGTCGGATACGGGCCGAGCGATCGGCGCAGCGCGGAGGCAATCGGCGCGCCGGCAAGCGCGTAGCCGAGGCGCGCGCCCGCCAGCGACGCACACTTTGAAAATGAACCGACGATGACCACGTTCTCTAGAGCCGCTGCATCGCGCGCGAGCGAGCGATCGGAAAAGGCCAAATAGACCTCGTCGACGACGATGAGCGCGTCGGGTAAAGCGCGCGCGACCGCCGCAAGATCGCCGATCCGCAACAGATCCGTCGTAGGGTTATTAGGATGGCCCAGAATGACCAGCCGCGTGCGTTCGTCGGCAGCTTCGATGAGCTCGAGCGGCTCGAAGCGCCAGCGCGAGGCGTACGGAACGCGGCGCAGGGTAGCGCCGGCAAGCCCGATGACGCGCGCGTACATCCCGAACGTGGGCGAGAGCGTGAGCGCGACGTCGCCGGGATCGAGCGTGATGCGCGCACACGCGGCAAGAATTTCGTCGGCACCGTTGGCAACGACGACGTTGGTTGCTTCGCGGGAAAAACGCGCGGCGAGACGAGCGTTGACTTCGCGTTGCAGGGCGGTCGGATAGGTGCGGAGCGTTTCGGCATCGATCGCGCGGATGGCATCGACCACGAAATCGGGCGGCGGGAGCGCGCCTTCATTGCGGTGCAAGCGGATCGTGATGCCGTCGTCGGAAAGGTCGCGCGGATCGTATTCGGCGACGACCTCGATCGCCGGTCGTAAGCGCACGCTCATCCCTTAAACTCCAAAAGTGCGAGGTCGCTGGTCATCACGATCGATTGCACCTCGAGCTGCAGCTCGTCGATCGTTTTGCCCGAGACCACGATGTCGATCATGAAATCAGCGATGTCGTGAAGAATGGCCGCTTCGACGGTGCCGGCAATCGCGACGGTTTCGATGTGCAACTTGGGGCGTTCCAGCGTTTGCAGAAAGCGCCGCGCGAGGTTTTCGTATTTTGCGCAGACCGCGACGCGGAGCTCGCCGCTTTGCGGAAGCGCGACACCGCGCGGGCCGATCAAGCAGAGCGCCGGTTTCCCGTAGCGCGCCTGCGGATCGTTCCACGGAATCGCGCTGCGGGTGAGGCGACGGTCCAGCTCGCGTCCGCCGGCAAGCCATTCTTCGAGGAGATCTTCGCCGGTCAGGGCGACGACCGTGCGACCGCCGCGCGCAACTTCACTTGCCAACAGCGGCACATCTTCGCCGCGTACAAAGCTTCGTTCGAATGCTCCGGATGGCAGGCATGTCCGAAGCGCAGCCTCGGCCATCGTGGCGAGGCCGCGGTTTTTCGGGATCAGTACTACTGCCGACGGGGCGATAGTTTGGGTTTCCACGGAGCATCCTTTCGGGTCGAGCACAAAAGAAAAAGAAAGAGGCCGCGGGCGGACCGCGACCTCTTCCTGAAACTCTTGTACAGGCTTACGTCAAACAGTCATCGCACGCGACTCGCGAGTCCGTGATGATGGTGGTGATGGACGTGGGCCTGAAATACCGACATAGTGTTGTAGCTTTATACCAGAAAGGACGGGTCAATGCAACGGGAGGTCATCGAGGTCCCCGGCATCTCCGAGGTAAGCCGTGCTCGCGGAGTGCCGATCTCGGCCGCGATCCGGGCCAACGGAATGATCTTCGTCTCGGGCACGCCCCCGATCGACGCAGCCCGGGGGACCTTCGTCCGCGACAGCATCGCCGCCCAGACCGAGCGCTGTCTCAAAAACCTCCAGCATGTCCTCGAGACCGCAGGCTCATCGCTAGCCAAGGTTTGCATGGTGCGCATCTACGCCAGCGGCGATCACTACCGTGCGATCAACGAGGTCTACGCCCGTTTCTTTCCGGCCGACCCGCCAGCCCGAACGTTTGTTCCCGTCGGCGACTGGCCGTTGGATTTCGATATCGAGATCGACTGCATCGCGCTGGGGTAGGGTCGATGACCACGTGCTCGAGTCCCCGCCAGAACCGCAGGCCGCGAGGTATACGGGCGCGTGTGATGCTCGGCGCGACGGTCTAGAGCTATGCGCCCAGCGATGGTACGCGGCGTCCGTAAAACTCCGTCATCTTGAGACCCGCAGCCAACAGCGGCCTTCGACTGTTCTGAGGCCGGTATGGCATCACCAGTGGTCCTCATTACCGGCGCGCTCAGCGGCATCGGTCGCGCAACCGCGTTAGCCTTCGCGCAGGCGGGCGCTCGCGTCGCCGTCTCGGGCCGGCACGACGATGCCGGTAACGCGCTTGCCGCCGAACTGCGCAAGCTCGGCGCCGAGGCCGAGTTCTTTCGCGTCGATGTGAGCAAGGAAGATGACGTGCGCGTCTTCGTCGACGGCGTGGTCACGCGCTTCGGTCGTCTCGATGCCGCGGTCAACAGCGCCGGGAGCGAAGGCCAGACCGGCCCGATCGTCGACCAAACAGTGGAAAACTACACCGCGACGTTTGATGCGAACGTGCTGGGCACGCTGCTCAGCCTCAAACACGAACTGCGTGTGATGCAGGCGCAAGGCTCAGGAAGCATCATCAATCTTTCGTCGACGGTGGGGCATCGCGGCTCGCCGAGCGCATCGATCTATACGGCGAGCAAGCACGCCGTGGAAGGGCTCACCAAAACCGCGGCGCTCGAAGCCGCACCGTTCGGCGTGCGCGTCAACGCGATCGCACCGGGACCGGTCGACACCGAGATGCTCACGCGCTTCACCGGCAGCCCCGAGCGCAAGGCGGCGTTCATTGCCGGCATTCCGTTCAAACGCGCCGGCCGGCCTGAAGAGATCGCCGACGCGATCGTGTACCTCGCATCCGATAAAGCATCGTTCATTACTGGGCAAATCATCGACGTCAACGGAGGCAAAACCGCGCTATGAAAACGTGTCGACCATGCCAAACTGGGCTTGGAAATGTTGAGCGATACCGCCATGGTGAGGCTCGCGAACCGTATCAGTGGCCGTCGTACCAGCGGTCGAGATCGGCTTTGAGTTTCACGAGGCTGGTTGGATCGATGTAGATCATGTGCCCGGACTCGTAGCGTTCGATCGTCACGTTGCGGCGCAGATCCGGCGGCAGATGCAGGTGCGCGAAGTCGTAGTCCTGTTGGAAGTACGGCGTCGACATGTCGTAGTAGCCCATCAAGGCCAGGACGCGCATGCTCGGATTCTCGGCCATAGCTTCGGCCAGGTCAACGATCGTGTTCGGTGGCTTGATGAGCGCGGCATCGCCGCCGAGATCGGTTTGGTGCTTCCAGTCCCATCCCGCTAACACGTCATAGAGCGGGCGATACTCAAGCGTTGTGTGATAGTCGAGCTGATTGCGCACGTAGTCGTTGAAGATCGAAACCACCGCCGGCGTGGTCGCAAGATCGGAGTTGTCCCACATCGGCGATTGGCGATTACCCACCACGTCGTAGCCAAAGTAGCGCGTATCCATGTAGCCGACGACCTTGCCCTGCGAACGCAACAGATCGCTGCGGAAGTCATTGGGTTTGATGCGCAGGTTCGCTTCGCGGATCACCGACTCGGAGAGGCCGGTGTACGCGGCGAGTTTATGGATCGTGTCCTCGCGCATCGCCGGTGCGACGTTGTCGCCTTGCGCCAGCGTTGTGAGATACTGGCCGAGCGCAAAGTGCTCGACCTCGGCGAGAAAGGCGGGAAGCTCGGCCGGACGATTCGGCACCAGATGGTAGTACCACGCGGTCGCCGCTTCGGTCGGAAGAAAGAGCACGAACGCCCAGTCGTTGCCGCCGACGTTCTCGTCGTCCCAGAGCACATCGAGATTCAATGCGTTCGACATGGAGACGATGCCGTTGAGCTGAATCGCTTGTCCGAAGCCGTTCTCGAGCTGACGGGCAACGGCAGCGGAGCGCACGGTGCCGTAGCTCTCGCCGAACAGATACTTCGGGGAGTTCCAGCGGCTGAAGTCGGAGAGATAGCTGCGGATGAATTGCGCGAAGGCGGCAGCGTCTTGATCGATACCGAAGACCTGCGAGCCTTTGCCCGCGGCGAGCATGCGGCTGAATCCCGTCGCCGGCGCATCGACGTAGACTTCATCGGTCTTATCGAGCAGCGAGTACTGGTTGTCGACGACGGTATACGGCGCGCTGGGCGTTTCGCCGGGCTTCCCGCCGATGACGCGGACGGGTCCGAAAGCCGCCATGCGTTGCCACACGCTCGATCCACCCGGTCCGCCGTTATAGAAGAAGGTGACGGGACGTTTGCCCGGATCGACGCCGTCCTGCGTGTAGGCCGTATAGAACATCGTGTCGATTGGCTGACGCTTCTCGTCGTAGAGCGTGATCGTGCCGGCACGCGCGGTGTAATGAATCGTGCGGCCGTCCATCGTGAGCGTATGTTGCGTCACCGCATCGGCGGCCAGCGAACGAATCGGCAGTAGCGCCAACGCTAGGGCGAACAAGAGCGGTTTCATGTAAGGTGGACTCCTTTCGTTTCGGGCGCCCAGCGCCAGGCGATACCAAGACCACAGAGTGAGAGTACGAGTGCGCTTGCGACGACGCTGATGATGCCAAATCGCGCAAGCAGCGACGGCAGTGCAAACGTGCCGATGAACGCGCCGATTCGGCTCACGCCGGCTGCGAATCCGGTGGCGGTTGCGCGAATCGAGGTCGGGAAGAGTTCGGTTGGATAGGTGAGTTCGAGGCCGGCCGCCGCGCCGATGCCGATCGCATAGGCGAGGAAACAGGTGACAACGATGGCGACGTTGCCGATGAGCAACAACGCGAACGCGACGACCGCAATTGCGAATCCGGCGATGCAGAGCGGACGACGTCCCCATCGTTCGACGAGCGGAAGTGAGAGCAGCGAGCCGACTAGGAATGCAGCGGTCACCGCGACGCTGCCGGCCGGCGATGAGGCGCTGTCGAGTCCGAGCGCGCCGAGCACTGATGGCGCGAACGTGTATATTGCAAAGAGCGGCACGACTTGCAGCAGCCACATTGCCGAGACAAAGGCAAGTGCGCTGCGGAACTGTGGGCGAAACATCGTGAAGAACGAGGCGTGCGTGTCACCCGCAGCGCGCGCCTCGAGCCAGAGCGGCGATTCGGGCGCGCTCGCGCGCAACAGTAGACCGATGGCGGCAAAGAGCGCTGGGCTTGCAAGAATCCATTTCCAGCTCTGCGGGCCGGTGGCGAGCAGTGCGTAGCCCGCGACATACGCGACGGCGGCGCCGAGAAACCACGCGACCTGCATGCTGTTGACCGCCGCCCCGCGCATGCGCGCGGGAACCGATTCGGCGATGAGCGCGCCGGCTATCGGGTAGTCGGCACCGATCGCGAGGCCGAGGGCGAAGCGAAGCACGACGAGTTCCCAGGCGTTGGTCGCAAAGATCTGCACGAGGGAGAAGACGACGAAAAACGCGAGGTCAGCGATCATGAGCACGCGACGCCCGTGGCGGTCGGTGATGTGCCCGAAAAGCGGCGCACCGATGAAGATGCCGACGAGTGTGGCGGCGCCAAGCAGTCCGGTCATCGCGGAACTCAGGCCAAAATGCGGCTGCAAGGTAACGAGCGCAAGGCCAACGCTGCTCAGGATGTAGCCGTCGCAAAAAAGACCGACGTTCGCATAGAGCAGAAGCCGCAGCATCGCTACCTCTATTAGGGAGCCTTTCATGCAACCCTCGTGTGGTTGTGCTCTGCCTATTGCGCCGGCAGCTGGTATTTAACGTCGAGCCGGAACGTCCACTGTGTCGTACTTTGCACGCTTGCGAGATTCTTCTCGACCTCCACGCCGACCATGACCTTTTGCGTGAACCTTTCGACCCGGAATCCAAGGGGAACGTTTTGCCATGCATTCCGCTGCCAATTGTAGAGGAATTGCATCGACGACGTACCGACGAGCCAGCCGCGGGGCAGCGTGAAAAACAGTCCCGGCTGAATCTGCGTTTGGGTGACAGCCCCGCGCGACCTCGGCCCGGCGAACGACACGTATGTTTCCGCATAGAGGCCGAGGCTGGTACTTCCGTGCGTGTAGGTGTACCCCGCCGCTGGTCCACCTGACCAACGACCCGAGCCCAGTTCATTCATCGACGCGGTCGGAATTTTCAGAAGCGGACCATAGACCCATTTTTGACTTGCGGTGCCGAGATACTGAAGAAACCACAACGTCGTGTCGCCGTTACCTTTGACCGCGCCGGCCGGTGCTGACGTCACGAATGGCAATTTGATCTTGATCAGCTGCACCCGCCGGCGCGTGAGCAGCGACGCGGGCAACTTCTTTGCGAATCGCCCAAGCGGAATCTGTGCGCGAAGGTTGATCGTATTGCTCGATCCCGCAAGATGGTCGTAGGAGGTGGTGACGTCATCCTCGAGCGAGTACCATTCGCGCGGCGACAGCGGCACGTTAAAGTCCGGAACGAGGTCAAGCGAATCTGACGAGTCGCTCGGCGCGGGCGAAACAGTCGGTGCCGGCGTCGCTGCCTCTTGCGCGCCGACAAAGGCGGCCGGCTGTAGCGCGAGAGCGAATACGAAGCAAGCAAAGGCTCTTCGCGCGACTTGAGACCTTGTGGACGCCACGCACAGAGCATACCGGCTACCGACTCGTCGAAGTATCCCAATCTTGCAGGCGAGCTATGCTAATGCGTGGGGCACGACGCGTGCTCGTGAACAAGGAGATAGTAGGAATAAAATGATTACCGGCGTTCACGCGATTTTCTATACCAAGCGCGCCAAGGAGATGTACGACTTTCTCAGAGACGTGCTTGGCTTGCACTACGTTGACGCGGGAAACGGGCGCCTTTTCTTTGCGGCGCCACCGACCGAACTCGCCGTCCATGAGACGAACGATGACCCTGAACACGAACTCTGGCTTATCTGCGACGATATCACCGCGACCGTGCAGCTGTTTGAGAACAAAGGCGTCAAAACGACACCGATCGTCGACCGTGGCTGGGGTTTGGTGACGACGCTCGAACTCGCCGGCGGCGACAAGCTTGGTTTATATGAACCAAAGCATCTCTCACCGCTCACACCGCCGCCGAAGTAAAAACGCCACAACAGCCGGAGGGCGGTACCGGTTCGATACGTGACGAACATATCCGCATGAGCGAGTCTCGTCAGAGGGCCGCGCGTGTTCTGCTGCCCGCCTTTGCGCTAACGTGGCTTGCCATGGTCCTAGCCGTGTCCATCGGACCACCCGCCTATCATCCGGCATTTGAGCTAGACAACCCCGGCTTGTGGCGAGCGGCAACGGTCACGAGCGCCAGTGCGGAAATGCGAGCGCTCGGTATCGTGCCGGGGGCGCACGTTCGCCTCGATGTCATCCCCTGGGTAGACCGCATACGGCTGCGCTATGGTTCGAAAGGCGCGATCGTGAGCGTGCCATTGGAGACGCCGTCTGGAATCCGATTGATCGCCGTTCGAGAAACGTTTCCGCGCGTTGCCGACCTCTCGCAGCGAATCTTTGAGGCGCTTTCAGGCGCGCTCGCGTTCTTGCTTGTGGGGTATCTTGGATACCGTCGTCCGAGCGCAATGCTCTTCGCCTTGATCCTCTTCATCGGCGGCGGCGGGTTGAGCTGGTCCACGTTTGCCGCACAGCTCTTCTGGGTGCCGGCGCCCATCTTCGCCGTCATCGCCTGGATCTTGCGCGACCTGTGCAATATTTTTCCGGTCTTGGTGCTCGCCTCGTTTGCGATTCGCTTGCCCGGTACCGCGCCCTCGCCGGAGAGGCTCCGCGCAATCCGCGTGGTCGATGCGATCGTCGTTGCCGGATTCTTGCTCGACATCATCGCCGAAAGATATCAAATTGGCTATGTGCTCATGTGCGGCTTATGGGCACTCGTGCTTCTTTGGGCGTCCGTGCTTTCGCTGCGTCTTGCGAAACCGGAAGATCGCGCTCGTGTCGGCATCGTCTTTGCGGCGATCATGATCGGCGGCGTGGGCTATGCCATAACCATGATCGCCTTTTCGCTTGGAAGAATATCGTTTACTGTTTTTCAGATTTACACCACGATATCGATCGACTTGATTCCGATTGCGGTAACCTATGCCATACTTAAACACCGTGTCTTTGATATCGAGTTCGTACTGAATCGCACGGTGGTATACGCGCTGACCTCGGCAATCTTACTGCTGATGTTCGCGGCCCTCGAATTCTTCGCCGAGCGGTACCTACTGGCATTGACGCGGGTAGAAAGTACGGTTGTAGACTTTATCATCGTCCTCGTGGTGATCGTGAGCGCGCGGGTCGTGCATACTCGCGTCGACCGTGCCGTAGATAATATCTTGTTCCGCACGAGGCATGCGCAAGAATTGGCTCTTGCGCGGTATGCGACGACGGCGCAGTTTTATACCTCGACCAAGCCGCTCATCCGCGACACCTTGGAAACGGTTGGCCAGTATGCACTCGTGGACGGGACCGCCGTCTACTTGGCGGCGAACGGCGCCCTCGCAAAAGCAGGATCGTCATGGCCTGAGGCTCCCGCAGAGATCGAGGAGAACGACGTTGCGTGCGCCGATATGCGGGCACATCAAGAGCCCCTTGATCTGCACGATCGAGCGACGGCATTTCCTGGCGTGCGAGCGTATCCCATGATCCTCGCCGGCCGCCTCGTTGGCGTTCTCAGCATTGGCAATCGCGCGGGCGGAGAGGCGATTCCACCCGATATCGACGAAGCCGTTGCCAATATCGCCGGAGCGGTTGCAATCGCCGTTGCTGCGATTGAAACTGACGCGATCCGTGAAGAAAACGCGTTGCTGCAGCGTCGCTTGAATGCTCTCGCCGCCGTATGAGAGCACTGATCGCGACGTTGCTGCTGGTTTTCGGCTGCATTGTATGTACCGTTGATGCAGTCGGCATTTATACGAGCGGTTCCATCCCCACATTTACCACAAGCGCGGTAGATGGGGTGGGCGTCATCAGTACCGTCTCGCCCGAAGCCGAGGCACAAGGCCTCCGCGTCGGTGATCGCTTTCGCTACGAGGAGAACTGGCCGGTGCTGCGCGCGACGGAGGGCTGGGCTACACGAGGCGCGCTTCCGCCCAATGTCGACGTACCTGTAGCGATAGCGCGGGATGGCCGTAGCGCCGTGATTCACCTTCGTACGGCGGCAGCGACGCCCGCGCATCGGGTGGCGATGTGGCTGGATGTCGCGTTCAAACTCCTGGGCACGCTGATCGGGGTGCTGCTCGTTGCGCGAGGACGCGACGCCTTTGGCTTATACGCCGGTATCGGCATCGCCGGCATGTCGACGACGTCCGGGTTTATCAGCGGCCTCTATCTCGGCTCGTCCAGGCTCACGGAAATCGTCGATGCGATGATCGTGATCCTCGCTTTGTCTGCGCGATATTTTCTCATCGAAGCAATGTTGGCTATCTGCAGCCTACGTCGCGCGGAAGCGGCGGTTATTCGAACGACGGCGATTGCAGCGTCCATTTTTCTGGTCGGCTTGAACCTTTCGATAACGTATGCGAACGAAACGCAGAACCTCCCGCTCGCCGCGTTCGTCGGAAGCGTGTCATTCGATCGCTGGTTCTATGTCGCGCAGTTGTCGTTGCGGGTTGACTTGCTCGGCTATCTCGTCGCTTGGCTGCGACCGCGTGGCGCGGATCGCGAAGTGATCGCCTGGACCTTTGCCGCGACGTACGCGGGGCTCAGCGGCCCAACGGTAAATCTACTTTTCCGCCTCCTGGGGCATGCGCCGCCGTTCGGCGGTGCCTTAAATCTCACGCTGGTGTTGATGGCAGCCGGTTACGCTTACGTTGCACTTCGCTACCGCATCGTCAACATTTCGTTCGTGCTCAACCGCGCGGTTGTCTATGCTGCACTCGGCTCTCTGGTTCTCGCGGTCTTCGTCCTGGTGGAAGTTCTCGCGACGCGGCTAGCGGTGGGTCAGACGAACAGCGTCGTTATCGAGGTACTGGTTGCACTTGCGCTGGGCTTTACGATCAAGCAGCTGGAGCAACGCGTCGACGCGGTCGTCGAGCGCGTGCTCTTTGCCGCGAAGCATCGCGCGGAGGAAAGCTTGCGCGAATTGATTCGCGATTGCGGTCACGTCGAACATTTGCCGGCGCTCTTCGCGCGTGCGTGCACGGAAAGCCGGCGCATTCTCAGTGCAGATCGAGTCACAATCTACGAAACGCGCGATGAAGGATACATGCCGGCATACAGCTCGCCCGAAGGGCTTCCCGTTCCGCCTGCGGACATCGATGACGGAGCGTTCGTGCGCATGCGATCGCGGCGAGAGTCGCTGGACTTAGACGAGATGGGGAGCGCCGTCGGCTCCGAAGGCCTGCTCTTCCCGATGCTCGTGCGCGGCCGTCTGCTCGGAGCGATCTATTTCGGTCCCAAAGCAAAGCGCGCCGCCTACGACCCCGACGAGCGCAAATTACTCCTCGATCTTTCGCACGAAGTAGGAGCGTCATCGCTCGTGCTTTCGCTTTCCCAAGCGACACTGCGGTAGCGGACGGAGAAAAGAAACAGGTCCAACAACGTTTCCGTTCGCTAGAGCAAAAAGAAACACAGTTCTTTGGAGCGTAATCACGTGGGCCTTCTCCTTTCGCAAAAAGACCAAATAACTTTGGTCGAGGATGTGCGACGCGGTTGAGGGTCCGAACGAGGACGCGGATGCTTTTCGAAGCACTGTCCAGCAGAGATCGTGCTGTTGGGCCGATCCAAGGGCGCGTAGCCCTCGCTGCATCTGCCGTTGATAACGTCGTAAGGGGCACCTGCCCCGCACGGCCCGTCTTTTGCATTATAGACAATGAATTCGCCCGACACGTAGGCGTAGCGCAGTGTCGGAGAACTCAGCGTTAGACGTATCTGCCGGAGCGAAGCAAGGTCAGCGTTGTTCCTAAGCACCGGTCCCTCGATCGCGGTTCCTACACCTGCCGCATAACTCGGAGGGCCGATCGATTCATCGTTCGTTCGGCACTCAACAGCTGAGCCAATTCGGATCTCTTGGCCGGGTAGCGGCTGTTCGCTACTTTTAGATGTGCCCTGATGACAATTGGAAAGGACCAGCAGCGTCCAGACAAGGACGAATATCCGCGTCGTCAATATTTCCGCCCACACAAAGAGCGCATTCATTAGCCGCTGCTTGCCGCCCTCTGGTTCTTTTGTACTGGTGGCGAACGAAGCGCACACTCTACGAGCAATGTGAACGAGCGCCCGAGGCCGCGGTCCAAAAAAATGTCCCCCGCGGAACCCGCGAGGGACCTTTTAGATTTGGTTGCGGGGGCGAGATTTGAACTCGCGACCTTCGGGTTATGAGCCCGACGAGCTACCGGACTGCTCCACCCCGCGACGGGCTGCATTTGATACGGCGGGTCGAACGCCTTTCCTTCCGAACCTTCGGGAAGCATGGAATCGATCGAGCCGGCCGTCGCAAGTCTACCAAAAATCCATCTCCACTGCCACCTTGAAGGGTGCCTGCGGGCGCAGACTTTTGTCGAACTCACCCGCCGCTACGGCCTCTCGACGCGCTATCAACCCGGTAAAGCCGAGGTCGCGGGGCCGACCGACCCCGCGCAGGTCTACGAGTTTTCAACCTTCCCCGAGTTCTTGTTGATCTTTGCAGCGGTGAGCCGGGCGCTTGCCTCGCCCGACGACTACGCGCGTCTGGCGCGCGAGTTCGTGGCGGATGCGCTCACACAGAACGTCGTCCATGGCGAGCTCTTCATCTCGCCGTCAGTGTGGGCGTTCTTCCATCGTGAGCTCGATATTTCGGCCACGATTCGTTCGATCGTCGCGGAGCTGCGCGCAGCGCGCGCGCAGGGCGTCGAATTCTCGCTCATCGTCGACGTGACGCGCAACTTCGGCGTGGACTCGGCAATGCGCACCGCGCAACGTGCCGCCACGCTGGCGGGTGACGGCGTAATCGGCATTGGCCTGGGCGGCGACGAAGCGAACTTCCCGGCCGAATTGTTTGGCGACGTTTTCGCCTTCGCGCGCGCCAACGGGCTGCACACGGTTGCGCACGCCGGCGAAGCGGCCGGCGCGCAAAGCGTGGCGGCCGCACTCGACATCGGTGCGGAGCGTATCGGCCACGGCGTGCGCGCAATCGAAGATCCGGCCGTTGTCGCGCGCTTGCGCGATCGCGGGATCGCCCTCGAAGTTTCGCCGACGTCGAATGCGCGTACCGGCGTGGTTCCGGCCGGGCTGGAGCATCCGCTGTATCAACTCGACGCAAGCGGGGTGCGGATTACGCTCGATGCCGACGATCCAGCGATCTTCGGGACGTCGATTTCGCAAGAATATGCGCTGGTCGGACGGCGCGAAGGTCTCGAGACGCTGCGCCGCTTCATCGCCAACGCCGCCGAAGCGTCATTTCTCGAACCGGAGGCCAAGGCTGCGCTGCGCGGTCGCCTCGGCATGGAACCGCGCAACCCGGCCGCGAAGTTGTAGTGAGCAATGTCCGGACATAGCCATTTTGCCGAATCGGTCGAGGAATATCTCGAGGCGGTATATCGCCTTGAGCGCGAGGGTCCCGGGGTCACCACCTCGGGGCTTGCGTCGTCGCTCGGCGTCGCGCCCGCATCCGTTTCCGGCATGCTCAAGAAGCTGGCGAAAGACGGCTACCTCGAGCACATATCGCGCGGCGAGGTCAAATTGACGGAAAAGGGCTTGGCCGTCGGCGTGCGCGTGCTGCGGCGTCATCGTCTGGCAGAACGGCTGCTGACCGATGTGCTCGGGATGCCGTGGGATCAAGTGCACGACGAAGCGTGCATGCTCGAACACGCAATTTCTGCCAACGTCGAAACGCAGCTGCTCAAGTTGCTGAAGGATCCGACGACCTGCCCGCACGGTCAACCAATTCCGCCGAGTGATTTGAGCAATCCGGTGCGCACCGGCGAGCCGCTCGCGCAAGTCCCGGAAGGCACGCACGGTCGCGTTGAAAGCGTCACCGAAGAATTTCCGGAGATCTTACGCTATCTCGCCGAGATCGGCTTGCGTCCGGGGGTCGACATCACGCTGGTGCAAAAGGCGCCGCTCGGCGGTCCGCTCACGATTGCGATCGCCGGCAAACGCCACGCGATCTCGCTCGAGCTTGCCGGACTGGTCACGGTGCTTGCGGCGTGATCACCCGACTGCTTGTCTTCGCCAACGTCCTTGCATTCTTATGGGAAATCGTCGTTGCCGGCCCAAGCATGATTGGCATCATGGGCGGCGGGAACTTCGATCGCGTACTGCAGGACGGGGCGCTCTGGCCCAACGCGGTGCTCATCGGTCACGAATACTGGCGCATCTTGACCTCGGCGTTCTTACACGAGGGCCTGTTGCACATCGGCGTCAACATGTACTCGCTCTGGATTCTTGGCCGATTTATCGAAGCGGCCGTCGGCTCGCCGCGCATGGCGCTAATTTACTTTGTGTCGCTGATCGCATCGGGCTTCGGCGTCGTGTACCTGAGCTCACCTGCCAATGCGATGGTTCCGACCTTGGGTGCGAGCGGCGCGATCTTCGGCATCTTCGGAGCGCTCTTTGCGATCGGCCTCAAGCTCGGGCCGCCCGGCATGCAACTCGTACGGCAAAACGTCGGCATTCTGATCGTCAATCTCCTCTTCACGTTCTTCGTGCCGGGCATCTCGTGGCAGGCGCACGTGAGCGGACTGATCGTCGGCTTCTTGTTCACGCTGCTGATCTACACGCCGCCGCGCCGCGTGGCACCGGTGGTCGTTGACGCCCACACCGGCACGCACTACGAAACCGAATATCAAACGCATCATCAACCGCCGCACCAATGAGTAGTCTCACCACCGAGGAGCTCTTCGCCCCCGGCGGACCCATTGCGCGCGCATTGCCCGGGTTCGAAGCGCGCTCCGGACAAGTGCAAATGGCGCAGTCGATCGAGCGCGGCATGCTCGAAGGCATGCACACGATCGTCGAAGCCGGAACCGGCGTCGGCAAGTCGCTCGCCTACCTCGTTCCGGCGGTGCGCAGCGGCAAGAAGATCGTGCTCTCGACCGGCACGATCGCGCTGCAAGAGCAACTCGTCCGCAAGGACATTCCGCTGGTTGAACGCGCACTGGGCGTGCCGCTGCGCGTCACGTTGCTCAAAGGGCGCAATCACTATCTCTGCAAGCAGAAATACGAACGCATGCGTGCCGAGCGTTTGATCGCCTCGTCGCGGACCATGGAGCAGACGTGGGAATGGGCGACGCGCACGCAAACCGGCGATCGCGCCGAATTGCCGTTCCTGCCGCCGGGTGACGAGTGGGAGACGCTCGATGCCGACGCCGATGATTGCACGGGCGAATTTTGCGAGCACTTTCGCGACTGCTGGTTCTTCAAGAAGCGCGACGAAGCCAAGTATGCCGACATCGTCGTGGTCAATCACGCGCTGTTCTTTCTCGACCTTGCCGTCGGCGGCGGCCTCTTGCCGCCCTACGACGTCGCGATTCTCGATGAAGCGCATCAGTGCGAGCGCTGGGCGACCGATGCGATGACCTCGACGATCTCGCGCGGGACGGTTGGGCGCATGATGCGCAAGCTGCATCGCACCTACACCTTGCCGGCCTCGTTCGATGGCGATTTGGACGACGGCATGCGTGCGCTCGAAGGCGCACTCGCGCGCGTGCCCGGCGATCGCTATCCACTCGGCGCCAACGAAGACGCGTGGCCGGCGCTCGAGACCTTGCGCACCACCTTCTATAAGCTCGAGAACTGGCTCTACGCGAACTGGCACGGTGCGCTCAAGAAGAAGGTCGAGAACGACGCCGAAGCCGAGCGCCGGCGCGATCTCGCGATGCGCGCAATTCTTGCGCACCAAGGCGCGATCGATCGAGCGCAATTGCCTGCCGACGAAGCCATCGCGTGGGTCGAGCGCGGCGAGCGCGACGGCCGTTACGAGGTCAACAGCGCGCCGTTCGACGTAGCCGAGTTCTTGCGTGCCGCGCTCTTTGCGCGCACCTCGAGCGTGGTGCTCACCAGCGCGACGATCTCGATCGACGGCAGCTTCGACTTCCTTAAGCGCTCGCTGGGGGTGACGGACGCGCAAGAAGTGATTGCTCCGTCGCCGTTCGACTACGCGCGGCAGGCGCGGCTCTATCTCGCACCGCCCGACGTGAATCCCAAGGCGAATGATTTTGCCCGAAAAGCGGCGCCGATTGTCGAAGAATGTCTCGATCGTTGCCGCGGCCGCGCGTTCGTGCTCTTCACCTCGTATGCCCGTTTGCGCGAGGTGTACGCGCTACTGCGCGAGCGGCTGCCGTTTCCGGTCAAGCTGCAGGGCGAGTTGCCGCGCGCGCACCTCTTGCAATGGTTTCGCACCACGCCCAACGCCGTGCTCTTCGCGACCGGCACATTCTGGGAAGGCATCGACGTCGTGGGTGACGCGCTCTCGTGCGTGATCATCGATCGTTTGCCGTTTCCCTCGCCCGCCGATCCGCTGGTTGCCGCGCGCGTGCGCGATTTGGAGGCGCGCGGGATGGATGGATTTGAGGCGTACATGATCCCCGCGGCCATCGTCCGGCTCAAGCAGGGCTTCGGGCGTTTGATTCGCAGTACCACCGACATCGGTGTCGTCGCGCTGCTCGACGGCCGCGCGACCTCGACTCGCTACGGCGAAACGATCCTGCGCGCGCTGCCGCCGGCACGCCGTATCACCCACCTCGATGAGCTAACGGAGTTCTTTGCTTGAAAAACCGTAGGATTGGTGCCGGTCTCGCACTTGCACTTGCGGCCGTCTTTATTCCAAGCGCGGTCTTTGCTTGGGGCGTCGTCGGACACACGATGATCAATCGTCTCGGCGCGCAGACGTTGCCGAATTCGCTTCCGGCGTTCGTGCGCGCGCCGGGCGCCATCGACGAGATCGCGACGCTCGGCCCCGAAGAAGATCGCATCAAGGATGCGGGGCAATCCTGGGACGACGACAACGATCCCGGTCACTATCTCGACATCGGCGACGACGGCACGGTCGCCGGCGTCGTGCACCTCGATGCGCTTCCGAAAGACATGAACGCGTACGCGCACGAGCTGGCGAAAGCCGGCACCGATCCGTATCGCATGGGCTACATCCCGTACTCAATCATCGATGGCTTCGAACGCGTGCGCAAAGACTTCGCGATCTGGCGCGTCGATGACTATATGGCGACGCACGCCGGCACGCCGGCCTCCCAAGCGATGTTCGCCAAGGATCGAGCACTGCGCGAAGATCTCACGCTGCGCGACGTCGGCGACTGGGGCCACTTCGTCGGCGACGGAAGCCAACCGCTGCACATCACGATCCATTACAACGGCTGGGGCAACTACCCCAATCCCAACAACTACACCGCCGAACACATCCATTCGTTCTTCGAATCGGAGTTTGTCAGCAAGTACGCGAAGAGCGCGGCGGTCGCGGCGAAAATCCCACCGTACGCGCCGACCAATCCGGCACAACTGCTGACACAGTCCGAAATCGCGGCGCTGGTCGGGACCTACCTCAGCAACACCGCGAAAACGGTCGAGCCGCTCTACAAACTCTACGCCGCCGGGGATTTCCGAAACGGAACACCGGCCGCGGTGGACTTTACCGACGCCCAATTGGCGCGCGGCGCGACCGAGTTTCGCAACCTCATCGCGCTCGCGTGGGAAGATAGCCTCAACGCCGGCGTCGGTTATCCCCAAGTTCCGGTGCGCGACGTGCTCTCGGGCAAGGTCGTCCCGACCGCCGCAAATCAGACGCCATAGCAGTCATCCAGGCGCGGCGGCGAGGCGTAGTTGACGTATGCGTTACTTCATAATGGTCCTGGCCGCCGCGTTTATCACGGCCGCCCCGGCAATGGCCGATTCGATGGCCTCACCCAAGCCCAGCCCGTCGGCCATGCACTCAATGAAGAGTTCATCGTCGATGAAAACTAGTCACATGATGGCATCACCGAAACCCAATCACATGATGATGGGCTCACCGAAACCGAAAGCCTCGATAAAGCCCTAGCGCGAGCGAAGCCGCGCGACTTTGTCGGGGCAGAGCTTTAGCTCTGCCCCCGCAAAGTCTACTCCTCGCGCGTCTCGGTTTTTGCTCGGTCTTGCAGTTCGGCGACGATGGTCGAATCGGCAAGCGTCGTGGTGTCACCGAGGGTGCGTCCTTCGGCGATATCACGCAGCAGCCGGCGCATGATCTTGCCGCTGCGTGTCTTGGGAAGTTCTTGCGTGAACGTGATGTACTTCGGGCGCGTGAACTTGCCGAGTTTCTCAGCGACGTGATCGCGCAATTCGTCGGCAAACGCCGGCGTGCCGGTGTTGCCGGGCTTGAGCGAGACGAAGGCGTAGATTGCCTGTCCGGTCAGTTCGTCCAACTTACCGCACACGGCGGCTTCGGCAACCTTGGGATGATCGACCAGCGCGCTTTCGATCTCGGTGGTCGAGATGCGATGCCCGCTAACGTT
>DATHMY010000045.1:0-3427 GCA_035486535.1 Candidatus Acidiferrum sp.
TCCGGCGGCGGAGGCGGCTGGTAGGGCTACCGATCTGGTTAATTTGGAGTACATACCTCGTAACATTGGGCGAATGTGATTTTAAGCGCATTCGCCTATTCTTTTACGTAATGACTCGGCTATTGATGTGTGCGCCAACGCACTTTCGGGTCGCCTACGATATCAATCCGTGGATGACACGCAACGTCGGCAGCGTCGCCGTGAACGCACAGCGTCAGTGGGAACGGCTGGTTGCGCTCGTGCTCGATGTCGGCGGCGCGCGCATCGAGCTTGTCGAACCTCAACCCAGCTTACCCGACATCGTCTTTACCGCGAACGCCGCGTTGATAAGTGACCGCCTTGCGATCGTGAGCTCGTTTCGCCATCCCGAGCGGCGTCACGAGGAGCACGCCTATCGCGAACGCTTGAGTTCCCTCGGCTACGCCACGACGCAATTGGACGAGGTCTTTTTTGAGGGTGCCGGTGACGCGTTGTTCGATCGGCGCTTGCCGCTGCTGTACTTCGGTTACGGCTGGCGCAGCGATCGCGCGGCGGCGGCACAACTGCAGCAGTTATGTGGGACGCGTGTGCTCGCGTTGCGACTGGTCGATCCGCGATTCTACCATCTCGACACAGCGCTCTGTCCGCTGAGCAGCGGACATGTCATGGCGTATTTGCCGGCGTTCTCTGCAAAATCGCAAGCGCTGCTGCGCATGACGCTCGGCGAATATCTTATCGAAGTAGGCGAGTCCGACGCGCTAGTTTTTGCCTGCAACGCGGTGGAAGCCGGCAACGCGATCGTCCTGCATCGCGCGACCGGCGCGCTGCAGGATCGCTTGCAGCACGCCGGTTATCGCCTTTTCGAGACGGACCTCTCGGATTTTCATCGAGCCGGCGGATCGTCGAAGTGCCTCACCCTCAAACTCGACGACGGGCCGGTGCGCCGGTCGACTGCCACGCGATCAGCGTAGTCCTTTTGGCGGGGTCAACCGGAGCGATTCGAGATCGACGTGATACACGCCGGGTCGGACGAGCCCGTTAGGGATTGCGCAGATCTCACTACCGTCGGGACCGACGATATGGACGAGGTTCGGCGCTCCGCACGACGTTTGCGTGAGACGATACGCCTGCAGTAAGGCGTGGCTCTGCGTGCCACGCTGAACCGCGTGGAAGCTGTCGCCCGTGTACGTGTCGTTGCCAATCCACGCTGCGTCGTCATTCGATTGCGATTGATTCGAGTTCTGATTCGAATTCGCCGGATTGGGTGACGGCTTCGCGCTCGGGCCAGGGCTCGGTGCAACGGGCGGCCGGCCGCGAGGGGGAAGCGGTGGAAGTGGTCTGCGGAGTGTTGGCGGAGCGGGTAAGGGCTGGGTGTCGACGCGTTGTGCGGGTGCATTCGTTGCGGGCGCCGGAGCCGCGCGTTCGACTGGTGCAGGTGCGGAACGGTCCACCGGTGCTGGTGCCGGCGCGGAACGGTCCACCGGCGCCGGCGCGGAACGGTCTGCCGGTGCCGATGCCGGCGCAGAACGGTCGACTGAAGCGGGCGCCGGATCGGAATGCACCACCGGCGCCGAGGCCGGGGCGGGAGCGGGCGCCGGCGCCGAGTGACTGTCGCTGCTGTTGCTGCTGCTGCCGCTACTGCTACTGCTACTGCTACTGGTCTCATGCTCGGATGCGCTCGCAATCATTGGCGACGCACACAGGGCGGCAGCGAGGATCGAAACGATGATTCTGGTGTGGTTTTTCATGACTCTGTACCTCCCAATCTTCAGTGCAAGCATACGCTCGCAATTTGACAGCAGATTGCTGTTCGATTGAGGGACAGTTGAAAAGGCGCCCGCTCGATATGTGTGCAAAACGAAGCCGGTATGCGACGTTCTCTTTGTTTTGTGCTTACCGCGCTTTTTGCGCTTTCGAGTGGTGCGCTTGGCGCATCATCCACGTCGGCCGGACCGTCCCACGTCGACGCGGCCTATCTCAACTCGCTCTCGTGGCGGCTGATCGGACCGATGCGCGGCGGCCGCGCGATCGCCGTGACCGGTGTCCCCGGTGAACCCGATCATTACTATTTCGGGGCCGTCGATGGCGGCGTGTGGGAGAGCACCAACGCCGGGCGCACCTGGAAGCCGATCTTCGACGGCCAAGATATCGGCTCGATCGGCGCGATCGCCATCGCACCGAGCGACCATCGCACGCTCTACGTTGGCAGCGGCGAAGCCGACATGCGTTCCGACATCGGCTACGGGAACGGGATGTACAAGTCGACCGACGGCGGCAAGACTTGGTCGCACGTTGGTCTGGAAGACACACGACAGATCGGTGCGATCGTCGTCGATCCAAATGACGCGAATGTCGCGTATGTCGCGGCACTCGGACACGCGTACGGCCCGAACGCTGAACGCGGTGTGTTCAAAACCACGGACGGCGGGAAAACGTGGACCAAGGTGCTCTTCAAAGACGAGAACACCGGTGCAATCTCACTCTCGATGGATCCAGCCCATCCCGACACCATCTATGCCGCGCTCTGGCAGACGCGTCGTCCACCGTGGAATACGTATCCGCCGTCGAACGGACCCGGCAGCGGCATCTACAAAACAACCGACGGCGGCGCGCACTGGGCGCAGTTGACCAACGGGCTCCCGGCTAAGTTCGGACGGGTGGGCCTTGCAGTTGCGCCGAGCAACACGTCGCGCGTCTACGCGCAGGTCGATGCATCGACCGACATCGCCCAAGGTGGCGTCTATCGTTCGGACGACGGCGGCGCAACCTGGGTCCACATGGACGGCGGCGCAGCGCAGCGGCGCATCTGGGAACGCGGCTGGTATTTCAGCGGCATAACGGTCGACACCAAGAATCCCGACGTGGTCTACGTGATGGACACCGCGACGTATCGCTCCGACGACGGTGGCAAGACGTTCAACGCGATCAAAGGCTCGCCGGGTGGCGACGACTACCACACGCTGTGGATCAATCCTGACGATCCGACACACATGGTGCTCGGAAGCGATCAAGGCGTGCAAGTCTCCGTTGACCACGCGCAGACGTGGAGTACGTGGTACAACCAGCCGACAGCGCAGCTCTATCACGTTGTTGCCGACAATCAGTTCCCGTATTGGGTGTATGGTGCGCAACAAGATTCGGGCGCGATTGCGGCGCCGAGCCAATCGATTCAAGCGAACATCAACTTCATGGATTGGCGACCAATGGATGTCGGCGGCGAAAGCGGCACCATAGCGGTTGACCCTGACCGCACCGGCCGGCTCTTCGGGAGCAACCCGGAGGCGTACGAAGATCTCCCGACCGGTTGGAGGCAAGACATCAGCGCCACGACAGCCTATCCGGATAACACTTGGCGCAGTACTTGGACCTTACCGATCGCGGTCTCCCCGGTCGATCGCGCCCTCTACACCTCGCATCAGCAGATCTTCCGTTCGCGCAACCAAGGCAA
>DATHMY010000046.1:0-4089 GCA_035486535.1 Candidatus Acidiferrum sp.
CGTCTTTCCACCAACGTCATGGGAAAAAACTTGGAATTGCAAGCCCATGGCTTGTGCGTGACGATGGGCCGCGTCGGCGCCGCTCCCGCTCACCGCGACGGTGTAGCCCGCCGGCGGATTCGCGCTTACGTCGTGCAACCAGCCTTCGAGCCTGTCGAGCGACGCGCTCGATTCAGCGATCACTTCACGTCCCGATACCGAAGCGCCCGAGCCATTGGCACCGCGCCAATCGCGCGCAGCCAGCACGGTGCTTCCGGTATATAAAGGAAAGTCGATCGGATTGGTCGCCTGAGGCGAGGGCGCGGCAGAGGACGTTGACGTCGACTGCGCGGACTGCGCACATCCGGCGATACATAGGAGCAGCGCGACCGCGCCAAGGGCTCGTTTCATGCACGCCGCTTCGAGGAGAAGCTGCCTGGGCCCCGTATCCGGAGCGATATGAGTTTCCAAGAATTTTGGCCGCGGTACCTGCAGGCGCACAGCGATCCGCGCACGCGAGCATACCACGTCGCCGGAACGATCGCCGGTACGGCGCTCGTGCTGACGGCGATCGCGCTGCGTAAACCCTGGCTTGCGGGCATCGGCCTCGTCGCCGGATATGGTCCGGCGTGGTTCTCACACGCTTTCATCGAGCACAACAAGCCCGAAACGTTCCGCGCGCCGATCGCCTCGCTGCGCGGCGACTACGTCATGGCTTGGCACATACTCCGCGGATCGATCGATGACGAGATCGTACGCACACAAGGAGCGCACGTATCGTGAAACGATTTGCATTGGCATTTATTGCGGCGATGGTAGTCGCCGTCGCGCCGGCGGGCGCGATGAATCCGCACTCACCGGTGTTCATCGAGAGCGATGCCGCCACGGGCATTACCGTGCAACCCGGCGAGGATTTCTTCATCGCGCTCCAGTCGAATACGTCGACGGGCTACAGCTGGGGACAGGTACTCCCTGGCGGCGACCTGATCGTTGCCTACGAAGGCAACGTGCGCCAGCCGGCGCCGCAGGCCGTGCCCGGCGCGCCCGGCCAGCAGATCTTCATCTATCACGCCAACCGCAGCGGAACCGCAACGATCGTGCTCACCTATACGCAGCCGTTTCAACCCGACGCCGCGCCGGCAAAGACGCTAACCTATACCGTCACCGTACAGTAGCGTGGACGACCGGCTCACCTACAGCTCGTACCTGAAGGTCGAGGAGCTGCTCGATCTTCAGCGTCGACTCTCACGCCCCGAGCATCACGACGAGATGCTCTTCATCGTCATCCATCAGGTCTACGAGCTGTGGTTCAAGCAGCTGCTGCACGAACTCGATGCAACGATCGAAGCGCTGGACCGCGGCGAACTTCTGCGCGTGTCGAAGTATTTCCGCCGCATCCACACCATTCAACGTCTCCTCGAATCGCAGGTCGACATACTCGAAACGATGACGCCACAAGAATTCAACACCTTCCGCGACAACCTCAATCCGGCCAGTGGCTTCCAATCGATCCAGTTTCGCGAGATCGAGTTCCTCAGCGGCGTCCGCCGTACCGAGACGCTCGCGCACATCCAAATGGACGATGCGCAGCGCGCACGCCTGGACGCACGACTGGCCGCGCCGTCGCTCTACGATCACGTCAAGGCGTTACTGGCACGGCGCGGCTTTGCCAGCGACGCGGGCGCGCCGCTAATCGAGAGCCTGCGCACGATCTACACCCACGCCGACGACCACTACGATCTCTATCTGCTGCTCGAAGATCTGATCGAGTTCGACGAGCGCTTCTTACTCTGGCGTGGGCGGCACGTGCGTATGGTCGAGCGCATGATCGGGCAACGCACCGGTACCGGCGGCTCGTCGGGCGCAAAGTATCTGCAGGGCACGCTCGAGAGTCGCTTCTTCCCCGAACTCTGGGAGGTGCGTTCGCATCTCGGCAAAGGCGCCTACGCATGAGTGCTACAACAACGCCAGCGCTGCAGCGCGACCAATTTCCGATCCTCGCCAATGCGACGTATTTGGTGAGTCACTCGATGGGTGCCGCGCCACTGGGCGCCAAAGCCGCGCTCGACGGCTATTGGGACGAGTGGGCCGCGAACGGCCCCGAAGCGTGGGAAGCGTGGCTGCCGCGCATCGGTGAGATTGCCGACGGCATCGGCGGTTTGATCGGCGCCGCGCCCGGCAGCGTCTTCTTGGGACCCAACGTCTCGGTCTTGCAGGCGGCGCTCGCGACCTGCTTCGACTTCACGCAAGATCGCAACGAGGTCGTGTATGAAGCGCTGCAGTTCCCGTCGCTCACCTACGTGTGGCGCGCATGGGAGCGCTACGGTGCACGCGTGCGCATCGTCGAATCGCCCGACGGCCGCACGATTCCGACCAAGCAGATTACCGACGCGATCACCAAGCGCACGGCGATCGCGGTGCTTTCGCACGCCTACTATGTCTCCGGCGCGATTGCTGACGTGCGCGCCATCCAGGCCCACTGCCGCAAGGTCGGTGCGCTGCTCTGCGTCGACGCCTATCAAACGACCGGCGTCTATCCGTACGACGTGCGCGAGTGGGATCTCGACCTCGTCACCGGCGGATCCCACAAGTGGCTGCTCGGCGGCCCGGGCTGCGGTTGGATCTACATCAAGCCCGCGCTGCGCGAACAGATGCGTCCCGCGGTCACAGGCTGGATGGCGCACGCGCAGCCGTTCAACTTTGAAGACGCGCCGATCCGCTACGCCGGATCGATGTATCGCTTCGGGAACGGGACGCCGACGATCCCCGGGTACGTCGTCGCGCAGCCTGGCCACAAGCTCATCGCCGAAGTCGGCGTTGCGCGAATTCGCGAGCACAACGTCCGGCTTACGACGATGATCGCCGAGCTGGCGCAGCGGCGCGGGCTGCGCGTCAATACGCCGCTCGAGCCGCGCGCGCGTACCGGCTGGATCGGCATCGATTTCGACGGAGCTGATACCGTGTGCCGTGAGCTGATCGCCCGCCGCGTCTTCATCGATTATCGTCCCGGCTGCGGCCTGCGTGTGAGCCCCCACTTCTACACCAGCGACGACGAGATCGAACACTTCTTCAACGAACTGGACGCTATTCGAGGGCGATGACCCCCGCGCAATCCATGATCGTCGATCACACCAAGATAGGCGCCGCGCTGCGGCGCCTATCGCTGCCTCTTGCCGTGCAAATGCTCGGCGATCAACTGCTCGGCGCAGTCGACACGATCGCGATCGGCTACATCAGCACCGGCGCACTGGCCGGTGTGACCGCGGCGACCACGGTCTTCTTTACGCTGATCATGCTGCTCGGCGGACTATGGAGCGGCCTCGGCATCATCGCGGCGCAGCGCATCGGCGCACACGACGTCGACGGTTTCGCGCGCACCGTGCGCGCGGGGTTCGTGGTGCCGGCAATCGCCGCGGTCGCGCTCACGATTGCGAGCCTCTTCAGCGCGCAGCCGCTGCTGCATACCATGCTCGGCAATCTCCCCAGCGTCCACGCGAGCGCGAACTACTTGATCTTGCGCTGCGCCTCGCTGATCCCGATCAACGTTTCAGCGACGCTCATCGTCGGGCTTGGCGCGGCGGGGAATCGCAAGCTCGGCGTCTATCTGCTCGGCGTCATCAACCTGATTCACATTCCGCTGCTCGCGATGCTGGCGCTCGGATGGCTCACCCACCATCCCTTCGGCATTGCCGGCGCCGGCATCTCGACGCTCGCCTCGGAAACGATCGCCGCGCTCTTCGCGCTGATCTACGTGGCGCGTAAGCCGATCTATCGCATCTTCGCGCAGCGCGGGGTCGATATGGCGCTGGCGCTCCGCTGCGCGTGGCTCGGGCTGCCCGAAAGTGTCTTCGGCTTTGCGATCGTCGCGCCCGACGTCGCGATCGTCGCGATGCTCGCGCCGCTGGGTTCAACGCTGGTCGCGGCGTTTCGCGCGCTCAACGTCGTCTCCGATCTCACCTTCGTCGTGCCCAGCCCCTTGCAGAGCGCGACGCAAACGGTGATCGGTCAGCGCATTGGAGCACACGATCCGCAGGGGGCGCAGCAGTTTCTGCACCGCGCGCTACGCACGACACTGGTCGTCACGACGATCGCCGGAGTGGTGGTCGCGAT
>DATHMY010000047.1:0-6615 GCA_035486535.1 Candidatus Acidiferrum sp.
AGGCAAACGTCGCGTCGCGCTGCGGCCAGCGGCACAGGGCTTCGACGCCGGTGATCGTGCCGCTCGCGAGCGAAACCACCGGTTGGTAGAAGATCCGAAACTCGCCATAACTGAGCGCGTTCGATAAACGTTGATGCGCTGGGAGACGATAGCTCAACCGCCCACACCCTCCAGCAGATGCCAATAGTACGCGATGCGCGCCGCTTCCTCGGCAAGATCGGTCTGAAGAAAGGCATCTTCCAAATTTGCCGAGACCACCGAGAGTCCGTGGCGCTCCATCATTACCACATCCACGCCCTGAGCAAACTGTTCGGCACAGATTTGCGCGAGCTCATTGCTCCCATTCGGTCGATACGGCGTCCACGCCGCGCGCCGCAGGGTTTCAGCCGCCCCAACCGTGTCCCGCGGAAAAAGCGCGCCTGTTTTCGACCACACTACGCACATGGTGGGGTGCGTGTGCACGACGCAGGCGATATCCGGACGCGCCCGATAGGCTGCGAGGTGCAGCGGCAGCTCGCTGGTTGGTGTTGTGGCCAGATCGCGTGGTGCACCATCGGCGTCGAGCGCAACGAGGTCCTTGGGCTCCAAATCACCGATCGAGCGCGCCGATGGCGTAACCAGCAGCGTGCCGTCGCTCAGGCGGTAACTGAGATTTCCGCTCGATCCGGTAACGAGACGGCGCTTCCACAGGCGGCGTCCGCAGCGCACGAGGGCGTCGCGGACACGAGCTTCGCTTAGATCCCGGCGGGATGCCAAATCGTCTTGATTTCGCAGAACCCGGCGATGTCGTCCAGGCTCTGGGCGCTCGGCGCAAACCACTCTTCGCGCGAACGCATCGGATAGAGACGCACGCGTTTCACGTTTTCCGCTGATTCGCGCTCGACCGTATCGCGCAATTGCGGATCGCCGCGCGGAACCACGATCGCGTTGACATCCATGTGCTTGGCCATCACCGGCGCGATCTCTGCACGATAGCCGGTGAGCACGTTGACGACGCCGGCGGGAATGTCGCTCGTCGCGAGTGCTTCAGCAAACACGACTGCGGTGCGCGGATCGAACTCTGAAGCGATCACGACGACGGCGTTGCCGGCGACGACGGGTGGCAAGATCACCGAAACCAGACCGAGCAGCGCTGGGCGATCCGGCGCGCAGACGACCACTACGCCCATCGGCTCGGCGCTCGAGAAGTTGAAATGCGGGCCGCCGACCGGATTCCGCGTGGAAAGCAGCGCAGCGTACTTGTCGCTCCAGCCGGCGTACCACACCGTGCGATCGATTGCGGCCGTAACCTCTCGCTCGGCTTCCGCTTCGGAACACTCCGCACCCTCGCGAATGCGTTCGGTCAGCTCGCCGCGCCGCGCTTCCATCATCTCGGCCAAACGATACAGAATCAGCCCACGCGTCGCCGCGGGCGTTTTCCACCAGCCGGGCTGTGCGCTGCGCGCCGCGACGACTGCATCGCGCGCATCCTTGCGCGACGCGCGCGCAATGTTCGCGCCGAATTCTTTCCCGTCCCACAGCGGATCGCTGCGGCCGGATTCTGAGCGTACAAACGCTCCATTGATATAGAGCTTGTACATCTTGCGGACCGCGAGCCGCACATCGCCGTTTTTTGACATGGGACATTCCCCGTACGACGCAAGGGAGGCCCAGCCCTCGGGCGAACCTGCGGCCATGGCCACCCCCAGTTCCCTAGGTCGCGTCGTCGTCGCCGAGCCGTTTGACGAACGCGGTGTTGCCGTTTTGCGCGAGGCAGGCGCGGAAGTCGTTTCGGTCGTGGGCAGCACGCGCGAGACCTTGCACGAAGCGCTGCGCGAGGCTCGCGGGCTCATCGTTCGTTCAGAAACGCGTGTCGACGCAGCCTTACTGGCAGGCGCACCACACCTCGAGGTGGTGGCACGCGCCGGCGTCGGTGTCGACGCGATCGATGTCGAGGCCGCGACCGCTGCCGGCATCGTGGTGGTCAACACGCCGAGCGCTAATACGCTCGCTGCCACGGAGTTGACGTTTGCTTTGCTGCTCGCCGCCATGCGGCACGTACCGCAGGCGCACGCCAGCGTTCACGCCGGTCTGTGGGAACGCAAGCCGTTCATCGGCTACGAATTGCACGGTAAGACGCTTGGCATCGTTGGCCTTGGGCGCATCGGCAGCAACATCGCTGCGCGCGCCGCGGCATTCGGCATGACGGTGATCGCGCACGATCCGTTCATTGCCGCCTCGCGAGCCCGCGCATTAAACGTCGAGCTTTGCGGATTCGAAGAGCTGCTTGGGCGCGCCGATGTGGTCACGCTGCACGTCCCGTTGACCGCGCAAACGCGCGGAATGATCGAGCGCACGGCGCTCGCGCGCATGCGCAACGATGCGGTACTCGTCAATTGCGCGCGCGGCGCGGTGATCGACGCCGACGCTCTGCTGGAAACGCTCGATGCCGGGCGCTTACGCGCCGTCGCCATCGATGTCGTGCCACAAGAGCCGCCGCCGCTCAGCTCTGCGTCGGCGCGTCTCCTCGCGCATGACCGGGTCATTGCAACGCCACACCTGGGTGGCTCGACCTACGAAGCCCTGGAGCGCATCGCGCTGGAACTTGCCGGTGACGTTGTGCGAGTGCTGGGCGGCCGGCCGGCGAGCGGCGCGGTCAATGCGCCGATGTTGCAAGGCGCTGATGCAGAACGCGCGAGCGCATTTATCGATCTCGCGCATCGGCTCGGCGCGCTCTTGCCCCAACTCTTCGACGACGCCTTGCGCCAAGAGATCGCGGTCGTGCTGCAAGGTGAACTCGACGGCATCGACGCCGAACCGTTCGTTGCAGCCCTTTTGGCCGGCGCGTTGCCGCTGGTGACCGACCGGCGCGTGACATTGGTCAACGCGGGCGCGATCGCGCGCGAGGTGGGCGTGCGCATTGCGGTCTCGCGCGAAGCCGATGCATCCCCGTTCCGTAGCGCGCTGCTCGTTGCGGCGGGCGATCATCGCCTACTCGGCACGGTGCTTCCGCATGGGCCGCGCATCGTGGAAATCGACGGTTTCGAAATCGACGCGGTAGCCGACGGCACGATGCTGCTCACGCACCATCGCGACGTGCCGGGCATGGTCGGCCGCATCGGCACGATCTTGGGCGAGGCCAACGTCAACATCTCGACGATGCAGGTCGCACGCAATGCGCGTGGCGGCAACGCGATGATGGTGCTCGAAGTCGATCGCGAGCTCGGGCGCGCGGTGACCGAGCGCATCGGCCAGATCGACGGGATTTCGGCGGTGCGCGTGGTGCACATCTGAATGATCTACGTCGCGCGCCACGGCGAGACGGATTGGAATCGTGAAGGTCGCTACCAAGGACAACGCGAGTCGCAACTGACCGATCTCGGCATCGCCCAGGCGGGCTTCCTCGCCGCGGGGCTGGCGAAGGAAGCTCCGATCAGACGCGTGATCGCGAGCCCGTTGGCTCGCTGCGTCGAGACGGCGCGACCGATAGCGGAAATATTTGGTGTTTCGCTCGAGACCGATGCCGAACTCATTGAAATCGCGCATGGCACATGGGAGGGGCGCTTACGCACGGAAATCGAGCGTGACGATCCGGAGATGATGCGCGCTTGGCGCGAGACGCCTAACGTCGTCCGTTTTGAGGGCGGCGAGTCGCTGGCCGACGTGGACCGTCGCTGGCGCGCCTTCTTGCACCGTTTGGGCGACGCCGATCGGACCGTGATTGTCACCCACGATGTGATCGTGCGTTTGGCGATTCTTGCGGCAACCGGGCGCGGACTCGCGCAACTGTGGGAACCGCGCGTGGTGAACGCCGGCTATGCGCGCTTCCGCGGCGGTGGATCGTGGGAATTGCTCGACGAGTGTGTCGATGCGCACCTGCCTTTCGCAATTGACACCGCGGCACAAGCGCTCTAATGGAAATCGTCTTCGTTCGGCACGGCGAAACCGCATGGAACGCCGCGCGACGCTTTCAAGGTCAGAGCGACGTGCCGCTCTCGCCGCGCGGACAGGCGCAAGCCGCGGCACTCGGACGCGCGTTGCGCAACGTGCGGTTCACGCACGCCTATTCGAGCGATTTACTTCGCGCGCTCGAGACAGCGCGCGCAATTGTCGCCAGCCGAGATCTTCCGATCGTCACCGACGTGCGGCTGCGCGAATTCGATTTTGGCCAATGGGAAGGTCTAACGTGGAGCGAAATCGTTGTCCGCTGGCCCAACCTGGAGAAGCGATTGCCGACGGCAGCACGGCTCTACGAACCCATCGGCGGCGAGCGCTTCGAGCATGTCGTAGCGCGCGTTCGCGCGTTTCTCGATGAGTTGCTCAAAAACAGTGCGGAGACGTCGGCGCTGATTGCGACGCATGCCGGCGCGCTTCACGCCGCTATGGAGGTCCTGCGCCCGGAAGGGTTCGACCCCCTGAGCATGGTCTTTTCGACCGCTAGCATCACCCGTGTTGCCATGGAAGACGGCCGCGCACGGATAATCTCCCTGAACGATGTCGATCATCTCGATTCCACCGCTTGACGCGGCCGCCGCGCGAGCCGCGCGCGAACGCATCGACCAGCTCACCAAGCCGGCCGGCAGTCTCGGACGTATCGAAGAACTCGCCGAGCGTCTCGCAGCCGTGCACGGCGGGCTGCCGCCGCTTTACGAACGCCGCGCGATTCTCGTCGGCGCGGGCGATCACGGCGTCGTCACCGAGGGCGTGAGCGCGTATCCAAGCGAGGTGACGCCGCAGATGATCGGCGCGTTTCTCGGCGGGTTTGCCGCGATCAACGCGTTTGCTCGCGTTGCGCAGGCCGAAGTCTTTGTCGCCAACTTTGGTGTGGCGGGGGATTTGCCGCCGCACGAGCGGCTGCTCGGCGTGGCGGTGGGGCGCGGTACGCGCAACTTCGCGCGTGAAGCAGCGATGGACGCCGCCGACGTCGACCGTGCATTACAAGCCGGCATGGATGCATTCGCTGCGGTGGTCGAGCGCGTCGATCCGCAGCTTCTTGCACTCGGCGAGATGGGCATCGGGAACACGACCAGTGCGGCCGCGGTGATCTGCGCGATCACCGGCGCGTCGCCCGAGGACGTCGTGGGGCGCGGCACCGGTCTTGATGACGACGGCATGCGGCGCAAGCTCGGCGTGGTGGCCGCTGCGCTCTCGCGACTGCGCTCGAACGATTGGCGCACGGTAGCAAGCGAAGTTGGCGGCTACGAGATCGTGGGTCTCGCTGGTGCGTTGCTGGCTGCAGCGTCGCGGCGCATTCCGATCTTGCTCGACGGATTCATCGTCGCATCGGCGGCGCTGCTGGCGCAGGCGATCGCCCCGGTGTCGATCGGGTATTGCATCGCTGCGCATCGCTCGCGCGAGCACGGGCACGCCGTCGCGCTGCGTCACCTGGGTCTGGTGCCGCTCCTCGATCTCGACCTGCGCTTAGGCGAGGGAAGTGGCGCCGCACTCGCGATGCCGCTATGCGACGCGGCGTCACGCATGGTGCGCGAGATGAAGACCTTCGCGCAGGCCGGGGTGTCGACCGCGACCGAACCGATCCAAGCTTGAAACCACTGCGCGATCTCGCCGCTGCGTTTTCATACTTTTCAATTCTACCGGTCGGGCATACCGACGAGCCACCGGACGATGGTGCGATCGCGTTGCTGCCGATCGTTGGATTGGTCATCGGAGCGTTATCAGGTCTCGGCGCGTACGGCGTATGGTTGCTCACGCATCGTGGTCTCGCCGCGGCAATTGTCGCATGGCTCCTCTCGATCGCCTTGAGCGGGGCGATTCACGTCGACGGGTTCCTGGATTGTTGCGACGGGCTGTTTGCCACGGCGTCGCCGCAGCGCCGCTTGGAAATCATGCGTGATCCGCACCACGGCACCTACGCGATCGTTGGGATGGCGATGATCACCGTCCTGTGGTTGTATGCGCTCGTGCAAATCCCACCCGATATGCTTCCGGTGACGCTGGCGCTCACGGGAGCGTTTCCGCGGTGGGGCGCGGTCCTGCTGCGTCGGTGGCTCGGCGGCACGTTGAACGGCGATTGCTACGGCGCCGCAATCGTCGTCAGCGAGATTGTGTTGTTGCTGGCGTTCCCGTACGTGGTGTTTCCGCATACAGTCGCGTGGCAATGATCTCCGCGGTATCGACCAGACGCGGACCCGGACGATTGAGATACGCGTTGCCGTCGATCGGGTAGACGCGACCCTCGCACACTGCGCGCAAACTGCGCCACGTCGCGTTCGTTTCGAGTTCGGCGACGGCTTGGTGCGTACGCGCCAGATCGAAGCCGCACGGGCCGACGACGATCTCATCTGGATCTTCCCGTGCAATCTCATCCCACGCGAGCACGCGCGAATTTGCACCGGGGTTGCCGAGCACGGGCGTCGCGCCCGCGAGCTCAACGAGTCCCGGCGTCCAGTGGCCACCGCTCATCGGCGGGTCAGTCCATTCAAGCGCCAGCACGCGGGGTCGCCTCGGACGGTTGTGAGCGCGCGCTTGCAATGCATCGACCCGCGACCGCAGCCCCGCGAGCAACGCCTCGGCTCCGTCGGTATGTCCGGTGAGCTCAACGAGAAACGAGATGGTGCCGAAGACATCGTCGAGAGAAGAGGGCTCGAGCGAAATTAGCCGCGGGTCGCCGCGCAA
>DATHMY010000048.1:0-7251 GCA_035486535.1 Candidatus Acidiferrum sp.
GAGTTGCGCCGTGTCCGAATCTTTGGAAAGAACGCCGGCAGCGCCGGCGAGGTGACACGCGCGCGCCCACGCCTCGGTTCGTGTCGCGGTGTACGCAATTAAGATGCATTGCGGCAGAACGAAGCGTAGTTGGCGCAACACTTCGAGCGGTTCGACCTCGAGCCGATCAACGTCGGCCACCAAGAGATCTGGCGCGAGCCGGCTGAGCTCGACGACGTCGAGGCGCGCGGCGATCAAAAAGCTTGATCCGCCGGCTTCTTGTAGCGCAGCACTGAGTGCGGGGATGTGGTCGGGATCGATGGCGGCCAAGCAGCAGATGCGGGCCATACGAATAACGCTTTCAACGATGATTGGCTCCCCCGGAACAGACATTCCGTCCTGGACAAGAGGGGTGTATCCGCCAGGGAGAGGCCGTCTATCAGCCTAGCATCATCGAAGCGGAAGCGGCATCGCGTAAAGCGCGACTTATGGCTTGGATAGGGCGATGATCGTTTCGACTACGCGCTTGGTATCCTCGGGATCGCGAACGGCGATGCAATCGACGCCTGCCTGCAGCGCCGCATAGTCGTTTCCGCCTGGAAAAATTGCGTCACCCACGTAGAGCATCTGCTCGATTGGAATGTGCAAGATGTCCCGCAGCTTGTGGATGCCGTACGCTTTGTCGATGCCCGGACGCGTCACGTCGATCGAGGTCGTACCGCCCAGTCGAACCGAAAAGTTCGCCAGCGTACCCGCGAGGATCGCCTGAACCGCTTTGCGCTTGGCAAAGTCGGGATCCCAGGTTTCCTTCGCCTCGAGCGGAGCTTGTTGACCTAGCGCCGAGTAGGTGATCTGCGTGCCACGGTCTTCGATGCGCTCGCCCCACGTTTGCGCCGGTTGCACGCCGGCTTGTGCGACGGCTTTCTCGAGCGCATCCTCGA
Source organism: Candidatus Acidiferrum sp. (assembly GCA_035486535.1). Lineage (GTDB taxonomy): Bacteria > Vulcanimicrobiota > Vulcanimicrobiia > Vulcanimicrobiales > Vulcanimicrobiaceae > Aquilonibacter. Next base: position 921 of record DATHMY010000048.1, read on the forward strand.
TCGTACGCTTTTCGTCATCGCTCAAGTCTTCGGAATACAGCTTGCGCCACTGCCCGTCGTAGGTGAAGAACTTCGTTCCGCTTGTTGGTAGAAGGGAGAGATTTTGCAGCACGCTGCCGGCCGGAAGACGATCGATCACTTGGGTTTGAAACTGCGGCAGGTCGCCGCCCGAGATGATCGCGACCTTCACTACGGCCAAAAGGCCTTTGAGCAACTGCGCCATCTCGTCGTCGAGCGCCGACTTGCTCTTCGCCAGCGTGCCGTCCAAGTCGAAAACGATCAAACTTTTCATGCTGCTCCGTTATGGCGTGAGAACGAGGCGGTCACGCGCGCCGGCGGCGACGCGTTTGTACGCGTCGATTGCCCCGTCGAGCGGCACCGTGCGGTCGATCGGCGGTGCGGTAAGGGTGCTGGACTCAAATGCCGGCAGCATGGCCGCGAGCCGCTTCGCCGACGCGGTGGCATCGAGTTTGCGGCTGTCGGCGCCGATGATGCGGCTCTCGTTGTGATAGAAATCGCGCAGGTCGAACTCGACGCGCGTACGGCCGACCGAGCTCATCACCACGAGCCGCCCGAGGTGCGCGAGCGCCTTGAGCGCCGGCTCGAACGTGATGCCGCCAACCGCATCGAACACGACGTTCGCGCCGGCACCGCCGGTGGCGTCGCGGATTGCTTCGGTGAGGTGCTCGTCACTTGGAATGTATCGGTCGATCGCACGCGCGACGGGCGAATCGGGCGCCGGTGCGAGCACGTCGGCACCGACGATCAGCGAAGCACCTCGCCATTTTGCAAGCTGCGCGACCGCCGTGCCGACGCCGCCACCGGCGCCGATGATTGCGACGCTCTCACCCGGTTGCAGCGCGGCATATTCGATGAGACCGAGCCAAGCGATCAGCGATGTTACGCCGACGCTCGCCGCTTCCGCCGAGCTCAGACGCGCCGGTTTTGCCGTCAGTGCGGCCACCGGAACGACGAGCTGTTCTGCGTGACTGCCGTCGACCGTATAGCCGATCTCACCGCCGGTACCGAAGACGTCGCGTCCGATCCACTCGGCCGGACCACGCTCGACAACGCCTGCATAGTCACGTCCCGGCGTGCGCGGCAGCGTCGTGCCTTCCATCGCACCGGCGACATTCTTGACGTCACTTGGATTGATCGACGCACCGGTGACGCGCACCACTGCGAAGCCCTCGCCCGGCGCCGGCTCAGGCAGATCGGCCACGTGAAGCACGGAAGGGTCGCCAAATTTCTCGAAACGCAAAGCACGCATCGCTGTCACCTCCGGTTGTTATGGCCGCATGGTGAGGAGTTCAAACGTTCCCGGTACGATATGGTACCGGTCGCGGTACGACGTCGCGTTGGGATTCTCGATCATCTTTGCGGTGACCAGGTAGACGTCGCCGCTCGAGGGATCGAGTTCCATGGTGCGCGCGCCGGCGACGGTGGTGGCATTTTGCACGACGGTGAAATGCTGCGGATCTTCTTCGTGCACGACGGTCAGCGTTGCCGCACGTCCGTTTGAAGCGAATGCCAGCTGCGTATCCGGATCGAATCGCGTCGCGTCGGTTCCCGCGCCGGTCGGCAGCGTCGCAATGACGGCACCACTATCCGCATCGACAACGCCCATCGCTCCCTCGCATGCAGCGAAGAGACGGCGATGCACCTGGTCCATCGAAAGGCCCGAGGGAGATTGACAACTTCCAAGTGCGAAACGTTTGACGATTTTTGCGCTGCGCGCGTCGATCGCGACAATCTCGCTCGTGCTCTCGATGTTGTCGTAAACCATGCCGCGGCCGTCGACCGCGGGAAACTCCGGGCGGCCGCCGAGCGGGATCGTGGCGACAACGGCATTCGTTTGCGCGTCGATCGCCGTCGCGTCATTGCTGCCGCCGTTGAAGGTGAACACGCGCTTGCTTACCGGATCGTACGCGATGCCATCGGGATTTTTCGCACCGGTTTGAATCGTCGCGAGCATCTTGAGCGTCGCGAGGTCGAACACCGTCACCGTGCCATCGGCGCCGTTCGAGGTGAATCCCTTACCGAGATCACTCGCGATAGCAATGCCGTGCACACCTGGCGTATTGGGAATGTCGCCAACGAGCGTGCCACGTTGCGGATCGACGACCATCACGTGCGTCGAGCGTGAGATAAAGAGGTGGTGCGTCGCCGGATCGATGCTGAGGTAATCCCATCCGCCATCGCCACCCAGGACGTGGGTGGCCGCGAGATGGTACGTGGGGAGGGCGGCGGCGAGAAGAACGGCGGCAAGAAATCTCATGCCTGCCTATCGGCGCACACCCGTGCGGACTCCTCCGCTATTTCTTGGAGTTTGAAAGGCCGTCGAGCGAGTATGGCTTCTGTACGTAGGTGTACTTCTCGCCACACACGCGGCAGACGTTGAGCGGACTGCCGAAATGTTCGTGCGGGGGATAAATCTTGGCCGCGGCAGGGGCGCGCTTTTTGACGACGCGGACGGGGACGAGGGCGGGATCGGGCTTCGTGGTTTCCACTATTTGTGTACATTTCCGGCTCTCGAGCTGAGAGCTGCGCGCGTTCAAGATTGACAACGCATTTGCGTTCTTCGCGATTTCACGAAAATCGGCCTCTGTGGTACAGTATTAATCCCCAAAGGAGAGCATCGCCATGACGCGTCCGCACGAAGATCTCCAGCATCACACTGCCGTCGACCACCGCCCGGGCGGCCCGCCGATTCAGTTTGCGACAAAAGTGTGGTGTGCGATCGATCTCCTGCACGTCAAAGCCGAGCGAGCTCCCGCCGCGATAACGGCCTACGAAACGCTGATCGAGCAAGCGCGCACCTCAGCGGTAAAAGCACAAACTTCAGCGATCTTGCAATCGGCGAACGATCGGCGCGTGGTCGCGCTGGTCGAAGTTGGCGGCCACGACTCTTTCAAGCATCTGCAAGCGGCATGGGATGACCATCATCTCTTTGCTGAACATCGCGCGTCGGCCGAAGAACGAATCGTTGCACTCTACCACGTGATCTCGACGACCGGCGACTGCACGCTCGATCCCGCATTGAAGAGTGTCTACGCATTTGAGCTGTTTCCCACGCCGCCGCAAAGCTTGCAGCGAATCATCGGCGGCATTGCTGCCGCGCAAGGATTCATCGGGGCACTTCTCTTCGGCACCGACGATGGTACGAAGTCTTTCGCGATCTACCGCTTCGAACATCGGCCGCAAATTGAAGCGCTCCGTCCGAGCGCCACCGTCGCGCATCCGGTCAAGACGTTCTAACCGGTTACGTCGAGGTTCGCGAGACCTTCTCGAGCGCTTCGATGGCGTAGCGCCGCCGGCGCGGACCGCCCTCGGATGCCTTGAGAAATTCCACTTCCACTTGCGCGTCGGGATGGACGGCGGTCACCACCGCGACCGCATCCTCGTCTATCACGCGCACATGATCGCCTACATGAATCATGTTCCGCCCTTCGTCGCTTCCTTGATGATCTCTTGGAGATCGAAGCCGCGCTTGACCGGGAATAGCAGGCTCCAGTTAAAGCGCAGGAAGTTTTGCGGGGTGGTAATCGGGCGCTCGACGTAGCTGTAATAGAAGAGGCCGAGCTGCATCGGCTGATCGCCGAGCTTGAACGTCTTGACCACGCCGCCGCCAAGCGGAATCGACCATTTCTGATTCCCCGGCGCGTTGAAATTCACGGCCAGCACCGGCGAGGTCGAGATCGCCCATTGGCCCTTGAGATTGTAGTTGATGAACGGTTGAATCGCACCCGAGTTGACCGCTGGGTTCGCCGCCTTACCCGCAAACGACCAGAGCTGCGTAAGCAGTGCACCCATCACGAACGAGCCCGGCATCACCACCACGACGGCGGCCGGCCCTGCCGACCATTTGCCGGTGCCGAGCACGCCGGGCGACGCAGTTGGAAATTGAAAGTACGGGCCGGCGCCCCAAATGATTTGGTTTGGTTTGGTTTTCGGGGCGAAAAAAAGCTGCTCTTGAATATCGCTCACGCCGAAGGTCGAGCCGCATCCGGATGTCGAGGCACACACTTGCGGTGGCGCGTTCGACGGATTATCGACGACCGGAATAATTGTGCGCGCGATCAGTGTCATACTCGGCGAAAGCATGATCGGCACCACCGGCTGAATGTTCACGTTGAACTGATATCGCGCATATGGTCCGATCGCGTAGTTGTTATTGAACTGAAACGGAATGATCGCGATGTTGCCCACCGGGTTTTGCGAGGCTTTGATGATGGCGGCTTGAACGGCCGCTTGCTGCTCGGGGGTAAGCGCCGACGTCGCGTCTGCGCTTGGGGCTGCCGTGCTTTGGGGTTCCGCGCTCTGGGCCCGCGCGATCGACGGCACCATAAGTGCGATCGTGACGGCGGCCGCCGTGGTGCGAACCAATGCGGTGAGCTTCATGCCCTTCACCATACCGCTTGGCCGAGTGCGGCTCGCGTCCCAAAAGTGCAAAGCCGGCCAATGGCGAAGAATGCCGCCAAAGGAGAGGGCGTTTATGCGCGCGATGCTGTCGCAGATCCGGTTTCAGGCGATTATCGTCGCTCTGGTCCCTATTGCAGTTCTCGCCGCCATGCTCGTCTACACGATCGCCGCCCGAAACTCGACCGCCGAAACGGCTTTTTGGGCCAATCACACCCAGCAGGTCATCGAAGCCAACGATCGCGTGGCGAACGCCTTGACCGAGGAAAACCGCGTCGTGACGACCTATCGGCGCAGCGACGACGCGCAAGGTGTGGCGGCGTTCGCGCGCGCCTCACAAGCGGTGAGTCAGCAATCGGCCGCGTTGCTTGCCGCTGCCGATGCGGCGCCCAGCGAACAGCACGAGGCGCAAATCTACATCAGCACCGTCGCCAGCGCCGATCGCTTTCTGCAGACGTTCCTCGCTGCCGAGCGCCACAACGACACGCGCACGATGCGCGCCATGGAAACGGCTCCATCCACAGCGGCGTTGGCGTCGCGACTCAACCTCTCCAAGCGCGACGTCGACAAGTCCGAACGCATTCTCGCCCTCAAGGCGCTGCGCGCGGCTAGCAACTACCTCAACCGTTTCTCAACGATCATTTTAATCACGTTGCTCGCCGGCGTCGTGCTGTTCTTGCTGCTCGCGGCGGGATTTGGCGCGCATGTCTGGCAGCGCGCTCGACACTTACGTCGCAATGCGCAAGCGCTGCGAGCCGGGCGGGATCCCGATCCTCTGCCCGGCGGCGACGAACTTGCGGTTGCCGAACGCGAGTATCGCGGTTTGCTCGAACAATTGCAGCAAGAGCACAATAACGTCGCCGTCTTACAACAGGCATTGCTTCCGCAAACGTTGCCGAGCGTGCCCGGTGTGCGCATCGACGCCTCGTACACGCCGTCAACGGAAAATGCCGACGTCGGTGGTGACTGGTACGACGTCTTTACGCTCAACGATGGGCGCTTGGGCATAAGCGTGGGCGACGTTGCCGGGCACGGACTGCAGGCGTCGAGCATGATGGCGCAGATTCGGCAATCCGTGCGCATGGCGGCCCGGCTGTACGACGCTCCGGTCGACGTGCTCCGGGCGGTCAATCGCGCAATATATGAAGACGGCGGACCGCTAGCGACCCTGTTCTACGGCGAACTCTCCCTCAATACCGGACTGTTGCTCTACGCATCGGCGGGTCATCCGCTGCCGATAACGGTACAGGCGCGCGGCGTCGTCGAGCAGATTCCCGGCGGCGGTCTCATCATGGGCGCACAGCGCAACGTCGAGTATCGCCAGTATTCGCTCACCCTCGACGCAGGCTCGGCGATCGTGCTCTTCACCGACGGCCTGGTTGAGAGCGGACGGCGCGCCGAGTACGACTATGACGCCGGCGTGCAACGCCTGGTTGAAGTGGTGAACCGGCAATACTACAGCGCGACCGAAAACATTGCGCAAGCAATTCAGCGCGATGTCCTCGAAGGTCGCGCACAGCTCGACGACGCGGCGGTGCTCTTCATCGGCGTTACCGACGTCGGTTTCGCGCGCGCAAATGCGACGCGAACGTGGACGATCGATGCGCGCAGCGCATCCGCGGCGCGCCGTGCAAAGCGCGCATTTCTCTGGCGTTTGGGCGAATTTGCTCCTGATGGCACCGACCTCTCCGCCCCCGAACTGATCTTCGGTGAATTGGTAGGCAACGTTGCGCGCCACACGCCGGGCATGGCAGAGATCACGCTCGAGATCGAGGACAACGTTGCGTTTTTGCACGTCTGCGACGAAGGGGCGCCGATCGTGCACGCGCTCTCGCGTCCGGAAGATTTATCCGAAGGCGGCCGCGGATTGCTTCTCGTAGAGAGCATGGCCCGCGGCCTTTCGATCGACCGG
>DATHMY010000049.1:0-2881 GCA_035486535.1 Candidatus Acidiferrum sp.
TGCCGGTCCACTTGGTCACCACGGCGGCCACGTGCTCGGCGGTCACGGCAGGGTGATCTATCGCGCCCTTGTTGGTGAGCGCGACATTGGCCGCAGCCTCGTCGATCAGATCGATGGCCTTGTCGGGCAAGAAACGGTCGGCGATGTAGCGCGCGGAGAGATTGGCGGCCGCGTCGACGGCCTCGGGCGTAATCGTGACTTTGTGATGTTCTGCATAGCGCGCGCTCAAGCCGCGCAGGATCGCGATCGTAGCGTCGATCGTCGGCTCGTCCACCATCACCGGCTGGAAGCGGCGTTCGAGTGCCGCATCGGATTCGATATATTTGCGGTACTCATCGAAGGTCGTCGCGCCGATGCACTGCAGGTCGCCGCGCGCCAGTTCCGGCTTGATCATCGACGACAGGTCGAGCGCACCTTCGGCGGCACCAGCGCCGACCAGCGTGTGCAGCTCGTCGATGAAGAGCACGACGTCGCGCGCGCTGCGCTTGACTTCGTCGAGAATGCGTTTGACGCGGCTTTCGAATTCGCCGCGATACTTCGTTCCGGCCACCAGCGGCCCGAGCGCCAGCGCAAGCACCCGTTTGTTGCGCAGCGACGACGGCACGTTGCCGGCAACGATGCGCTGCGCGAGCCCTTCGACGATCGCGGTCTTGCCGACGCCCGGCTCACCGACGAGCACCGGGTTGTTCTTGCTGCGCCGCGCCAGAATCGAGACCAGGCGTTCGATCTCGTCCTCGCGTCCAATCACGGGATCGAGTTTGCCCGCGCGCGCGAGTTCGGTGAGATCGCGAGAGAACGACTGCAACGTGGGCGTACCACCGGTGATCGTTAACCGGCGCGAAATCTCGTCGCGGTTCTCGATGAGCATGGCGCCGCCCGCGATCAATCCGGCGGCGGCAAGCGCCGCGCCGAGGTACGGGAGGGCGCCGGTCGCAGCGCTACGTTGCGCGCAGGTGGTGCAGAGCGCGCGCCGCCCGACGACCATCGTGGACGGCCTTCGGCCGCAAGACTCGCAGGTGGTGTTCATGCCTTCCTGTACCCTCCACGCCCCATTTCGTTTCGCACGGTCAGGGCTGCGCGAGGAAAACGACCGTCAAATCGGCCGTCACGTTGACGTTCCCGGCGTCAAAGACGGTCGGTGCGGCCTCGTTCACCGCCATCGTCTTCATCATCGGAGCCGGGAATCGAACTGCTCCACCGTTTGAGATCTCCTCGATGCCGACAATGTGAAGCCCGGCGGCGCGCGCGATCTCCCCGGCCTTTTCGCGCGCGTCCGCCATCGCCTTGGCCGTGGCGGTAGAGCGGGCGCGCGATGAATCGGCAACGCCGAAGCTCACGCTTTCGACATTGGTGACACCCGCTTTGGTGAGCGCGTCGACGACCGTACCGGCCTTTGCAACGCTACGCACTTTCACGTCGAACGAGCGGGAAACGATATAGCCGAACTGTCCGCTCGGTGCAACCTCACCCGGCGCGGGCCTCGGGCGCGGAATGTAGTTGATGTTGTAATACGCAAGTGTGATATCGTCGCGCGCAACACCGGCTGCAACGGCGGCATCGACGAGATGGGCGTAAATCGTATTGTTTTGCGAAACGGCGTTCTCGGCACTATCCGCATTGGTCACCACAGAACCGCGTACCGTGGCTTGGTCGGGCATCACCGCGACCGTGCCTTCTCCGCTGACCGTGATATGCGTAGTGGTTGCGGCCGGAGCTGCGGCGATCGTTGCAACGAGCAGCATGGCAACCAGGGCGAGTGTCTTCATCATGTTGTTCCTAACGAGGCCCAGTAGGGTTTCGTAATGCGTGCCTAGGGGAACCTGTGAAAGTACAAGGGAGACAAGCAATGGGCATTTTACTCTGGATCGTCTTCGGTATCATCGTCGGCTTCGTGGCGCGCTGGATCGTTCCGGGCGAGGGCCCTGGCGGCATTCTCGGCGACCTGGTTGTCGGAATTGTCGGAGCGTTCATCGGCGGCTGGCTCTTTTCGCTCTTCGGGCACGTCGGAGTCACGGGCTTCAATCTCGGCAGCTTCGTGTGCGCGGTCATCGGCGCGGTGGTGCTACTCTGGCTCATGCGTGCACTCTCGGGACGGCGCTCGACCGTATAGCAGGCGCCGGCTCCGGGGGTTGCCAAATATCCGGCTGTTATGGCGTATATCATCACCGAGCCGTGCATCGGAACCAAGGACAAATCGTGCGTTGACGTCTGCCCGGTGGATTGCATCCACGGCAGCGACAGCGACGAGATGCTCTTCATCGACCCCGAAGTGTGCATCGACTGCGGAGCCTGCGTTTCGGCGTGCCCGGTTGAGGCTATCTTCGCCGACTCCGACATCCCCGAAAAGTGGCAGAATTTCGTCGCGATCAACGCGGACTATTTCAAAAAGCCCGCGTAAGCGCAAACATCGTATGCGGACGCGCAACGACGGCATCGGCGCCCTCCAATAGCGACGCATCGGCATTGAGCCGCTCGACTGCAATAATGTCGAGCGGCGTTGTCGCGCCCGGCTCTCGTTCGTAGCGAGCACCGCGGGTTCGAAAGAACATTGCTGGGTCAATCTGATCTGTCCCACCGCGCAATTCGACGAATGCGCACGCGTACGAGCCGATGCTGCGCAAGCGATCGCCATCGCGCAGGAAGCCGATCGCGCGCTCGCCCCCGTACCCAATGTCGAGCGGCACGACGATCCGCCCGCCCGGTGCTAGCAGACGCCACCAGTCCGGCGGGATGTCGTTAGAGCGCGCGGTCACGATGATCCGCTCGAAAACGCGCTGAACCTTCGCAAGCTCTTCGGCATGCATGAGCGTCACTCGCCGGTATCCTTGTTCGTCGAGTGCCGCACGCGCGCGTTGGATCAAGTCGCGCTCGATCTCAACGC
>DATHMY010000050.1:0-2296 GCA_035486535.1 Candidatus Acidiferrum sp.
ATTCGACGCGAATCAATGCAGAATCACATTACGCCGGCACGCCCGGCGATTACCACATCGCGCAATGGATGCGCGGCGAACTCGCGGCGGCGGGATTTAATGCGACCAATGAGGTCTTCACACACGACGTGCCATTTTCGCGCTTCCTGGGCCTGGAAGAATTCCAATATCCGCATTGGATCAAATACAAACTCGGCGAAGTCCCGATTCCCGCCGATGCCGACGGAACGCGTCGCGATGCGGGGCCACCGTTTAACGCATGGAGCGGAAGCGGGGTCGTTAGCGCCAACGTCGTTGATGCCGGACATGGCCTGACCGCCGACTATGAAGCACTCGCTGCGCGCGGCATCGACATACGCACCCGCATCGCGTTGATTCGCTACGGCCGCGAGTTTCGTGGCGCGCTGGCGAAACGCGCGCAGGACCGCGGCGCGGCCGGCGTCATCTTCTTCTCCGACCCGGGCGATGCGGACGGCTCGCGACATGGCCCAGCCTATCCCGACGGACCGTATCGCCCGCTCGGGTCGGTGCAGCGCGGCTCATTGAATCAAGGCGAGATCACCATTCCCACGCTGCCGATCAATGCGCTCAACGCGCAGCGCGTTTTAGCCACGATCAATAACGGTATGAGCAGCGTGCCGTTTCGGCTCACCGTGCAGATGGATCTCGATCGCAATGCTAAGCTCTGGAACACGGTCGGCGTGCTGCCGGGCATCGACCCGACGCACAGCGTGGTGATCGGCGGCCACCGTGACGCGTGGGTCTACGGCGTCACCGACAACGGGTCGGGCACGTCGGTGGTGTTGCAAGCCGCCCGCGCGCTCGGCTTTCTCTACCGCAGCGGTTGGCGTCCCTACTTCTCGATCGTCGTCGTCGGTTTTGACGGCGAAGAGATCGGTGAGGTCGGTTCCAACGCCTACGTGCGCATGCATCAAGCGGAACTCGAGAGCGGCTGCATCGCCTACATCAACGAAGACGAGGTCACGACCGGGCAGTCCTTTGGCGCGAGCGCCGTCGACGCGCTGCGCGACACGATCATTCCGGCAACCGAACGGATCTCCGATCCCGCATCGCCGGCGCAACGGCTCTTCGAGCGCTGGGAAGCGCAGCCGGGTGGAACCGCGATTCGCGGGCCCGGCGGGGGCTCGGATTTCGAGCCGTTTCTCTACAACCTGGGTGTGCCGATCATGCAAGTCGGCTTTCACGGTATCTTCGGCGTTTATCACTCGGGCTTTGATGACTTGAACTATGCGATGACGCAAGCCGATCCTGGATTTGTGAACCATCGCGCGGTCGCGCAGCTCGTCGCACTCCTGACGATGCGCATGGCCAGTGGCACCGTACCGTACCACCTTACGCCCTATGCGGGCACGTTACGGTCGGATGCCCAGACCTTGGCTGGAACGCAATACCGCCGCGATTTTTCACCGCTGTTTTCCGCGATCAAGCGCTATGAGTATCGCGCAAGCGTAGCCGATCATCGCGGGATCGACGGCAACGCCGAAATGGGAATCGTCCGCCGGCTCAATAAGCTCACCTATGGTCGCAGCGGCTACGCTGCGGTTCCGTTGCCCATGATGAGCGACGCACTTGCGCGAGGCGGCGAGGCGGCGATCTCGGCCGCAGTTGGCCGCACGGTCCACGAACTCGACGATATCTCAAGCGCGATCGCGGCAGCGACCGTCCGGCATTAAGCATGCGCGTCGGCCTCGTGGGTGGCTCAGGCTTCATCGGCCGCCATCTGCGTGCCGCGCTGACCGCGCGTGGCGACGAGGTAGTGACCACGTCCCTTCGCGCGCCAAGTGCGGCCGCGCAAGCGATTGCATCGTGCGACGCCGTGATCAATCTCGCCGGGGAAAGCATTTCCCAACGCTGGTCGCCGGCGGCGAAACGGGGTATCTACAGCAGTCGTGTCGGCGGCACGCGAGCATTGGTCGACGCACTTGCCGGCCAGACGAAACGGCCGTCGATCTACATCAGCGCCTCGGCGGTCGGCTACTATCCGCCCAGCGAGACCGCGACGTACGTTGAGACGAGCCCGCATGGTGACGACTTTCTCGGCGAGCTGTGCGCGGCGTGGGAGCTCGAAGCGCTGCGGGCCGCGCAGCTGGATATGCACGTCGCAATCGTGCGCACCGGCGTCGTACTCGGAAGCGACGGCGGCGCGCTCGCGGCGATGCTCCAACCCTTCCGTCTCGGTCTGGGTGGCGTGATCGGCAGTGGGCGGCAGTGGATCTCATGGATCCACATCGACGATGTTATCGGCATCTACCGCATGGCGCTCGACGGGGTGAGC
>DATHMY010000051.1:0-10784 GCA_035486535.1 Candidatus Acidiferrum sp.
GGTCTTGTCGGGGTATGCCGCCTTTACGACCTTGACGATGCCGACAGCCGCCGGTTCGGCGATGCTCGAATGGTAGAAGAAGCCGAGATCCCCGACCACCATCTCCATCATGTTGTTTCGCGCCTGAAAGTTACGCACGCCGCTCCACGGCGTGGTGCGATCTTTGCGCAACTGTTCGAAACCATAAGCGTCCGGTTCGCTCTTGAAGAGCCAGTAGCGGGACATGGACTTCACCTCTGTGAAAAGCGTACGGTCATGTTCCGGTTCGTTCTCGCGTTTGCGCTCGCTGTCGCAACTCTCCTCGTCGCGCCCGCGCCCATCCTCGCCGCCGCATCGCAACCATGGATTGTCCTGAGCGATCTGCACTTCGATCCGTTTACGCAACCGCATTTGGTCGATCGCCTTGCCGCTGCACCGCCCGAACGCTGGCGCGCGATCTTCGCCACCGGCGACGTCACGGCGCCGTCGGGACGCGGCAGCGATACGAACGACGCCCTGCTCGAATCGACCCTCGACGGCGCGCGTAACGCTGTGCCCGATCCACATATCGTGATCGTCGCCGGCGATCTCCTCGCGCACGATTTTCGCGCCAAGTTCGAGCGCACGGCGAAGGTGCACGATGCCGCAGCCTATGCCGCCTTCGTCGACAAAACGATTGCGTTTCTCGCCTGGGAGCTGCAGGCCGCCTTTCCGCGCGCCCACCTCTTGCCGGTTATTGGGAACAACGACAACGCGTGCGGAGACTATCAAAGCACGCCGCATGACGCCTTTCTCGCGCACATGGCGGCGGCGTGGGCCGGATCGTCCGGTGCGTCCGATCCCAACGCGTTCATCGCGCAGTTTTCGACCGGCGGCTACTACACGCTTGCGCTGCCGGCGGGCGGCGCACAGGCGATCGTGCTCAACGATGTTCTTTGGTCGCCAAACTACAAGAACGCGTGCGGCGATCCGAAGGCGGATCCAGGCGGCGACGAGTTGCGCTGGTTGCAGTCGACGCAAGCGGCGATCGCGCCAGGAACGCCGGTCTGGGTGATCGCGCACATGCCGCCCGGCGTCGATGTCTATGCCACGCTGCATGCGCCGGTCGGATCGGCGCCGACACCATTCCTGACCGGCCCCTTCAACGACGCGCTACTCACCGCGCTCGATTCGAGCTCGACGGTGGTGATGTCGATCGCCGGTCACACGCACATGAATAGTTTTCGCGCGATCGGGCCGGATCCGAGTACGCCGCGCGCGCCGATGCTCGTCGTGCCGGCGGTAAGCCCGCTCTTTGGTAATGCGCCCGCGTTTACCGTGCTCGACGTCGACGCAGCCACCGCGCAAGTCGACGACGAGCAAGTCTTCATTCTCACCAAGAGCAAAGACGATTGGCTGTGGCATCGGGAATATGATTTCGACAGCGTCTACGGCACCGGACCGATCAATGCCGCCGACCTGTCGCGGGTCCAGCAAGCGATCTTCGACGACGACCGCGTGCGCCATCGTTTCGAAGAGTACTACCAGAGCGGCGACGGTATCGCACCAATTACCGACATGACGTGGCGTTCGTTTTGGTGCGCGAACGTTGCGCTGACGCTTACCGAATATACGGCCTGTGCGATGCCGCAGATCGAGCACGACTTACCGCCGCACCCGTCGCCACCGCCTTCGCCATCGCCAACATCATCGCCGACTCCGTCGCCGACGCCGTAGCTACGAATCCCCGATAGCACGCGGGCGCGACGGATCGGCGATCCACTCGCTCCACGAACCGGCATAGAGACGGGCACCGCGCAAACCGGCGATTTCCATCGCGAGCAGGTTCAACGCGCCCGAGACGCCGGAGCCGCATTGGTGCACGATCGCGTCGCTCGGACCGTAGGCTTCGAACGCGGCGCGTAATTGCTGCCCCGGCCGAAAGTGTCCGTCATCGGTGAAGTTTTCTTTAAAGAAGCGATTGCGCGCGCCAGGGATATGTCCGGCGACCGGATCGACGGTTTCGTTGCGGCCGGCGAAACGATCGGCGGCGCGCGCGTCGAGCAATTGCATCGCGCGATCGTCGAGGTGCGTCAACACGTAGTCGGCATCGACGAGAAGCTCCGGCCGGAGATGCGCGTGCACAGAGCCGGCGCGCGGTTTCGGCGGCGCTTGCGTGACGGGCAAACCATCGGTGATCCATCCCGCAAGACCGCCGTCGAGCACGGCGCATGCGTCATGTCCGATCCAGCGGCATAAGAACCACAATCGCGCGGCAAACATGTCCCCGCCCGCGTCGTAGGCAACGATTTGCGTAGTGTCGTTCACCCCGATGCCGCGCAGAAATGCGGCGAACACTTGCGGATCCGGTAAGGGGTGGCGCCCGTTGGTGCCGCTGTGCGGTCCGGCGAGATCGCTTTCGGCGTCGGCGAAGAACGCGCCGGGAATGTGCGCCTCATCGTACAAACGGCGACCGCTCGCGAAGTCGTTGAGTGCATGCCGACAATCGATGACCACCCAGCCGGCATCATCGAGATGCGCCGCAACGCTCGCCGCGTCGACGATCGTCGTGTGGGCCACGACTATCGCAGGTTGATGGTGGTCTTAGCTTGCGGCTCGCTGCCGAACGCGTCACGCAGAACGGTCTGCAACTCGCCGTTCTGTGCCATCGGCCCCAGAATATCGGTGTCGCCGTAAAACTTGCCGTCGATGAAGACCTTCGGTAGCGTCGGCCAGTTGGTCATCTCGGCCAACACTTCACGCTTTTCCATATTCTCGAGCACGTCGACCACTTCAAACGGATACCCGAAGTGATCGAAAAACTGGATCGTCTCGAGCGTAAACCCGCAGCGCGGCGCCGTCTTGGTGCCTTTACCGTAGACGAGGATCTTGTTGGCCGCGATCTCCGCAGCGATTTCTGTTTGCAAACGTTCCGACATCGTTTATGCGCCTTCACTGACGAGGGTTTTGAGTTCGACCGCGTGCACGCGACCGTCTTTGAGCGCGGCGCGCAGCGCGCCGTAGACCAGTTGATGTTGTTCGATGAGCGTGCGCCCCGCGAACGCGCCCGAACGGACGGTCACGTTGAAGTGATCCATCGTCCCGGTCCGGTCGACGATCTCGACCTGCGCATCGGGCAGATCGCGGCGGATCAGCGCCGCAAGCGAATCGTTATCGATCATCCTTCTACTCTACGGGTTTAAGCGTGGCCGGTCGCCGCGTAACGTCTGTGCCAACCCTTTGGCCTCGCTCAGGGTTTCGGGCAGCCGCGTCGCGCTCCGCGCGAGAAACGCCGCGACGCCGCTGGCGGCGACGATCCCGCAGACGCCAAGGAGGATCGCCGGCACGCCGGTCGCTCGCACCGGCCCAACCTCAAGCGTGTACCCACGTTGCATCTGGGCTAGGCCCTTGAAAAATGCTCGAACTGTCCCTTTGTTCATGCCGGAAGGTTCGTGCGCCGATGTGGACCCTCTTCTTAGGGCGAGCAGGTGGGTGAGGCGGCCGGCGCAGGCGATGCTACGGCTTCGCCCAGCTCGGTTGCGTAATTGGTCTGCAGCGCCGCGATGACCGAGGTATTGCTCGTCGGGATCGTCATGCCCCAATCGATGTAGTCGTAGTCAGTCATGTTCGAGGAACCCATCCACGCGCTGGTTGCCGTGGACCCGTTCAAGACCAAAAGAACCTTCTCGCTTCCGCCCGCGCTTTGAACGTACGTGTTCACGTGGTTATACGCGAGGATCGAAAGTGCGCAGGCTTCGTAGCTGCTGGTGACCGTGCCCTCGACGATGACGTTCACCGTCGCGCCGGCCTGGGCTGCGGCGAGCAACGCGCTGAAGACGCTCTCCGGTGCGGCGTTGCCGTAATCCAAGAAACTCTCGCTGATGAAGTCGACGGTGTAACCGCTGCTCACCCCGGCGGCGTTGAGAACGCTCGCTTCTTCGTTCAGCGAGTTGTACTTATCGGTCGTGAAGATGTAATTGCTGCCGGTTACCGTTGGCGGCGCTGAGGGGAACGTGGTGAGATCGGTTTGGATTGCGCTGTAGTCAGCGGCGTTTTGGTCCTGGAGGATGACGTCGGTTGGGTTCGATTCGAACCAATTGTGGCCGTCCAGGTACGCGACGCCGTCGACCAGCGCGAACTTGGCGTGGATCGGCAAGTACGAATCGGTTATATACTGGGCCGAAGGCGTTGCGGATATCGTGTACTCGGGGCTCTGGGTGTCTTGCAGCCACACGACGTGTACGCCGTCGCCTGCGAGCGTCGATGCATTGGATGCTTCGCTGGGGTACTCTTCGGCGGGGAAGATCACCGTAACCGCGGAGCCGTTCCTCGCGGCAGTCTCTATCGCACTCATTATTTGGCCCGAGGGCGTGTAGACACTGATGCAGGCTTGCTTCGAGGCTTCGAGTGCAGAGAAGAATCCAGACGGAGCGTTTGACACGCCGCCGCCTTGATAGTTCGGATTCGGTGTCTGCAAGCAGGGATTCACTGCAGCGCTCGTCGGCGAGGCCGTCGCTGATGCGGTTGGCGAACTTGTCGCTGATGTCGTCGGCGATGTGCTCGGCTGCACGCTTGGGGAAGCACCAGGCGATGCTGTCGGTAGCGGCGCGCCCGAATACAGCACGAAGTAGATACTGCCGGATGTTGAGCTGATGTTCAGGTTCGTGTCGGCAACTGTTACCGATGAGCCGTTGATGCTGGCGGCCGTATCCGAGACATTATCCCACTCGCTGTTATTCCAATAGGCGAGATAAACCGGCGCGGCCGGTGCCGATGCGAGGGTAAACGTCGAGCTTATCGCAAGCAGCGAGAACGCGCTCTGATTCGCCGAACTCATGGTGAAATAAAAGATCGGCGTTCCCACCGCCGCGGTGTTGCGCCGCCGCAGCAGCGGCGATGTGCCGCTCGGCGCGCCGGAATCTGCCGACGCCGTGACCGTCGTGCTGGCCGTGACCGACAGTACCGCCGAGTTGCCACCCGAAGAAATCGTCGTCAGGGCCTGTGACGTCGGGACGCTTGACGTCGGCGTCGATTGCGGCGTCGATTGTGGTGCGGAAGGAAGCGTGCTTCCCCCGCCTCCTCCACCACAGGCGGCGAGAGCAGCAAGTAATGCCAAAACGGCGAGCGCACGATGACGAACGTTCGGGAGATGCATCTGTTTCATGTTCGCCGCCCGAGCTTATGGCAGCCTTATCGTGTATAGCAAGATTTTGCCGGTTTGGGACACAATCACGCAGCAATGAGTGCGACGATGAAAGCCGTGCGATTGCACGAGGTCGGTGGACCCCAAAACCTGCGCGTCGACGAGATCGAACTGCCGGTTCCCGCCCAGGGCGAGATACTCGTACGCGTGCGGGCCGCGGCGTTCAATCGTCGCGACGTCTTCATTACCGAGGGTCGTTATCCGGGTATCGCGTTGCCGCGTACGCTTGGTTCCGACGGCGCCGGCGTATATGAAGATACCGAAAGCGAGGTCGTCATCGACCCGATGCTCGGCTGGGGCAGCGATCCCAAGCTCTGGGCGGAAGGCGCATCGATTCTCGGCATGCCGCACGACGGCACCTTTGCTCAATACGTCGCGGTTCCGCGGACAAACATCTATCCCAAGCCGACGCACCTCTCAATGGAACAAGCGGCAGCACTTCCGCTTGCCGGGCTCACGGCTTATCGCGCGCTCTTTACGCGCGGTGAAGTCCGGGCCGGTGAGACGGTGCTGATTCCCGGCATCGGCGGCGGCGTACAGACCTTCGTACTGCTCTTTGCGAAGGCGGCCGGAGCGCGCACCATCGTGACCTCCGGAAGCGAAGAGAAGCTCGAACGCGCGCGTGCGCTGGGCGCCGACGTCACGATCGACTATGCGCAGAATCCCGATTGGCAGAAAGGACTCAAACGCGGTGAGGTCGATCTCGTCGTCGACTCATCCGGCGGCGATACGCTGAACAAAGCGCTCTCCGTCGTGCGTCCGGGTGGCCGTCTTGTCCTCTACGGCGGCACGCGCCTTGAAGCGACGATTCGCCTGTTCCCCGTCTTTTGGAACCACATCGACATTCGCGGTACGTCGATGGGCAGTCCACAAGATTTTCGCGACATGCTCGAGCTTGTGAACCAGCACGAAATCTATCCGGCGATCGATCGCACCTATCCGATGGACGACGCGGTGGAGGCAGCGCAGCGTATTGCGCGCAGCGACCAATTCGGCAAAGTCGTACTGACTATCTCGTAAGACGGTATTCGTACAGCGTATCGAGCTTGAGCATCGCTCCGAGTTCGGCCGCGATGACCGGTGCGTGTTCGGCGCCGACGATCGACTCCCACGACGGATTGAGGATCGTGTTTTCCTGTTCGGTCATGGGGCGGTTGAGAGCGTGAGCGACGACGGTACCTTCCTCGGTTAGTGCCAAGAGGTACGCAAGGATCTGGCGCGCCATCGCCGGCCAAAGCATTGGGCGGTGTGTGCCGTAGATGGCGATTACCAGTTGCGGAATCGTCATCGGCCCGCGCGCCAGCACCGCGAGCAGTTCGGCCTCGCGAGCTTTTCGATGCTCGATGTATTCGTCGATCTTGGCTCGCGCGTCTTCGACGATCGGTCCGTGGCCGCCATAGATTCGCACGGCGTTGGGAAACTCGTCGCGCAAGCGCTGCAACGTGCGCTGATACGGACGCATTGCACCGCCCGGCGGCGCAATCACAACCGTACCTTCGCCCAGAATCACGTCGCCGGTGAAGAGCGCATGTTCTTGCTGGTCGTAGAGCGCTACATGTTCGAAGGTATGACCCGGTGCATCGATGACGCGCAATGCCGTAGCGCCCGCGCGTAGCTCGCCGTTCAGCTCGAACGTGCGATCGTGCGGAACATTGGAGTTAGGGTGCACCCACACGCTCGCGCCGGTTCGCGCAGCCAGCGGCGCTGCCGCGGGCGCGTGATCGGGATGGCCGTGCGTTACCGCAATCGTGGAAATGTTTAGTCCTCGTTCACTCGCGTTAGCGATTAGCGCATCGAGATGACGGTCGATCACCGGGCCAGGATCGACCACGATGGCTTCGCCGCCGCCGGCATCGATCACGTAGGAGTTCGTTCCGGACAACGTCATTGGCGACGGATTGGGGGCGCGGACTAGCGCGATGCGACTCACCATTGGCCCTCTAGCGCTCGCGGTAAGGTGACACCTTCCGATGGGCCCCGATCGGGCATGATCGTAACGATCGGCTTTTCGCGCGTGAAGGCAAGCAGTGCATCGACGCTGTTGAACGCGGCGAGGCGTTCGAGATGCTTGATCGTCGGGAAAACGAGATGCATCTCGCCACGCCGATGCGCGGCGAGGGCGTCGGCGGGTGAGATCCAGGCAGCGTCGTGTGTTTCAACGCTATCGGCGGTCCCGCGCGCTCCCGCCGGCGCCTGCGCGGTGAAGAAGTGCGTATCGTATCGGCGCGGTTCGGTCGCCGGCGTGATCCAGTGCGAGAATAAGTGCAGCGATGCCGGGTCGAGCGCGATGCTGGCTTCCTCGTCGAGTTCGCGCACGGCAGCATGCACGAGCGCGTGCGCATCGCGTGCGCTGACTGCGGGCTGATCGACGGCGAGTTCGCGCGGCAGGGTGGCGCGAAACTCTGCCGCGATGCGCGCGTCGTCCCATCCCGCGGCGTGACCGCGTTCGTAATCCGCGCTGTCGACCGCGCCACCCGGGAACACGAATGCACCCGGCATGAACGGGCTAGCCGCGCTGCGACGCAGCATAAGCACCTGCGTTTGCGCGGCTTCTGTGCGCACGAGGATCACCGTCGCGGCGAGACGCAATGCGGATGCCATGAAGCGCGAGTTATGCTCCACTGTGGCTATCGTCCTGTTGCGCGCGGCACACACGATCGAAACTGCCGGAATCCTCGGCTTGGCCCCGAAAAGGACGGCATGAGCGCTCCCGACGCATCTGCGCTTCCGCCACCTGTTCTCATCTTATCGCCCGGGCGTTCCTTCAGCACCGTGGTGTCGGCCATGTTGGGGCGGCACCCATCATTGTGCGCCCTTCCCGAAACATGTCTGCTAGCTCGCGAGTCAATGGCCGAATATACTCGTGACCTCAACGCTGGTCTCTTCGACGTGGGACTAATCTACGCGGTGCAGGAGCTTATCTTCGGCGAACAATCCGAAAACGCGCAGAGGAAGGTGTCTGAATGGCTAGCGGCGCGCCGAAATGAGTCGACCCTCTCGGTCTTCGACGAATTGCGACGACAAGCGTTGCCTCGAATAATAGTGGAGAAATCACCGGCAATGACAACAACTCTCGCAAATCTAGAACGCATCGATCGTTCCTTTGAGGGGCGCGCAAGGTACATCCACCTCACGCGCCATCCGTTATCGTATGGAACATCACTTCTCGATACGCTGAGATCGCGTCTTGACTCTTTTCCTCCAATCGTAACGTTACGCGCATTGCAGCACCCCGATTCACTTTTTTTTGACGCGATGGATATGGAAACTGGCATTGTCGACCCACAGCGTTGTTGGTTAAGGCGGCATACGACTATCGACTCTTTCGTTTCACGGATCGACCCGGACCGGCATATCCGCGTTCGCGGGGAAGACTTTGTAAATGCTCCTGATCGAACGCTCGAGCACGTCACGGCTTGGCTGAGGCTTCCGACCGACGCGAAGTCCCTGGATGACATGCTTCATCCCGAACACTGGGGATTTTCAAATCCGCGCGCTACCGGAAATGGCATCGCAGGCGACCGAAAGTTCTTCGCAAATCCGAACATACGAAATAAAGACACGCGCGGCGCATCGCTAGATGGTGCACTTCGCTGGCGTTGGGATGGGCGAGGATTCGATGACGCCGTCAGGTATCTTGCGGCGTCATATGGATACCAGTAGGTTGCTTATAAAGCTCACAGTCAAAGTACTTTAGAGGCCCGCCGACGTTTTTGAGTATTTCCTCGGCGAGCTCGTTTAGGACCTGAGTCCACGCAGCTGTCGAGGCGGCGACGGCAAACTTTTCGGCCAGCGCGAACACCCCCGGACTCCGTAGGCGCAGATTTTCGAAAAGCTCCCGCTCATCATCGCACCACATTCGCTGCAGCGCGCAATGAATCTTCAGAAGAGAAAGAAGCATCGTGTGCATAAGGAACTGCGCTTCACTGCCCGTCTTCGTCTCGAGAAATCGTATGCAGTCGTCCATGATTCTCGTCACTCTGTGGCGCAGTTGAGCAACCTGATTGCTCGTCTGAGCATTCGGACCGACGCTGTAGCGAATGCGCGCTTCGTAGACAAGGTTCCTGAGAATGTCATCCGTATCGAAAAGCACTTTGCCGATAGCAAAGCAGCGTAGTAAGGAAATATTTGCTTTGAAACGCGACGCGACATGGGCTGGAGTTACGACCCAAAGATCAATATCGATTCCCATCTCGGCCCAGTGATAAAAGGATCGTCGGATCGTTTGTCCCAGCGTGATCGCGTAGAGATCAAGGCTGCAACGGCTGTCGTCCTTCCCGAGGGCAACTGGTCCGGTCACAAGGACTCCGAGCAAGGGCGCGACGTTTTCCTGTAGGTGTTTCAGAATCACTTCCGGAGGAACGCGAAGCGTCTGTGGCTCGATCATGTCGGTCGCCCCAGGGCCATCGGTATTTCTAGCATGCTTGTGTCCTCGGTTGATTGATGTGCAGATACTACACGACCCGAGGCCCGCTGTACACCTAGTGCATTTGTACTATTAGCGGCCGCAGGGCCGGAGCCGGTCCTGTCCAAGGTATCAAGTGCAAGGGCTAGCGATCCTTTGCGAACGCTAGTTCGAGTTGCATCCTTACATTCCTAGCATGTGGGACGGAGTCAAGGAACAAGCATATGAGAATTAACCGCAGTGACTTTATAACAACGGCTAGTTCATTACTCGTCGCGGGCTGTAGCGGTGGCGCATCGGTCCTCATGCCGCACCCGAATGGCGGATCTTCATTCGCCGCTTCGGGCTCGGGTTCGGTTATCCAAATGCGCCGCACTGGCAATTCCATTGCGTTTGGAAGCGGCACCGACGCAATCGAACTCACGCTCAACCAGGATGCCTCCATCTCCACGGTTTTTCGCGGTGTGGAAATCCTTCGTCATTCAATTGACCCGAGATCCGGAGCCCTTTGGGCGACGCAAGCGCAGACGAAAACGTTTGTACCCATGCCATTGGAGATAAAGGCGTCGCAATGGTACGGCACGGGGAACAGCCCAACTATCTCACGCTTTAATTCGGTCTTTCAGCGGGCCGAGGCCCTAACTCCAACCGGTCTCTTTACCGCGTGCGGTCCGGCCCAATCCGGCGGCGTCAATCTCGGCATAGCGGCGCACCCGCAGACTGCCGGCTCGAAAAGCGCAAAAAAAGCCTTCCACGTTACCCAAAAGTCGCTGGCGCGTCTACAAGGCGCGACTGCAGCGCTACTTCAATCACCCGGCTTCACGCTTCCGGCTATGAGCACGGCCGCGATACAGCGAGCAAGCAACTTTCGCAGTCAGCTCCAGGCGTTCAAGACCAGCCCGATGACCTCGAATAGGACGCTCGGCCTCGACGAGACCTGTACGAGAAAGTGCTATACCGTCAACATCCTTGATAGTCGAGGCGACATTATCGCTAGTAACACGGATTGCAATACGCTTTGCATTCAAACGGCGTCGACGACGCAAAGCGTCGCCGTATCAAGTACTGGCAACAGTAATAACTGGCTCCAGTGTGGGCTCGACGTGGCCGCCGGAGTGTTTGGAGCACAGACGTTTGGACAAATTATAGGCCCGTTGAGGACACTGCTGACAACCGCCGCTGCAAGTTTCACCGCCGGTATGACGCTGAGCGAGGTGG
>DATHMY010000052.1:0-8127 GCA_035486535.1 Candidatus Acidiferrum sp.
AGTCGACGAGCAAGATGCCGTTCTTCGCAACCAGGCCGACCAGCATGATGCAACCGATCAAAGAGAACAAGTTGAGCGTCTGCCGCGTGAGCGCGAGCGCGCCGAGCGCACCGACCACCGCGACCGGCACCGTGAACATCACGATGAACGGCGTCACGTAGCCGTTGTACAGCGCGACCATCAAGAGGTACACGAGCAGAATCGAGAGCAGCAGCGAGATGCTCATCTCATACGTGGTGTCGGTGACTTGTTGTTGGTTACCACCGGCTACCGGCGCGACCGTGATGTCAGCCGGCAAGTGCAGCGCGCGCAAGCGTTTCTCGTAGTCGCGGATGACGTTCGAGAGCGTCGCACCCGGCGCAGTGTTGGCCCCGATGAGCACCACGTTACGCCGCTCGAGTCGAATGATCAAGGGCGGCGCGGGTGTTTGCTGCAGATCGACAATGTCGCCGACGGTGATGATCGAGCCGTTGTTGGCTCGAATCAAGATCGACTTGATGCCGGTTAGATTATTAAGGTCCTTCTGCTCGTAGATCACCTGAACGTCTTTGAGGCCGTCAGGACCGGTAAACTGCGTCGCGGTGTAGCCGCCGTAGGCGGCGCGCACGGCCGTCGATGCGGTGCCGATGCTGGCGTCGAGCGCCCG
This sequence comes from Candidatus Acidiferrum sp., assembly GCA_035486535.1. Classification (GTDB taxonomy): domain Bacteria; phylum Vulcanimicrobiota; class Vulcanimicrobiia; order Vulcanimicrobiales; family Vulcanimicrobiaceae; genus Aquilonibacter. The sequence goes on from DATHMY010000052.1 coordinate 647, forward strand.
CGCGGCGTTGCGATTGAAGTTGACTTCGATCTGCGGCGATTCCAGCGCGTTCGAGGTAGTGGCGTCGATCACACCCGGTGTCTTCACCAGCGCGGCATAGGCCTGATTCGCGGCATCCGTCGGATCGGTGGTCGCGCTCTCGATCACATAACCAATCGGTTGCGAGATGCCGCCCGACGGGTCGGTCGACGGGACGCCGGTGATCTGCGCACCAGGCAACGCGTCTTGAATTTGACTCGCGAGCTGCTGCGACCAGTATTGCGTCGAGTTGTGTCGGCCCGTCTTCAAGAAGATGTGGATCTGCCCAACCGCACCGTTGTTGATGTAGCCGGTGAGCGCGCCCTCGTAGGCGCCCGCGATGGACGTCTCCGACTGCAAATCGGGCACCTTGAGCACGATCTGTTCCGCCTGGCGCAGGGCGTTCGTCACTGAGGCCAGTGGCGTGCCGGTCGGATAGTTGATGTTGATGAACAGTTCACCACGATCCACCGGCGGATAGTACTCGAAGCCCACGATCCCGAGCGGAATCAGGAGTATTGCCGCGACGAGGCTGCCGAATGAAACCCAGACCACCAGCGCGCGGTTCTCGAGCCCCCAGGTCAACGCGGTCTGCGCGTACCAGTTGCGGACGCCGTCGAACCACTCGGTGAAGCGATCGATGATGCCCCATGGACGCCAGCGCGAAAAGAGCGCCCAGCGTCCGGAGAGCGCCGGCGTTACTGCAAAAGAAACGAACAGCGAGGTGAGCGTCGCAACCGTGACGACCAGCCCGAACTCGCGCAAGAACAGTCCGACCGTTCCCGGCAAGAACGAAAGCGGAAGGAAGACGACCACGATCACGAGCGTGATGACGATCGTGGCGATGCCGATCTCGGAGATGCCGTTGATCGCGGCTTCCTTGGGATTCTCGCCTTCTTCTTGATGGCGTGAAATGTTCTCGAGCACGACGATCGAGTCGTCGACCAAGATACCGATCATCAGCGTCATGCCGAGCAGCGAGACGGTATCGAGGGTGAATCCCAGAACGTTCATTGCCGCGAGCGTCACCAGGAATGACGCGGGAACCGCGATCATCACGACGATGGCTTTACGCCACGAGCGCAGGAAGAACAGCATCACGAGCGCGGTGATGATGATGCCTTCGATCAGCGTGCGGGTGACGCCCGAGAGCAAGTCCTGGGTGTAGGTCGACTGCACGTTGAGGACCGAGAACTTGATCTGCGGATACTGCTGTTCGAGCTTGGGCAATTGTGCGATCACCGCGTTCGACGCCGTGACTTCGCTCGAGCCGGCCGCCTTCTGCACGTCGAGTTCGATCGCCGGCGTGCCGTTCGTATAGGCAAAAACGCGCTGCGTCTCGTAGGCATCTTGGACGTTGGCGACATCGGAGATGCGCCAGAGTCGCGACGTCGCCGTCCACGGATAGACGCTCGACGAGCCGCCGGTGCTGGTGGTCGCGGTGGTCGAATTGCCGACTAGCAGGTTGCCAACGGTCGGCACGTCCTGGATGTCGCCGCGAATGTCGAGATTCGTCTCGCGATTGGGTTCGTAGACGATGCCGCCCGGCGCGCGCACGTTATTGTTCGCGATTGCGTTGATCACGTCGGTGAGCGTGAAGCCCGATGCCGAAATCTTCTGCGGGTCGACGTTGACTTGGATCGACGCGGTAACGTCGCCGTTCTCTTGCACGTACGAAACGCCCGGCACTTGCTCGATCGCGGGTACGACGTCATTGGTGACGATCGCCGAAAGTTGCCCGAGCGAGTAACTCGTCGACGAGGCGGCCAGCGAGACAACTACCGCTTCCGACGGGTTGTAGATCGAGATCTGCGGCGTCGGGAGGTCGTTGGGCAGCTGGTGCAACGAGTTCTGCACGCGCCCTTGCACTTGCACGAGGTCGGTGTTCTCATCCGAGCTGAGCGAGAAAACCGCGACGATCGAGGCCTGGCCCGGCTCGATCGAGGTCTCGACGTAACTCAGGTCGGGCGCACCGGCGATTTGATCTTCGAGCGGGCGAACGATCGCGTCGCGCATCTCGGTGGTCGACGCACCATTGTAGGTGAGCAATACTTGAATCGACGGCACATCGTAGTTAGGCAGTTGCTGTTTGACCAGACGGAAGCCGGAAATCGTGCCCGCGATGATGACCAGTGCGAGGAAGACGGTAACGAGGGTCGGCCGTTCGACGAAGAGCCGGGTAAATTTCATGCTGCTTCCGCCTCCTTCGGGGGTGGGGTCGGCCCAAGCCACATGAAAATGACGGGCACCAGTACGAGCGTCAAAAGGAGCGAACTGATCAAGCCACCGATGACGACGACGCCGAGCGCCTGTCGCTGCGCGCCGCCCGGATCCAGCGCAAGCGCGATCGGCGTCATACCGGCGATCATTGCGCACGTGGTCATGATGATCGGCCGGAAGCGTTCCTTCGCACTCTCGATCATTGCGCTCACCCGATCCATCCCGTTCTCCACCATATGGTTCGCAAAGTCCACCAGCAAAATCCCGTTCTTCGAAGCCAATCCGACCAGCAGCACGGTCCCAATGAGCGAGTACAGATTGAGATTGAGACGCGTGAGCGCGAGCGACAACAGCGCCCCGACCGTCGCTACCGGCACGGCGAACATGATGATGAACGGCAGACGATAGCTGTTGTAGAGCGCGAGCATGAGCAAGTACACGAGCAGGAACGAGAGCAAGAGCCCAGCGCCCAAGCCGACGACGGTGTCGGAAAGGTTCTGCTGATTGCCACCCACATTCGGCTTGACCTGAACGGTGTTGGGCAGCCCCTGCGCCGCGAGGTTCTTCATGAATTGATCCTGGACGGTCGAGAGCGCCACACCCGGAGCCAGATTTGCCTGCACGTGAACGACGGTCTCGCGATTCGTGCGGGTCATTAGCGCTTCCGACGGATCCTCGACCAGCTTGGCAATATCGACCAAGTGTACGATCGAGCCACCGCTGGTGCGCAGCGGTAGTGCGAGCAGCATCGCAATCGACGTCTGGTAGCTGCGTGGGTAGAGCACTTGCACGTACTTGATGCCATGCGACGTTTGGATCTGCGCGGCCAGCGTGCCACCGAACGCGGCGCGAATCGCCGAAGCGGCCGTCCCGATATTGATGTTGAATGCGCGCGCGCGATCGCGGTCGAAATCGATGTCGACTTGCGGGGCCAGTTGCAGCGCCGAGCTATTGACGGCAATGGCGCCGGGCGTATTCTGAAGCGCCGCAATCACTTTGGGTACGTACTTCTCCGGGGCGTCGTCGTTCGAGGTCACGAGATAATCGATCTGCTGCGTACTGCCGCCACCGAAGCCGGTCGCCGCGACTGAGACAATTTGCGCGCCCGGTGCGAGTTTGCGCGCCATCGCGCCGAATCGCGTCGCCCATTGATCGGTCGTGCCGGTGTGATCGTCTTGCAGAAAGACGTGGACCTGACCGACGCTGCCCTGATTTATGGTGCCGCCGAATCCACTTTGCGTTCCGCCGGCAAGCGCGGTCTGCGATTGTACGTCGCGAATTTTCGCTAGCTCGCTGGTCAACGCGCTGATCTTTTGGTTGACGAAGGCGAGCGGCGTACCGGTCGGGTACGTAAGCTGGACAAAGACCTCGCCGCGATCTACCGGCGGCATGAACTCGAATCCGATGATGTGCAACGGGATGAGCGCCATCACGGCGAACACCGCGCCAAACGAGGCGATCACGACCAGACGCGGCCGATCGAGTGCCCACGGCAACGCCGTATGCGCGTACCACATACGCGTCCGTTCGAAAAGATTCGTGAACCGATCGACGATGTTCGGTGGCTTCCATTTCGAGAACAACGACCAATTGCCGGCCAGCGATGGCGTGACAGTAAAGGAGATAAACAGCGAGGTCAGCGTCGCGGTCACGACGACTAGCGCAAATTCCGAGAGAAAACGCCCGACCTGCCCCGGCAAGAACGCGATCGGCAGGAATACGACAACGTCAACCAGGGTGATGACGATGGCAGCCGGACCGATCTGGGTGCGGCCCTTGATCGCGGCGTCCCTGGGCTCTTCGCCACTCGCGTGGTGGCGCTCGATGTTTTCCAAGACAACGATCGAGTCGTCGACCAAGATCCCGATGATTAGGGTCATCGCAAGCAGCGAGATCGTATCGATCGAGAAATTGAAGGCTCGCATCAATCCAAGCGTCACGCCCAGTGACGATGGTATCGCGACAAGGATCACGATAGCGTTGCGCCACGAGCGCAGGAAGAACAGCATCACGATCGCGGTGATGAAGATCGCTTCGGAGAGCGTGCGCACCACGCCGAAGATCTGGTCTTCGGTGTACGCAGCTTGATTGTTGAGGATCTGGAACTGGATCTGTGGATACTGCTTTTCGATACCCGGTAGCGCTTTGAGCACGTTGTCCGCCGCCACGACTTCGCTCGCGCCGGTGGACTTTTGGATGCTGAGCGAAATCGTCGGAATCGTGCCGACGTAGCTATATTGACGCTGCGGCTCGTAGCTATCGATGACGTTCGCGACGTCCGACATCCGCATCTGGCGCGGAGCATACGTCCAGGGGTTCACGTTGGAAAGCGACGGGCCCGAATAACCGCCACCGCCGCCACCGCCATTCGCGCTCGACGATGACGAACTTGCCGTAGCATATTGCGGCGCCGAAAACTGGTAGGGCGCCGGCACGCTTGATGGCAACGGCTGCGTCGACTGCGCTGGAAGTGAGAGCATTGGCGGAGGCGTCACGGCGGTGACGACCGTTTCGTTGGTCGATGCCGTCGATGAGGACGAACTCGCAGGGGCCGGTGATGCCGTGGCTGCGCTTGAAAGCGAACCGCTGCTCGACGCGTTGCCGGCGGCTACACCGGCCGTTTCGCTCGAGGATGCGGCCGACACGCCGCCCGGAACGCCGGCTGCGACCGGCTCGCTGTAGCTCGCGTTGCCAAACGACGTCGTGTACGACGATGCCGCCGAGATCAGCAGGTTCTCGACCGATTGTGCAGTGGTGAGATCGCCGCGCACGTCGATCGTCGTCTCGTGATTCGGGAGATAGGCAATGCCACCGGGCTCACGATTGTTGTTGCTTTGAATCGTGCTGACGACGTCGCTGAGCGTATATCCGGCCGAGGCGAGGAGATTCGGATTGACCTGCACCTCGAACGCGGGCGTGACCGCGCCGTTAGCGTTCACGTTCGAGACGCCGTCGACTTGTTCCATCGCCGGCACAATGTCGTTACTGACAATCGCTGACATCGCGCCCGGGCTCAGCGCGCTTGAACTCAACCCGATCGTAAGGACGGTTGCCTGCGCCGGGTCGAACGTTCCGACGGTCGGCGCCGGCATGTCACTCGGCAGCTGCGACTGCGCGATCATCACGCGACGCTGCACCTGCACCAGATCCGTCGTCTGGTTCGACGAGAGATCGAAGCTGGCGGTGATCGACGCTTGGCCCTGTTGGACCGTCGTATTAATGTAGGAGAGGTCTGGCGCGCCGGCGATCGCGTCTTCCAGCGGCCGTACGATCGCATCGCGAATCTCCGTGGTCGAGCCGCCCGGATAGCTCGCGCGCACACCGACCACCGGAACGTCCACGTTCGGAAACTGCTGTTGCGTGATCGTCAGCACGGCAAAGGTGCCGACGACAGCGATCAGCGCGAGCATCACGAAGACGATCGTCGGCCGCTGAACGCAGAGCCGGGTCAGCCACATTAGGGTTGTTTCGAAGGTCCGGGGGACGGCGAGGCGCCGGGCGATCCCGACGGATTGTTGTTGACGACTTGCTGTCCGGCTGCGACGCCCAGCTGACCGTTCGCGACGAGCTTCGTCCCGTTGGCAATGCCGGTGACGATCGACGTCTTGCCGTCGCTCCCGACTTCTTTGACGCTCTGCTGTTTGGCATCGCCGTTTTCGTCGACGATCATGATGCTGGTGTGCGAGTCGTCCAGGAACGCGGCCGTCGGAATCCCAGTACCGCTAAGCTCGGGAAGATTGATCGTGCCCGTCACCGCCATACCGGATTGCAGGCGATCGCCCGGATTCGCGGCGATGACTTCGACCGTGAAGTTCGTCGATCCAGGCTGAACCTGTCCGAGCACCGCGCTCACGCGGCCCTGATAGCTCGTCGCGTTCGGTACACCGGCGACCGCAAGTTGCACGAGTGCACCGCGTTGCATCGTGAACACGTTCGACGACGACGCGTTGAGCTCAGCGTAGACCGGATCGAGCTGCTGGACGGTGAAGATCGTTCGCGATCCCGGGTACTCACCCGGATTGAGGTTACGGTTGACCACCACACCGTCAACTGGTGAAACGATCGTGGCTTTGACGATCGAGGCCTCGATCTGATCGGCTTGCGCATGTGCCGATTGGGCGTCGGCGATCGCCGACGCAACGCTCGCGGCCTGCAGGCCCTGCGTAGCGTTGCCATTGACTTGCGCGTTGAGGACCGCGGTGTTATAGCTTTGCTGGTCTTGCACGTAGGCTGCATGCGCCGCTTCAAGCGCGGATTCCGAGACGTACCCGCTCCTATAGAGGGCGCTGTCTTGGTCGTAGACCAGCTTGGCGTTGTTCATCGCAGCGCGTGCTGCGTCGACGTTGTTCGTGCCCTGACCGAGGTTGAGCTGCGCCTGATACTTCGTCTGCACCGCACGCGCATCGGCCGAAGCCGCGTTGCGCTCGTCGGCGTTATAGTTAGCCACAAGGTCGGTCGTATCGAGAACCGCCAGCACCTCACCCTTGTGTACGCGGTCGCCTTGAATGACGTTGACGGCGTCGGTCGGCTCGCTGAGCGAACTTGAGATCGACACGTTCTGATACGGTGCGATGATGCCGGCAATCTGCGCGGTCGGTTTGACCGTGGCCGGCGCGGCTGTCGCCGTCGGAATGCTCACAGCTCCGGCGGTGCCGGCACCGCGATGGTGACGCGTGCGTGCGCCGCCGCACCCGGCCACGAGCAGCACGACGAGCCCACAGAGCAGGATCGTTTTTGTCGGACGAATGTGCATCGCCGCCAAGGCTACGCCACCAGGCCGAGCAATTCCTGAGAGCGCTAGCTCATTTGATCGATTTCTCAGCATCACCGGGTATACTCATACCGTTATGAAGAGCTGGGTCAAACGGGCCCTGCGTATCCTCCCCGCAGTGGCTGCTTCCATCACAATACTTGGCACACCGACGATCGGACTCGCGCAAGACACGATGCCGAGTTACGCCGTGGCCAAGGGCGAGACGATCAAAGGGACGGTTTCGAGCTTCAACGGTGCCTATACGATGTACGTGCGCGACGTGCGCGGCTACATCGACAACGTGACGCTGCATCAGGGCACGATCATCAACCCCACGGGAATCCGGCTGCAGCCCGGCTATCCGGTAACCATTTACGGGCGCACGAGCGGCTCGACGTTCCTGGCCGACCAGATCGACACGCCCTATCAAATCGTCTCGGGCTACGGTTACCCGGGCTACTACGGCTATCCGTATTACCCGTACCCGGCC
>DATHMY010000053.1:0-13550 GCA_035486535.1 Candidatus Acidiferrum sp.
ACAGCGTCGACGGAAAGTTGCTCGGCGCCGATTTCTCGCAACCGTACGTTGCCGGCACCAAACCCACCCTGTGGGGCGTAAATCCGGAGCGCTGGGAGCGCTTCGGGAAGCACATCCACTGGGTAATCAACGTCGACGGTAAAGAGACGTACGGCGCAACCAGCGCCGCGAAATGGACCGCTGCCGGTGGCGATGCAGACAATCCGCAAGCCGCCACCGTCGTCGCACTCGGTAAAGCAAAGGACGCTTCGCAAGTTACGCACGTCTTCGTGTTTCCGGCGATTTGGGATCTCGAAGTGTGGGTGCTGCCGAATTCGAACGGCGCGTTCGCGGAGATGAACCCCGCCGTTCACCCCTCGGCAAACGCGCAAAATATGGACTAGCGAATAGCGCTCTTACTATTGCCGAACGCTATTCGTTGCTCCAGTAATCCTTAAGCGCTTTGCCTCGTGACGGGTGACGAAGCTTGCGGAGAGCTTTAGCTTCTATTTGTCTGATGCGTTCGCGCGTGACGCCGAATTCCTGACCGACCTCTTCGAGCGTGCGCTGATGGCCGTCTTCCAGGCCAAAGCGCAGGACGAGCACTTTGCGCTCCCGCTCGGTAAGGTTTTGCAGCACGTCCGCCATCTTCTCTTTGAGCAACATGACGGAGGCGGCTTCAGCCGGCGCAACGGCTTCCTGATCTTCGATGAAGTCACCGAGGTGTGAATCTTCTTCTTCGCCGATCGGCGTTTCGAGGGAGATCGGTTCCTGCGAGATCTTCATGACCTCACGAACTTTCTCGGGCGTGAGCGCCATGGCTTCGGCGATCTCTTCGACCGATGGCTCGCGACCGAGTTCCTGAAGCAATTGTCGGGACACCTTGATCAAGCGATTGATCGTCTCGACCATGTGCACCGGAATGCGGATTGTCCGCGCCTGATCGGCGAGCGCACGGGTGATTGCCTGACGGATCCACCAGGTTGCGTAGGTAGAGAATTTGTAGCCTTTGCGATAGTCGAACTTCTCGACCGCGCGGATCAACCCGAGATTGCCTTCTTGGATGAGATCCAAAAAGAGCATGCCGCGGCCAACATACTTCTTCGCGATCGAAACGACGAGACGAAGATTGGCCTCGGTAAGCTGACGCTTGGCTTCTTCACCGTCGGCGACGAGACGCGAATCGGCGGTGCCGTTCTTCTGTAGCTCGAGTTCACCCGCTTCGATGCGCATCGCCAGCGACTTCTCTTGCTCCATCGAGAGCAGCGGCACGCGACCGATCTCCTTGAGATACATGCGTACCGGGTCGTCGAGCGAGAGCCCATCGGGGATCGGCTCCTCTTGCTCTTCCTCGACTTCGCCTTCAGGTTTTTCGTCCTTTTGCTCGTCGATGATCTCGATGCCAGCGGCCGTGATCTCTTCGAACAAGCCGTCGATTTCGTCAGGGTTGACGTCGTCGAGCGCATCGAACGCTGTGTTTATCTCTTCATATGTGAGCGAACTGCGCTGTTTTCCGCGCGCAATGAGCTTCTTCTTTAGTTCTTCCAGCGTAAGCACCGGCTGCGCTTCAGCAACCGCTGCTGCAGATTTCTTGCGTGGCACTCTTGACGTCACCCCCTTTCTCGTATTTTTGGTGCGGGCAGGTCCCGCGGAGTTTCCTATGATTAGACTCGTGATTTTCGGTTTACTTCTTTAGCTTTAGTTTAAGGCGTTCGAACTCACCCATGAGCTCGCCGGGGATAGATTTCCCCGTTTCGAACATTTCGTCGATCGAACGGGACAACTCGGCGTACCGGCTTGCCTCGTCCTCTAACGTCAACCGCTCGACGATGCGGTCCAGATGCATGCGGCGCTCTTCGGGGTCGCCGTAGCGCACCGTCGAACTGCGGTCCCGCTGACCAAGTGAGGCCAGGAGCTCGCGGGCCTCACCGTCGTCCTCACAGGCTGCGAGCGCGTCGGCCGCGGTTCGCAACTCACTTGCGTGTTCGAGGAGCAGCAGGTAGGTGCGGCGGTACACATCATTACGAAAGCGTTGTGGCTCGATCCGATCCGCATACTCGAGCACGAGCGCGGGATCTTCAACTGCGATCCCAAGCACGTCGCGCTCGAACGAAAGTGGCTCGAACGCGTCAAACTTCCGGCTAACTGGTGCGTGCCGACTCCCCGCGGCGCTCGTTCCGTCGAAACGCGGCGAAAAGTTAGCGCCGTTGGCGAGGAAGCGGCTATTTCGGAGGTCGTCGACGTTCACCTTCAGACGTCCGGCGACGTAAACGCGCCATCGATCCCATTCTTCACGCGGGGTTAACTCGCGGATAAGCGACTCGGCCTTTCGCGCGATGTGGGCCGGGGATTCGAATCCGCTGCGAATGCGGTCGATCTGAGGATCGAGCTTGAACTCGATCGAGGGCTTGGCCGCATCGAGCAAGGCCCGGAAACCCTCGGCGCCGTGCTTTCGCACGTAACTGTCGGGATCGTCGCCTTCGGGAAGCGCGACAATGCGAACGCTAGAGCCCGTATGCTCTATCACCTTAGACGCAATATCCACCGCTTTGGTTGCAGCGCTGCTGCCCGCCGCGTCCGCATCGAAGCACAGATAGACGTTGTCGGCGTATTTGCGCAGCTCGGTGGCTTGCCGCTCGGTAAACGATGTCCCAAGCGCCGCGACCGCACCCTCAAATCCGGCTTGGTGAAGGGCGATGCAATCGAGATAGCCTTCTACGACGATTAAGGTTCGATCGGTTTGTGCGGCGCGACGCGCGATGTTGAGCGCGTAGAGATGCTCGCCTTTGGTGTATACCGGTGTCGTGCTGGTGTTGAGATATTTCGGTTCGCCGCTACCCAACTCGCGGCCGCCGAACGCAATGACCTCGCCGGTCGTCGCATAGGTCGGCACCATCAAGCGATTCCGGTAGAAATCGTAGTACCCGCCGCGCTGCGACGGCTTGACCAAACCCGCTTTGGCCGCCAATTCCAAATCGACGCCGTGCGTACGCAATTCGTCGGTCAAGCCGTTCCAGCCATCGGGCGCGTAACCGAGGTGAAAACGCTCGATGACGGCCGCGCCGAACCCACGGCGCTCGCAATATGCGCGCGCGCTTGCACCCTCGGGACCGCGCAGCATGCGTTCGAAATACGCAGTTGCGATTGCATTGGCTTCGTAGATCGCTTCGCGCTCGCTGCGCCGGCGCGCCGCACGCGGATCTTCATTTTCGAGTGCAATCCCCGCCTTCGCTGCCAGCATGCGCGTAGCGTCGCTGAACGGCAAATTCTCAAGCTTCATCGCGAAAGCGATCACGTCGCCGCCGACGCCACAACCGAAGCACTTGAAGTAGCCCTCCTCGGGATGCACGTGAAGTGAGGGCGTCTTCTCACCGTGAAACGGGCACAGACCGACCAAGTCGCGCCCGCGCTTCTTGAGGGAAACGTACTGGCCGATGAACGTGGCAATATCGATCCGGGTGTGGATCTCGCGAATAACGCTTTGATCGAGGCGGGGCATGAGTGGTAAGACTACTATCCTCGGCCCGCGCGCCAGAGCCTCCCCAAGGCCGGCCAATCGTACTTCGAGAACCGGCAAGAGCAACGTGAAGCGCATCTTCGATCCGGTCCACCACTTCATCGAGCTCGAACCGGGCGAAGCCCGCCTGCTCGACCTCGCGCCGATGCAGCGCCTGCGGCGGCTTCGCCAACTTGGTCTGGCGTATTTTGCCTTTCCGGCCGCAGAACATTCGCGCTTTACGCATGCATTGGGCGCGCTTGCAATGGGGACGCGCGCGTTTGACGGGTTGATCCGTCACGCGGGCGGCATGAGCCCCGAGCGCGACTACGAGCGACGTCTGGTGCGCACGGCGCTCCTGCTCCACGACGTCGGACATGGGCCCTTCAGCCACGCCTGCGAGGCGGTTCTGGGCATACCGCACGAGGCGCGGACGCGCGAAATCCTCGCGCTTCCTGAGATGCGCGCTGGAATCGAAGCGCTCGATATCGATCCCGCCGATGTGCTCGCGCTCATCGTCGGCGATCCGCGCACACGCTATCCGGCGCTGCGCGAACTGGTCAGCGGCCCGAATCTCGATGCCGACCGCATGGATTACTTATTGCGGGATGCCTATTTCACCGGGGTCGTAAGCGGACGTTATGACGCAGATCAGCTGGTTGCATCCCTGCGTCTCTTCGAACGCGACGGCGTGCCGGTCCTCGGTATTGATTCCCGGGGTGTCGTCGCGCTGGAATCATTCGTCGTTGCGCGTTACATGATGTTTGCGTCGGTGTATTTCCACCATACTACGCGGCTATTCGAACGTATCTTGCAGGAAGCGCTGCACGATTTATGGCCCAATCCGCGCGTGCTCGATCCGATCGATGAGTTTCTGCGCTGGGACGATTTTCGCGTACTCAACGAGCTGCGTGACAGCGAGAGCGAGGCGGCACGCGCGCTGCGGGAACGGATTCGCATCTACGGCCTCGCCGCCGAGTTTAATGCCGGGGACGATCTGCGCGCCTATAGCGCCTGCGAAACGGCCCTGCGCGAGCGCTTCGGTGCCGATGCGGTCTGGGCCGACGAGCAGTCGCAGGTCATGCATCGTCTGCCGCTCGGAGCGGCGAAAGGCGCGACCGTGTGGGTCGGAACCGCGTCAGGACTCGTCGACGCGCGCGACGCATCGGACCTGATTGCCAAACTCAGCGGTAAAGCATATTGGCGCAAACTCTTCGTGCGCCGCGACCGAGCCGACATGCATGAAGCGCGCGCCCTGTGCGCCGAGATTATCGCTGCGCTACGCTAGTGGGATTGCTGCCACTGCAGCGCAGCGGCGACTTCGTTCTGAGCTGACTGCAAAGCGCCGATCGCATTTCCTTTATGGCCGCCGTAGTCGCGGTTGTCGTTTTGTAGTTGCGTGATGAGCCGACCGATCCAGGTTTGAAGCGAGGCCAAGTTCCGGTTGCTTCCGCCCTGCGAGCGATCGCCATACGGCTCATTGCCTCCGCCGGTCGGGCCGCTGGTTTGGAAGCACGCTGGATCGTCGTGGTAGGTGTTAACCGCGTACTGCTCGGCTGCAACAATCTCGGCACGAGCGTTCGTCAGATCGCTAACGGCATTCGTCCGATGACCACCGTAGTCGCGCTGATCGTGTGAAAGCTGCTGGATAACACCCTCGACGCGGCGATGAACGTGCCACAGGTTTGCGTCGCTTGCGCACTGCGGCTTCGCCACCGCCGGCGCCGTCCCCGAGAGTAACATAAACGCGCACGCCGCTGCGGCAATGCTAGTGTGCAACAGTTTCACCTTGAAATACCCCCTGCGTCTGACTACGAGAGCGTGCCTAATGTCGCCTGCGCGGCCGCTAGACGCGCGACCGGCACGCGATACGGCGAACACGATACGTAGTCGAGGCCGACCTGATCGCAAAACGCGACGCTCGAGGGCTCGCCGCCGTGCTCACCGCAAATGCCGATCTTGAGGTCCGCTCGCACCCCGCGCCCGAGCGTGACGCCTTGTCGCATCAACGCGCCGACGCCTTGACGATCGAGCACTTGGAACGGATCGTCGCGCAGAATCTTCTTCTCGAGGTAGACCGGAATGAAGCTCCCCTCGGCATCATCGCGACTATAGCCGTAAGTCGTTTGCGTCAGATCGTTCGTGCCGAACGAGAAGAACTGCGCGATACCCGCGAGCTCGTCGGCGACGATGCACGCGCGCGGGAGCTCGACCATCGTGCCGATGTGGTATTCGACGCGCACGCCGCGCGTCACGATGACCTCGTCGGCGACGGCTTTGGCGGCATCGTACGTCATCTGCATCTCTTCCTTCGTCCCGACACCGGGGATCATCACATCCGGCCGGGCGTCCACGCCACGAGCTCGCAGTTCACACGCCGCTTCGAAGATCGCCCGCACCTGCATCGCATAGATTTCGGGGAAGAGAATCCCTAGCCGGCACACGCGCAGCCCGAGCATTGGGTTCTGTTCGTGGAGCTGTTGTACGCGCCGCAGCACCGCCATCTTTTGCTTGTAGGTCGCATCCTCAGTCCCTTTGGTCAGGCGCAACTCGGTCGTTTCGACCAGCAACTGGTCGAGCGACGGTAAGAACTCGTGCAACGGCGGATCGAGCAGACGAATCGTGACCGGCAAGCCGGCCATCACCTCGAGAATGCCGACGAAATCCTGGCGCTGAATCGGCAAGAGTTTCTGCAGCGCTTGCTCGCGCGCATCGGCCGTGTTCGCCATGATCATCTGCTGGACGATCGGCAAGCGATCGGGTTGCATGAACATATGCTCCGTGCGGCACAGACCGATACCTTGCGCACCAAGCTCGCGCGCCTTGCGTGCATCTTCGGGCGTGTCGGCATTCGCCCACACTTCCATACGCCGGACTGCATCAGCCCACGAGAGAAAGTGCGCAAGCCAATCCGGCAGTGTTGCCGGCGCGTCGATCAAATCGAGTTTGCCGAGGATAACGTTGCCGGTGGTCCCATCGATTGTGAGCCAATCGCCTTCGTGCAATTCACGGTCGCCGATCCGCGCGATCTTGTTGCGCCGATCGATTTCGAGCGCGTCACATCCCGCAACGCACGGCTTACCCATGCCGCGCGCGACCACGGCCGCGTGCGACGTCGCGCCGCCTTTTGCGGTAAGCACGCCGCGAGACGCGATCATGCCGTGCACGTCGTCGGGCGTCGTCTCGACTCGGACGAGAATGGTGTCCTTACCCTGCTCCTTCCACGCGACCGCGTCGTCGGCGGTGAAGACGACCTGGCCGGTTGCCGCGCCGGGTGAGGCGTTGAGTCCCTTGGCCACCACGTCAACGTGCGCTTTAGGATCGATCCGCGCGTGGAAGAGCTGGTCGAGCGATTCCGCGCTGACGCGCGACACGGCGGTCGGCTGATCGATCAGACCTTCTTTCACCATATCGATTGCAATGCGCACCGCCGCTTCGGCACTGCGCTTCGCGCTGCGCGTCTGCAGCATATAGAGCTTGCCACGCTCGACGGTGAATTCGATGTCCTGCATGTCACGGTAATGCTGTTCGAGCCGCCGCGCGATGTCGCGGAATTGGCGGTAGATCTCAGGCTGCGTTCGCTCGAGGTCGGCGATTTTCTCGGGTGTGCGCGTGCCGGCCACCACATCCTCGCCCTGGGCGTTGGTGAGGTACTCGCCAAAGAGCATGTCCTCGCCGGTGTTTGGGTCGCGTGTAAAGGCGACGCCCGTTCCCGAGTCGTCGCCCATGTTGCCGAACACCATCTCGACGATGCTCACGGCAGTTCCCCACTCATCCGAGATTTTATTGAAACGGCGATAGTCGATAGCGCGCCGCGAGTTCCATGAGTCGAACACAGCACCGATTGCGAGGCGCAGTTGCTCGGTGACATCTTGCGGGAACGGCTTCTTCGATTGTGCTGCGACCACGGCTTTGAACTCTTCGGCAAGGGCACGCCACGACGCCGCGTCGACTTGCGGATCTCCCTGCACGCCGAGCTGACGCTTACGCGCCTCGATCAGCTCGTCGAAATGCTCTTTTTCGATCCCGAGCACGACTTCGGCAAACATCATAATGAAACGCCGATAGGCATCCCAGGCAAAACGTTCGTTATTGGTCAGCTTCGCCAGGCCGATAACGGTACGATCGTTGAGGCCAAGATTGAGAATCGTATCCATCATGCCGGGCATGGAAACGCGCGCGCCGCTGCGTACCGAAACCAACAATGGATCGGCCGCGTCGCCGAAGCGCTTGCCGGTGCGTTGTTCGAGTTCGCGCATCGATTGCTCAACCTGCGCATCCAGACCGCTCGGATAGGTGCGGCCGGCGCGATAGAAATCTAGGCACGCTTGGGTCGTGATGATGAAGCCTTGCGGCACCGGCAACCCAGCCCGGGTCATCTCCGCTAATCCTGCGCCCTTGCCCCCGAGGAGGTCGGTCATGGAACCGTCGCCCTCGTCGAAAAAATAGACGTATTTCGTCGCTATCGTTGTCGCCACGTCGCCCGACCCTCCGGACCTAGTGCGGTGCACTACCGAGAAGTTGTACCCCAAAAAAGCGCTCCAGCGCATCGGCGGCGATGCGTTCCTGCCGCATCGAGTCGCGCTCGCGCACCGTTACCGTTCCGTCTTCTAGCGTGTCGTAATCGACGGTCACGCAGAACGGTGTGCCGATCTCGTCCTGCCGCCGATAGAGCTGACCGATGTTGCCCTCGTCATACTGTGTGCGATGCAGCGGCCGCAGCGCCGCCTCGATCGCGCGCGCGCGCTCGACCAACTCGGGTTTGTTCCGCGCCAGCGAAAAGACTGCGACCTGCACCGGCGCAATGAACGGATGGAATCGCAAGACGGTCCGTTCGGTCTCTTTTCCGTTGGGATCGACGCTCTTCTCGCGCTCATAGGCGTCGATCAGCATGGTGAGCGTCGTGCGGTCCATACCGGCAGAACTCTCGATCAAGATCGGCGTGTACTTTGTCTTCGACGCTTCATCGTAGTACTGAAGGTCTTTGCCTGAGAGCGCCATATGCGCATCGAGATCGTACGTACCGCGATGCGCGATCGACTCGAGTTCACCCCAGCCCCACGGGAAAAGATACTCGACGTCGATGCCGGCCTTTGCGTAGTGCGGGCGCTCTTGCTCCGTCAGTTCATAGAAGCGCAGGCGCTCGGGTTTGACGCCGTACTGCGAATACCACGCCTTACGCCGGTCGACCCATTCACGAAAGGCTTCGAGATCTTTTCCATCGTCCGGCACGAAATATTCGAGTTCTGCCTGCTCGAATTCGCGCACGCGGTAAGTGAAATTGCCAGGCGTGATCTCGTTACGAAATGACTTGCCGATTTGCGCGATGCCGAACGGCGGACGCTTGCGGGCGGTTTGATAGACGTTTTTGAAGTTGACGAAGATGCCTTGCGCGGTCTCCGGACGCAGGTAGGCACGCGCCGCGGTGTCTTCCATCGGTCCGACTTGCGTCTGCATCATCAGATTGAAGTTGCGCGGCTCGGTGAAGCTGTCTTTGCTCCCGCAATCCGGACACTGGTGCGGATCTTTGAGATGATCGAAGCGAAAGCGATGTTTGCAGACCTTGCAGTCGACGAGTTTATCGTGAAAGGCGTCGACGTGCCCGGAGGCTTTCCACACGAGCGGATGCATGATGATCGACGAATCGAACGGGACAACGTCGTCACGCAGGAGCACGTTCTCTCGCCACCAGGCGTCTTTGACGTTGCGTTTGAGCACGGCTCCCAAAGGGCCGTAGTCCCAAAAGCCGTTGAGACCGCCGTAGATCTCACTCGACTGGAAAATGAAGCCGCGGCGCTTGGCTAGGGCCGTGATCTCGTCCATTGTGACGGGGTTCTGCAGGGTCGACGCCTCCATAGGGGGTGTTCAATTTATCAAGCTAGCGCAATTACCCCCGGTGCGACTTATATCGTACGTGTATATCAATCAATTGATATACTATCTGCGATATCAGGAGGAACCCTAAACAATGTTTATCACTGCTCTCGCACTCTCGGCCGCTTTCGCGGCGACCCCCGTCCAATATGCTTACACCGGTACGTCGCCGGTCACGGTCGCGTCTTGCGCGCTCGAACCCTCAGCGCCGGCCTTCTCGTTGCCTTACTACGGAGGCGGGCAGACGCCCGGCGGCGCCGCGTCGACCGCCATCTCGTTCGAGAACGAGGCGCCCGCCACGGTCTCCTCAGTGACCTTCGACGTGAGCGATGGGCGTACGACCAGCCGCATCGTCGACAAAGGCATCTTCTCGAGCGGTGTCGCGATCGATCACAACTTCATCACCCCACAGTTCCAAGATGACCTCAGCAATGTGACCTGCTCGGTCCAGGCAGTTGCGTTCACGGATGGCAGCACCTGGCAAGCCCAGTAGCGCCTCTCCCCGAAGAGTCGCCCATGGCACCTCTCGACGACGAGACCGGGCGACTCTTCCTTCATCTCAAGGCGGCGCAAGGCGCGGCGCGCAATGCGCTCGACGACGCGCTGAGCGATCTCGGCCTCACCTCGATGCAGTTGATCATCCTGCGCACGATCGAGTATTATCCCGCGATTTCGGGCGCGCAGTTGGCGCGCGACTGCTTCGTGACGCCGCAAGCCATGGCCGCGAACATCGCCAAGCTCGAAGCCGCCGGACTCATTGCTCGAAACAAAGGCCAGGGCCGCATCCTCGAAGCGCACCTCACCGAGAAAGGCCGTGCGATCTTCGATCGTGCCGGTTCACGCGTGCAATCGGCGGAGCGCTACATTGCCGAAGCTCTTGGCGCCGGCACGGTTGCCGAGCTCGATCGCAACTTGCGCGATCTGACCGATTGCTTGCAAAAGAGCTTGGTGGTCACGACGTCGCGCACGTGGGATACCGACAACTAATACGCGCGAGCGTATTCGACCCAGGCGGGGTGGCGCGCATCTCCGCCGCGTACGGCATGTTGGTAGGCGCGTTGCAGCTCCGTCGTTATCGGGCGAAGAGACGGTAACACGGCGTCATCGATCTGCAGAATCGGCACGACTTCAGCGGCAGTGCCGGTTAAAAAGACCTCGTCGGCGGCGAACAGCTCGGCGACGGTAATGCGGCTAATCTCGACTTCGATGCCGCGATCGCGTGCGAGTTGCACCACCGAGTCTTGGGTAATGCCTGCCAGGACGTCGGCGCTCGCGTCGTTGGTGCGCAACCGGCCGTTGCGAACGACAAAGATGTTTTCACCCGTTCCCTCGGCCACGTCACCGCGATCGTTGAGAAGAATCGCCTCATCGAAGCCGCGGCGCTGCGCATCTTGCAGCGCGAGGATCGAGTTGGTATAGTGTCCGCACGCCTTTACCGTCGAAGGCATCGATCGCGACGGCGTCTTTTGCCAGGGCGACATCGTGACGCGCACGCCCTCAGCTTCGCCCAGCAGCGAGCCCGCCAGGGGTTTGAGCGCCACCAGCACGTGCGTCGGGCAGTGAAAGGTGGGCGCGAGTGAGATGCCCTTCTCGCCGAAATACGCCAACGGACGAATGTACCCGGAAGTAAATGCATTGGCGTGCAGCGTTGCAAAAACGGCGGCCGTAAGCGTCTCGATGTCGTACGGAATGTTGAGTCCGTACACGCCCGCTCCGGCGAACAAGCGCTCGAGGTGATCGCGCAACCGGAAGACGCCGGTGCCGCGCGGCGTTTCGTAAGCGCGGATGCCTTCGAAGACGCCCGAACCATAGTGCAGCGCATGGGTGAAGGGGCGCACAGCGATATCGTCGGCGTTGACGAGTTCACCGTCGAACCACATCCGCTCGCGCATAAGAGCTGGGGCAATCACGAACAAACCTCCGTCGTTGTCACTGCGCCAAGCGCGGCCGAGCCGACGGTCGCAGCATATTTGGAAAAAACGCCGCCACGGTAGAGCGGCGCGGGTGCGCGCCACGCGCGCAATCGTTCGGCAATAACCGGCGCCGCGACGGCAAGTTCGAGCGAGCGCGCCTCAACGTCGATTACGATCTCGTCACCATCGCGCACTGCCGCAAGCGGACCACCCACCGCAGCTTCGGGCGCAACATGACCGATCATCAGGCCCCGCGTGCCGCCGCTGAAGCGTCCGTCGGTCACCATCGCAACGCTCTCCCCCAGACCTGCGCCGACGATCGCACTCGTCACGCTGAGCATCTCG
Organism: Candidatus Acidiferrum sp.; assembly: GCA_035486535.1. GTDB lineage: Bacteria > Vulcanimicrobiota > Vulcanimicrobiia > Vulcanimicrobiales > Vulcanimicrobiaceae > Aquilonibacter. Next base: position 11,608 of record DATHMY010000053.1, read on the forward strand.
CGCATCCCCGGGCCACCTTTGGGTCCTTCGTACGCGATCACGACCACATCCCCGGGGCGAATCGCGTCGTCCAAAATCGCTTGCATCGCCGCTTCTTCGGAATTGAACACGCGCGCGGGACCGCGATGAAAGAGCCGCTCGGAGCCGGCGATTTTCACCACCGCGCCCGACGGCGCGAGGTTGCCCTTGAGAATTATCAGGCCGCCGTGCGGTTTGAACGGGTGGTCCGCCGTCGCGATCACGACTTGTCCCGGCGTTTCAACCGCGTTCTCGACCTCGAACGCAAAGCTTCGACCGGTTGCGGTTATGACCGTGGTGTCGACGAGGTGCCCGTCGGCCAAACGCTTGCCGATCAACTGCGTTCCACCGGCAGCATCGACGTCGAGTGCAACGTATTTGCCGCCTGGGCGTAAGTCGGCAATGATCGGCGTACGACGGCTGACCGAATCAAAATCTTCGATCGCGAGTTGCGCGCCGGCTTCGTGAGCGATCGCAAGTAAATGCAGCACGCTATTAGTCGACCCGCCGGTCGCTGCGGCGACCGCGATCGCATTTAAAAACGACGCCCGCGTAAGCAAGTCGCGCGGGCGAACGTCTTTCTCGAGCAGTTGCATAACGATCGCGCCCGCATCGCGCGCCCACTGTGCGCGGCGCGCCGACGTCGCGCCGGGGCTCGCGCTCCCAACCGGCGAGAGGCCGAGATACTCCATGACCACCGCCATCGTGTTGGCGGTGTACTGACCGCCGCACGCGCCCGGGCCCGGACACGCATTGTCTTCGATCGCTTTGAGTCGCGCATCGTCGATCGTGCCGCGCGCATGGGCGCCGATCGCTTCGAACACATCGATGATCGTGAGATCCTTGCCGTCGAGTTTTCCCGGCGCGATCGACCCACCGTAAATGATCACCGATGGCAGATTCAGACGCGCGAACGCCATCGCCGTACCGGGGATCGTTTTGTCGCAACCGACGAGCCCCACCATCGCATCGAAGTAGTGCGAGCGGCCGATCAATTCAATCGAGTCGGCGATCACCTCACGACTCACGAGCGAGCCCTTCATCCCGGCCGTGCCCATGGTTATGCCGTCGCTGATCGCTATGGTGTTGAACTCCATTGGCGTCCCGCCGGCCTCGCGCACGCCTTCTTTCACGCGCTCGGCAAGGTCGCGGAGATGATAGCCGCATGGCATCGTCTCCACCCAGGTATTGGCGATCCCGACCAGCGGCTTACGCAGGTCTTCGTCAGTGAACCCGTTGGCTTTGAACATCGCGCGCGCCGCCGCGCGGGTTGCACCCTGGGTGAGCGTATGACTTAGCATACGCGGAATTTCATATCCTCATCGACCCCCGCCTGCGCCGTGGCCGCAACGACAGGCTGTTTCTCACGCATCCACGGCATGAGCGAACGCAGCTTCGCGCCAATCCGCTCGATCGGGTGCGCGTCTGACTTGGCTTTGTAGTCGTTAAAGCGCGGCTTGCCGGCAGCGTGTTCGGCAACCCACTCCTGTGCGAATGCGCCACTTTGAATTTCGTTCAGAATTGCCCGCATCGCCGCACGCGACTCTTCTCCGATGACGCGCGGACCGCGTGTGTAGTCGCCGAATTGCGCGGTGTTGCTGATGCCGTCGCGCATACCCTCAATGCCGCGCGCGTAAAGTAGATCAACGATCAATTTCATCTCGTGCATGCACTCGAAGTAGGCCATTTCGGGAGCGTAGCCGGCCTGCGTCAACGTCTCGAAACCTGCAGTAATCAGCGAGGTGAGGCCACCGCAGAGCACGGCCTGTTCGCCGAACAGATCGGTCTCGGTCTCCTCGCGGAAGGTGGTTTCGAGAATGCCGGCACGTCCGGCGCCGATGCCGGCTGCATAGGCCAGCGCAACCGCCCGCGTGTCGCCACTCGGATCTTGGTGTACGGCAACCAGCGCGGGCACACCGCGCCCA
>DATHMY010000054.1:0-7904 GCA_035486535.1 Candidatus Acidiferrum sp.
TTGCGCGCTCACTTCGGGCGCGCGGCGCGCAGACTTCAACGCGGGCTGTGTGGGAGCGGGCAGCGGCGGTCGCGATGGCAGACGCGGCGTGAAGCTCGGTACGAGTAAATCGCCGGCAGCCGCACCGACCAAGACGTAGCGCGGCGGCGGCAGCAACTGCGCGTCCGAGCGCTGCGCGATCTGGCGCAGCTCGGTCATGTATTCGCGCGGCGCCTCCTCGACCTCGATGGTATCGAGCAGCAGCTGCACGGTATCGATGAGATATTCGCGCGGCGGAACTTTGGCAAAGGCGAAGACGTGTTGCGAAACGTCGGCTTTGACGCCCTGTAACAGCTTTTTCCAATATTCCAGCGGCTGGTAATATTCGAACTGGCCGAGTTCGCGCTTTGCCTGCGAGTACAGCAGCGCGATGCGTTTGCCCAGCGGATCGGCCGGCGGCGCGGGTTCGATGACGGCGACGCGGCGCGCAACGCGCGCAAGTTCGGAGAGCACTTGCGAATGGAAGAACGGATCGATCTCGTGCAGATAGTGATAGGCAATCGCAAGATCGAAGCTGTTGTCTTTTGCCGGGATGACCGAGGTGCTTCCGCGCAGCAACTTCGCGTCGAGGTTCTTGAACTGATTGATCGGTTCTTGGCGATGCTCGATGACCGTGACGTTGGCGCCGCCGTCAATAGCATGCTGCACGTACGCGCCGTCGGGGCCGTAGCCGCATACCAGCACTTTTGCGCTGGGTATGATCACGATAGATTCCCAGATCAGCGTTTCGAGATAACGCGCTTCGGCTGCGAATTCATCGGGGGAATAGACTGGCTGTTCGTTCACGCGCGCTGCACGCTCCCAAGAGTTTCGAGAAACGACGGAAAGCTGACGTCGATACTGGCATCGCTATCGATCTCCAGCGGTCCTGCACCGGCGGCGAGCGTGGCGGCGGCCATCGCGGTGCGGTGATCGTCGTGGGTCTCGATGCGCGTGCCGGCTGCGCACGGCGTGCCCCCGGCGATGACCAGGCCGTTCGGCGCGGTTTCGACCGCAATGCCGACGGCGCGCAGCAGCCGCTCGATTGCGGCGACGCGGTCGGATTCCTTGGTGCGCAACTCGCGCACACCGGTAATTTTCGTCTCGCCGTGTGCAAATGCGGCAGCTACCGCAAGCACCGGAATTTCATCGATCGCGCGCAGCGCGACATCAGGTCCGATAGCGATGCCGCGCAGGGCGGCTTGCCGGACGTGGATATCGGCGACGGGTTCGCCGGCGATCTCGCGCGGGTTACGCAGTTCGATCGACGCACCCATCTGTAAGAGCGCGTCGAGCAGGCCAATGCGCGTGGGATTCACGCCGACACCCTCAATCGTAAGATCGCTGCCCGGAGCGACGGTCGCCGCGACAATGAAGAACGCGGCCGACGAAAAATCGCCGCAGACCGTCACCGGATTGGCGTTGGTGAGCGCGCCACGCAACTCGATCGAATTGCCGTCCCACACGATGTCGGCGCCGAGATAGCGCAGCAGCCGTTCGGTGTGGTCGCGCGAGTGCTTGTCGGCGGTAATCGCGATCGGTGTCTTGGCGAACAGACCGGCCAAGAGCAAGGCTGACTTCACTTGCGCTGAGGGCGTGATAAGAATGAAGCGCCGCGTTTCGATTTGTGGCGTGCCCTCGATGCGGAGCGGGAGCTTCCCGTCGGTCGTCGCGATCTTGGCACCGAACGCGCGTAGCTGGGCCGCGACGGGCTCCATCGGGCGGCGTCGTAACGACTCATCGCCATCGAACGTTGCCGGCGCATCGGCGCCCGCACACACCCCGAGCATCATGCGCGCGGTCGAGCCGGAGTTCATGCAGTCGAGCGTGCCCATTGGTTCGCGCAATTGCGTCGCATGAATGCGCAACGCGTCGCGGTCGCCGTCGACGCGAGCGCCCAGCGCGATGAGCGCCTCCATCGTGGCGCGAACGTCGCGACCTGGGTTGAGATTGTGGATCTCGAGCGGCTGCGGCGCAGCGGCGCCCAGGATCAACGCGCGATGCGAGATCGATTTATCACCGGGCACGCGGATCGTGCCGCACAAGGGGCCGGGTACGAAGCTCCGCGGAGTCAGTTCTAGGCTCGACATGGGCTAGGGCCTGTTCCACATGCGTGGTATAAATGCCCGTATGAATGCCGAGGAGGCAATCGAGGCCGCGCACGAAGCCGGGCTGCGGTACTCGAGCGATACGGAACCGGGTATTCGCCGCGTACGCCGCGGCAGCGGGTTTCGTTACGTTGCGCCGGGTGGCCGCGCCGCGTCGGCGCGGGATCTGGATCGCATCCGCGCGCTTGCAATTCCACCGGCGTACAAAGACGTGTGGATCTGCGCCGATCCGCGTGGGCATCTGCAGGCAACCGGCCGCGATGCGCGCGGCCGAAAGCAATACCGTTACCACCCCGATTGGGCCGCAGCCCGCGACGACAGCAAGTTTCACCGGGTCGCCGACTTCGGCAAGGCGCTGCCCCGCATTCACAAGCATGTCAAAGAGAATCTTGCGCGGCCCGGCATTCCGCGTGAGAAGGTCCTCGCCACAGTCGTCTATCTGCTCGAAAACGTGCTCATTCGCGTCGGCAACGACGAGTACGCACGCGAGAACGACTCGTACGGTTTAACGACGCTCAAGGATCAGCACGTGCAATTGAAAGGCGATACGGTGCGCTTTCGATTCATGGGCAAGAGCGGCGTGCATCACGATGTCGACATCCGCGACCGGCGCGTCGCCAAGGTGATTCGCACCTGCCAGCATCTGCCCGGTCAGCGTCTGTTCGAATATGTCGATGACGACGGTGCGGTACGGCATGTGAGCTCGCACGACGTGAACGACTACATTCGCTCCGCAGCGAGCGAGGAGTTTTCGGCCAAAGATTTCCGGACCTGGGGTGGCACGGTGACGTGTTGCCGGTTGCTGGTACGCGAAGAACCGGCGCGCAGCGCGAGCGACGGCAAGCGCCGCGTGAATGCCGTCATCAAGATCGTGGCCGCCCGTTTAGGCAATACTGTTGCGGTCTGTCGCAAAGCCTACATCCATCCGGCGATTCTCGCGGCCTATCTCGACGGATCGCTTCCGCGGGCCGGAAAAGCGGAGCAGATCATACTCCGCTTACTCTCGGCTCAGTCGAAGCGCAAATAAGGGACGTGAAAGTCGCAGGGAACGACGGGCACTTCATCCGCTTGAACAGAGAGAGCGCGGCAGCCGCAGCGCCATTGCACCATGCGAATGACTTGCGGCTGTCCCGATTCTGCAACGTCCGTGAAGTGATCTTTCGAGTGAGCGGGCGAACCGAGTAGGTTCTCGAGAATGCCCGGAGGGATCTGACAGACGCGGGTACGAGTCTCCATCGCGCGTTAGGATTCGCGAATGCGACGCTTGGCGGCGTCAACGTTTGCCTGCAGCCGATTCTTGGCTTCGTTAGCCATCGATTTTGCCCGTTCTTCGGGCGTCATCTCGTCGTCAACCTCACGTCGCGCGCGTTCCGCGTCGGCGGTGGTGCGATGCGCGACCTCGTGAACGGCGTCACGTACGTCATCGACGGTTCCCTTAACAACGTCGGCGGTTTTATCGATCGGATCTTTTTTCATGATGCGCTGTTCATTCCCGAGACATGCGCAGTCGAATCGGATTCACTTGGGCTTTGTCTGGGAAAGACGTTCACATGGCTGGACTTGCAAATCTCATCTGGACCCTCATCGTTATACTCGTCGTGCTGTGGCTGCTCGGGTTTCTGCTGCACGTCGGTGGCGCGCTCATTCACCTGGTCTTAGTCGTCGCCGTCGTTCTCCTGATCATCAACCTGCTCACGGGCCGCGGGGCGCGCGTCTAACGGATCCAAACCGGTCCCCGGCCGCCGATTCGGTAGCCGGGGACTCAAGGAATGCTGCCGAAGCCCTTGACAGTAGTTAGGAGCGCCTAATATCATCCCTTGGTGAACCTAATAGGGATGCTTTTGGGCATCGCGCTTTTCGCGCATCAATATGGCGTCACGTGCCAGAAATGCCATACGGTCATCCCGCATCTCAATGATTTCGGCGCGCACTTCCTCGCCAGCGGGGATCGCATTCCGGGCGTGCAGCCGGGGCCCGCGTTTCCCCTCTCGATGAAGGCAAATCTGCTCGACTCGAGCGAGAACCAAGGCGACGGCCCCGACGGTCAGGGTCTGCCCAAGGCGATTGTCGACGAGATTGAGCTGTTCACGGCCGGCGCGATAGGCACGCGCGGCAGTTTCTTCGTCGAGCAGTATGCCGTCGACGGCGGTGAGCACGGACTCTTGCGTGACGCGTGGGTGAACGATCGTCTCAATCCGTGGGACGCGAAGATCCCGCTCTACGTTCAGGCCGGCATGTACACGCTGCCCTTGCCCGTGGACCCCGAGACATTTCGCGAATCCTATCAGGACTACGGCATCTTCGTACAACGCGTCGGGAACAACCCGTTCGACTTTTTTACGCCGAAGTTGGGCGTGAACTTCACGGTCGGCAACACGCTGCAAGGTTTGTCGGCCCGTATCTTCACTGGGCCTGGTCACGATCGCCAGAGCGGTCTGCTAACCACCGGCGAGGACTACATGGAAAACATTCAGGAGGCGATCGGACCGGTCGCGCTGACGTACTATCACTACGAAGGCGAACGGCCCGATGTCGCGACGCTGCTCGATCGTTTCGTGCGCCAGGGTTACGCCGTCGTTTTCAATCACGGGAAGTGGACCAGTGAGACGTTGCTGCAGACGGGATGGGACTCAAGTTTTAATGGCATCGGCTACGCGTCGAGTGGCGGGTTCGAGCAGCTACGCTACGCATTCTCGCCACGCTTCTTCGCGCTAGCCCGCTACGAAGGAACAAACGACACCAGCGGCTTCGCGCGCGATACCGTTCTGTTACTCGGCTATGGGCCGACGCACAATTCGCGGATTACCATCGAAGACGTGATCGAGCACGTTCCCTATGCCGCAACCCCGTTAAATCTTTTCACCACCAACACGATGAATCTCCAGTACACGATCGGATACTAGCCGATGCTGCATCTCGCACTCGCCGCACTGCTCGCGATCGATCCGGCGAAATCGACGGTCACGTTTTCGGTGCAGCACATCTTCGTGGAGCGTGTCACCGGGGGCGTTCCTGTGCTCAGCGGCACGGTCGACGTGCCGGACGGCTCGCTCGTCCCGGCGAGCGTGACCGCCGTACTCGACGCCACGAAGTTGAAGACCGGTGATCCGGATCGCGACGGCGTCATGGGGACGCCGGAGTGGTTCGATACCAAGAAATTTCCGACGTGGACCTTTGCAAGTACGAAGATCACGCCGGCCGCCAACGGCTTTACGATGGACGGCATGCTGACGATCCATGGCGTCGCACAGCCCGAGCACATGGTCGTAACCGCAAGCGGCGACCCGCAGCATCCGGTGTATCATGCGACGTGCCAGGTGGATCGCCATGCTTTCGGGATGTCCGTCACGCGACTGGATCCGGTGATTGGTGGAACGGTCGACGTCACGCTCGACATACGGGTGAAGCAGCCGTGAAAAATCGCTTGATGGTGCTTGCGCTGCTTGCAGGCTGCGCCGGCGGGAATGCGAGCGCACCGACCTATCCGACGTCGGCGCCGGGAACCTACGCCGAACCTCCGATCGTGCAAAGTGTCAACGGCGTTGCGCACATCGTGCTTGCCGCCGCAATCAACCCGGCGACGAATGCGCCGGGCTTCGAATACAACGGCGGCTGGGTCGCGCCGACGATCGAAGTCGATCCCGGCGACACGATCGACATTGATTACACCAACGATCTCCCGGTCTCGTCGACGCCCCCGAACATGACCAACCTGCACTTTCATGGGATGACGGTCTCGCCGAACTCCCCGGCGGATGACGTGATCGATACCATGGCGATGCCGGGACAGACTCTACACTACAGCGTGCCGGTGCCAAGCGACGAGCCCAGCGGACTCTATTGGTACCACCCGCATCCACATGGCGAGAGCAATTGGCAGGTGGAAAGCGGTATGCTCGGCGCGATCATCGTCGACGGCATCGAGGAACATGATGCGGGCCTTCAATTTCTGACGCAGCGCGTGCTCTTGCTCGCTGATCCGCAAGATCAGCCGAACATCGGCACGCTCGCGCATTCGCGTGAGCTCATCGCGCAACGCCGGCAGCCGCAGGATGCGTCGTACGATCCATGCCGGCCCGAAGAAGGTCGACATGTCACGGTCAATGGGCTCATTCAACCAACGATTGGGATCCAGGCGGGTGAGCAGCAACTCTTTCGCGTCGTGAACGCATCCGCCGACCGGTACTTCGACCTCTCGGTGCCGGGCGAGCAGATTGGTATCGTTGCGCTCGACGGCTATCCGGTCGACACGTATCCGGGCAATCCGCGTGTCGAGAACGCCTCACACGTGCTCGTTCCGCCGAGCGGTCGTGCTGAATTCGTCGTCACCGGGTTGGCCGGTGGGACGACGCTGCAATCCGCGTGCGTCGACGCAGGCCCCGACGGCGATCCTGACCCGCTCGTGACGTTGGCTACACTGGAACCCAATGGCAGCAGTGGGAGCACCGTTGCCAAGTCGAAACCGCGCGCCCTCATGCACGCGATCAAAGCGCAACCGTTCATTGGTGAGGCGCCGCCGGCACCGGCAGCGCAACGTCAAATCGTTCTCAATGAGAACGTCGTGACCAACCAGTTTTTCATCAACGGTGCGGTGTACTCGCCCACTGCGGCGCCACAGATCGTAGCGCAAACCGGGACGGTCGAGCAGTGGACCGTGCTCAATGAGAGTGGAGAGATCCACGCCTTCCACGTGCATCAAGTGCACTTCTTAGTGGAGGCGATCAATGGTGTCCCGCAGAGCACGCTCAATTGGGTTGATACGGTGAACGTGCCCTACGAGACGCCGGGGAATGGAACGCAACAGCCAGGGTCAGTAACCCTGCTCGTAGATCTCCGCGACCCGATCGTTCAAGGAACGTTTGTCTATCATTGCCACATTCTCGAACACGAGGATGGCGGCATGATGGCGAAGATCGTTGTGAAGTAATCTAGTTCGTGTTGCTTAGGGCCACGTGGTCCCGTCGCCGAAGGTAACGCCGGTCACGGTGCACTGCGCATTGGGGTCGACGTACGCCGACTGCGTGTAGTGGCGCGTGATCATCGCCGTGGTTCCCGGCTTGAAGTCGAACGTGGCGGTGCCGGTTTCGTGCCGGCCATGGTAGTTGCCCGAAACGGTTACGGACTTGACGAGCTTGCCGCTCTCGTTCACGAGTGTCACGGCCACGCCATTGGTGAGCGTCACGCCGGGTACGCCGATTGAGTTTCCGCTGCTAGCAAACATCACGGTGCACCCGGTGACTTTCACCGGGGACGGGGTGGTGGTCACGGCGAGCGCAGATGAGCTCATCGCGAGCAGCATAATAGCAGTAATCGGAAGGATTTTCATCAGTAGTTTGTCCTCCATTGTGGAGAAGCGACTTCGGTCATGCCCAGAATCTTCCTCGCGCGACATGATGTACCAAGCACATCCCCGGGGGAGCCATACCGGAGGTTCAGTCGATGGTCGTTCAGTCGGTCCATTACACGTTTGCGCCCGAAGACGCCGATAAGGCCGAGGCGCTCTTTCGAGAACTGCGCGAGGCCTCGCGCAAGGAACAGGGCGTGATTACCTTCGAGATCGCGCGCAGCTCCGAGCAGCCGAACGCGTTCGCGCTATGGGAGGAGTACGTCGACCGCGCGGCGTTGGAGGCGCACGGCACCACCGAGCATTTCAAACGCCTGGTGCTGGGCGGTATACGGCCGCTGGCGCGGGATCGCGTTGCCGTCACGGGCTTGCCGATCGCAGAGAGCTAACGATGCGCGGCGCTGATGCGCGCTTTCTTACGAGCGGAGCGATCG
>DATHMY010000055.1:0-23575 GCA_035486535.1 Candidatus Acidiferrum sp.
CCGGCCGAAGCGGTTGTTTGGGGTCTTGATCGTCGATCGTGATACGCACCGGAATACGCTGCGTCACCTTTACGAAGTTGCCGGTGGCGTTTTGCGCCGGCACCAGCGCGTAGGTGTTTTGCGAGGCCGGGTTGATCGAAATCACGTGACCGTGGAATGTCTTGCCGGGATAGGCATCGACACGGATGTCGACCGGTTGACCGACTTGCATGCTGCCCATCTGCGTCTCTTTATAGTTTGCCGTGATGTAGATCTGGCCGGGACCGTCGGGAATGAGCGTAAGTATCGTCAGGCCGGCTGCGACCGTTTGGCCGAGCTCGGCGCTCTTCTCTCCGACGAAGCCGTCGATCGGCGAGTAGATGTGCGTATATCCGAGATTCTTTTTTGCGATCGCGAGTTGCGCCGCAGCCGATTCGACTTGACTGGGGTCGGACGCTTGCGAGAGCTTACCCTGCGCACTCGTTTCGCCACCCTGGGCCGCCGAGACGCCCGCTTGCGCGGCGGTGACTTTTTGCACCGCGGCATCGAGATTCGCTTGCGCGACGTTGATTTGGTCGTGCGCGGCGCGAAGTTGCGCCGAAGCCGAAGCTAAGGCGGCGCGTTCGGCGTCGAGCTCTTGCCGCGCGACGTCACCGGTGCTCACCAGCGAGAGGGTACGATTGTAGTCGGCGCTCGCCTTATCGTAAGCGGCCTGCGCGGCCGGAAGCTGGGCATCCGCAGAGCGAAGTTGCGCCTGCGCCTGGTCGACGCCGGACTGCGCAACCGGCACCTGTGCCGATGCGTCCGCCGTGTTGGCGACGGCTTGTGCTACGCCGCCTTGACCCTGCGTCGTGTTGGTGCGCTGGTTCGCAACCGCAAGATCATACTGCGCCTGCGCGTTGCGCACTTGGTCCCGCTCTACGGCGTTGTCAAGCACGACCAACAGTTGGCCCTTGCGAACCTCCTGGTTTGTGTCGACCAGTAGCTGATCGATACGCTCGTTGATCTTGCTCGTCACGGCGACGGGATCGGCGTCAACGCGTGCGTCATCCGTCCCCTCGTGGACGCGTGCGTAGAGAAACCACTTCACGCCCCAGAAGATGAGGAGAATCGCGACGATGGCGCCGAGGACGCCGAAGATGATGCGCTTGCGCGGACCGGTACGTTCCTCGATTGCCGTGGGCTCGCCCGATCCGTTGGGGTGCGTTTGGCCTTGACCGGTTTGCGGTGCCTCGCGCGTGTCCATTTACTTGCTCCTTACGCCGTTGAGAAAGACGTCGATGATATAGGAAAGTGCATATTCCGAATCCGCGTAGATGCGGCTATCGGGAAACTTACCGCGCGCCATGACTCGCGCGAAGACCATACCCATGAAAAACTCGGCTAGGTCGGTTGGGTTGCCGCGCAGGGACCCGTCCGCCACCTTTTTCTCCATAAAGTCAACTACCGCCGAGCGGACCGCAGTCTGAGGCCGCCAGGCCTCGCGGGCGAAGATGCTGTTCTCGTAGTCGGTCTCGACCAGCGACCAACGGATCATGTCGCTCATCGACTCCATGTGGTCATTCATCGAACGCGCGATCGCGAGAAGCTGCGAGTCGAGTGGCCCGTCCAGCGTGGCGATCAAATCGCGCAGCTGGCCGTCCGGGCACGAACGCTTCACGACGGCAATGATCAGTGCGTCCTTGTTCCCGAAGTGCCGGAACAAGGTTGCCTCGTTCACGCCGGCGACATCGGCGATCTCGCGCGTCGTTGCGCCGCGCTTGCCCTTACGTTTGATGACGTCACGGGCGGCGAGAACGATTCGGTCGCGCGTCTCTTCGGGAGTGGCTTTGTCGGGAGTATTTTTTTGTGCTTCAATCATGGCTGTTGTGTGAACACCGAGTCGTTTAGCGCGACGTTGGTTTGGTACGAATCATAGGTCGAATCACCGGTAAACCCGATGCGGCGGCGCCCTTCGAAGTGCTGGCGCACGACGACGCTAAATCCGTCCTCCGTGCTGTAGTACTGCTTCATCGTAATAGCATCGCCGTTCGTGTAGTGCCAATCCATCTCGGCCAATTCGTAGCTTGCGGGATCGACGTAGACGGTCGTGTCCTTGATTTGATCGCTGTAAATCTTCTTGGTCAGAACCAGCACGATCATTGGTTTACCGTCGAGCGGCTGGATGCCGGCGAGCTTGATATTCGAGTCTTTTTCCCATGCCGTCGGATCGCCGACGTCGGTCGAAAGTTTTTGAATTGCCTTGAGCGAGCTGGCGCACAACCCGGATATCGGATTGAGCACCACCGCGAAGCTGCCGGGACGCTTATAGTACGCCGTGCCGTCGGTGCGCAGCCGGCAGAGCGGAATCGACGGTCGAGCATTCACGTGAACGCGGGCCGTGTAGGACTGGAGGCCGGCGTTGCGCGAGAGCATCCGGCCGATAACGGTTTGCGCATCGGCCGGTGCTGACTCGTTGGGAACGGTGGCAGCCGACGGGGGGCTTTGGGCACTCACCGCGCCGACCGATGCTCCGGCCACCGCTGCAGCCAGTGCGAAAGCGCGAAAGATCATGCTGCGAGCCCTACCATCGGGAAGAGCCGATCGAGTGCCATCACGGAGAGTGAGCGAATCAGCTCGGGGCGCGTCACTTTGAGCGCAACCTCGCCACCGACTTCGCGCGAACGGCGCAGAAGCAGAATGAGACCGCGGACGCCGTCGGTATCGAGACGCGTGAGCGTGTCGAGATCGAGGACAACCCGGGGCGCGCCCTCTTCAAAAGCGGCCAGCGTTTCCCGGGTAATGCGATCGAGCGCATCGGGGCGATAGGCGATGGTGGGTGGGGTCGGCATTGATATCCTGTGTTCGGTCCTCTTTAGGTGCAAGTACGCACTTGCACGCACAGAATACCATGGGGCGCGGGCTGCGCGCAAGTGGGTACTTGCACGCAGTCGCCGCTCCCGAGGTTAAAGCGCCTGCCGAGCTACGTGCCGGCGGGCGCGGGTTGGCCCTCCATGGCGCCGCCGCCGTGGTGGCGCCGGCCGGAAGCCTTGTGATAGCCCGCGGCCACGGCCGCCGACGGACACATGTAGCTCCCGTTCTTGGTGCGGCCGTAGAAGGGCGCCGTCGATTCAAAGTAGGTGTGCGAGCGTGGATTGGTCCAGACCGGCTGCACCGCGCCGCAGTTCAAACTCGAGGGAACCGGCGCTTGCGGGCGCGACTCGATCGCCTGCATGTTGCCGCCCTGCATCGTTCCCGGCGACGCGGCGCTCATCGCACCGGCGCTCGAAGACGGCTCCGTGCTTGCACTCGAGTTCTGGTTGCTGCTACCGCCGCCACACGCAGCGAGAAGGGTGATGAGGAGCGCACAGGGGAGCGTTCTACGGAATAACACGATTCGCAATCTCCTTGAGCTTTTGGTGGGCAAGTTGCGCTAAGGATGATTCTTCCCCGGTATAGACGCGAGCTCCGTTCACAAACGCCGCTTGCACCCACGCATCCTGACCTCGGTAAACGACTGCTTGCACTTCCGGCGTCCACGGATCGATTGCCGATGCGTCGAGCACCACGTAGTCGGCTGCGTTGCCCGGGATAAGATCCCCCGCTGATAGCCCAAGCGCGCGTGCGCCTTGCGCGGTGCCTAAGTCAAAGGCGACGCGCGCGCCCAAGGCGCCTCCATCGAGACGGGCGATCTTCTGCAGCAGCGTCGCCGCGCGCATCTCATCGATCAACGACGGCTTGACGTCGGCGTCGGTGCCCAATCCCATCGTCACGCCGAGCGCTTGCAGTCCGCTCGCATCGCAGATTCCGTCGCCGAGGTATTGGTTGGTCATCGGATTGTGAATGACACGCGCACCGCGATCGGCTAGCAACCGCTTCTCCTCTTCGGTGATGTGGATGGCGTGGATGGCCACCGTGCGCCGGCTGAGCGCACCCGACTCTTCGAGCAACGCGATCGGCGTAGCGCCGAACCTCTCAAGTGTGGATTCACCTTCGTACGGAGCTTCGGCAACGTGGATGTGCATCGCACAATCGTACGATTGCGCGAAATCCGCGGCAGCACGAATCATCGCTTGCGACGCCGCGTGCAGCGAATGCGGCGCAACGCAGATATTGGCCCGCGGATAGCGCTTCATCAATTCGAGCGTGCGCGTCTGCGCAAGCTCGGTGGTCTCGCGAAACTCCGGCGGCGCATAGTCCGCGTCCATCCAGGTACGCGCGAAGACCAACCGGATACCGGTTTCTTCCGCCGCCGCGATTGCCGCCTCCGCATGCGCGTTGCCGGCACCGTTCAAATAGAAGAACTCCGCGACGCTCGTAATCCCGGCGGCGAGCATTTCGCTAAAGGCCGCGATGAACGTCCAATACACATCGTCCGGTGTGAGCTGCGGTACCACCTTGTAGAGTGCGTCGCTGCGCCAGCGCGCGAAGCTCCAATCGTCGGCCCAACCGCGCAACAGGATCTGATAGGCATGACTGTGCCCGTTTATGAACCCGGGGACGATCAAGCGATCGCCCGGAAACGACCGCGCCGGAAGGTCGCCGCCGTGATCGCGTATCACCGCGTAATCGCCGGCATACTCGATGGTGCCATCACGCACGACGAAGGCGTAGTCGCACCGTAATTCACCGCCGACGAGCGCGCGCGCGCAGCGAACGAACTCCGAGATACCGGCCTTCACGACGCACTCATCCGGCCAGCAACCCGCGATGCATGACCGCTTGCGCCAGATTGCCGCCGAATTGCCAACCGAACTCATCGGGCGAATCGATGCGCAACGCAACCAAATCCGCCGTCGCACCCGGCGCGAGCACACCGGCCGGCCTTCGCAACGATCGCGCAGCGGCGCGAGTGACACCATAGAGCGCCTCAGGCGCCGACAACCCGAACTGCGCGCGGCCGAAGTAGGCCACCGTTTGCAGGTTGAAGCACGGGGACGTGCCCGGATTGTAGTCGCTCGCGAGCGCCACCGCAGCGCCGCGCTCGAGCAGCTCGCGCACCGGCGCCTTACACGCGAGCCCCAAATACGCGATCGTCGCCGGACAGGCGACGGTCACGATTCCAGCCTGCGCAATCGCGCGCACGTCGTCTTCGTGAATGTAATTGCAATGGTCGACCGCATCGACGCCGGTCTGCACGGCCATCGCCGCCGCGGCGCCGTACGCCATCTCATCGCAGTGCACGCGTAGCCGCATGCCCGCCTGGGCGCAAGCGCGCAAATACCGCTGCGTCTGCACCGGAGAAAAGAAGCCGGGCTCGCAAAACGCATCGGCGTACACGGCACCGTGCGCAGCGGCCGTTGGAATGACCTGGTCGATGAGGTAATCGACGTAGGCTTCTTCTTCGGTAAATTCCGGCGGCAATGCGTGGGCGCCGAGAAAGGTCGCGATCATCTCGGGTACATCTGGATCGGTGCGATGCTGGGTAATGAGATCGAGCAGCGCATCTTCGCCCGGCTTATGCAAGGCATAGCCGGTTTTTGTTTCCAGTGTGGTCGTGCCATGCTGCAAGATGATCGCGAGCCGGGGCGCGACGACGTCGTCGTAGAAGCGCGGCGGATCGAGCAGCGCCTCCCGCGTACGTTCGACGGTATAGAGCATCCCGAGCGCGGGCTTTTCGCCGCGCAGGCGCGACGCAAAATCGGGCTCACGATCGCCGGCAAAGAGTGGATGCGCGTGGGCGTCAACGAACCCGGGAACGATCACACAATCGCGCAGGTCGAGCTCCTCGACGTCGCCGCGCAGGTCGCGTTCGATCGCTGTACGCGCTCCCACCGCCACAATCCGATCGCCGTCGACCAGCAGCGCACCGTCGTCTATACGCCCTAAATCGACAAAAGTGACGCCGTTTTGCGCAGCGTCACCCGTACACGGGACGATCGTCTTCGCCCTGAGCAGCGTCAAAGGCGCCAATCGATACCCGCTTCGTCGGCAGTTTGGATTGCGAGCTCATAGCCGGCATCGGCGTGACGCACGACACCCATGCCGCAATCCGTTGTCAACACGCACTGCAAGCGCTCTTGTGCATCCTGCGAACCGTCGGCGACAACGACCATGCCGGCATGCAAACTGTAGCCGATGCCGACACCACCACCGTGATGGAAACTCACCCAGTGCGCACCGGCCGCCGTATTGAGCAGAGCGTTGAGAATCGGCCAGTCGGCGATCGCATCGCTGCCATCTTTCATGGCTTCGGTCTCACGATACGGCGAGGCAACGCTGCCGGTGTCAAGGTGATCGCGGCCGATGACGATCGGCGCTTTGATCTCGCCCGAACGCACGAGTTCATTGAAACGCACCCCGGCCTTGGCGCGATCGCCATAGCCGAGCCAACAGATGCGCGCGGGCAGGCCTTGGAATGCGATGCGCTCCTGCGCAAGCGTAATCCATCGCTGCAAACCAGTATCGTTAGGGAAGAGCGCGAGCAGTTCACGGTCGAGGCGATGGATGTCGCTTGGATCGCCTGAGAGAGCTGCAAACCGGAAAGGACCGGAGCCTTTGCAAAAGAGTGGGCGGATGAAGGCCGGCACGAATCCGGGAAAATCGAAGGCGCGCGCGAAGCCGGCGCGCTGCGCTTGTGCGCGCAGATTATTCCCGTAGTCGAAAACGATCGCGCCCGCATCCAGGAAGTGCACCATCGCATCGACGTGTTTGCCGCAGCTCTCGAGCGCGCGGCGTTCGTATTCGTCGGGAGCCTGGGTACGCAGCACCGCCGCTTCCGCAAGGGTAACGCCTTCGGGCACATACCCGTTGATCAGATCGTGCGCCGAGGTTTGATCGGTTACCGCATCGGGGCGAAAGCCGGCATTATACAACGCCCAAAATTCGCTTGCGGCGTTGCCCTCGTAGCCGATCGATCGAGCCTGGCCGCTTGTGCGCGCGCGTTCGACTTCGCGCAACGCCTCGTCGCGCGAACCGGCCACGACGTCGAGGTAGCGCAGTTCGCGCCGCCGTTCCAAGCGTGAACGATCGACGTCGACCAGCAATGCGACGCCTTCATTCATCGTGATCGCGAGCGGCTGAGCACCGCCCATTCCGCCGACGCCGGCGCTCAAGCACACGCGGCCCTTGAGCGTGCCGCCGAAGTGCTGACGCGCAAGCTCGGCAAAGGTCTCGTACGTGCCTTGCAGGATGCCTTGCGTACCGATATATATCCACGAGCCCGCCGTCATTTGCCCGTACATGGTGAGGCCTTGCGCTTCGAGGTCGCGGAAAATCTTCCAATCCGCCCACTTCGGAACCAAGTTCGAATTGGCAAGTAAGACGCGCGGCGCGCGTTCATGCGTCTTCCAAACTGCGACGGGCTTCCCACTTTGCACGATCATCGTTTCGTCGTTTTTCAAACGCTGCAGCGTGCGGACCATTGCGTCGAACGCCGCCCACGAGCGCGCTGCCTTGCCGTTGCCGCCGTACACGACCAGATCGTTCGGCCGCTCGGCGACGTCGGGATCGAGATTGTTGCACAGCATGCGCAACGCGGCTTCCTGCGGCCACCCTTGTGCGGTCAATTGTGTGCCGCGTGCCGCACGTACGGTCCGCGGCCCTGAAATCGTCGTCGCCATGCTCGGAGCTTTGTGCTGGCGATGGCCTTGTCATCCCGAGAAGAGACCTGTGAATGTCTGGGATCGAGGACGTCGCCCTGAGCGGGTTAGCCGAAGCGGCGAGGACCCTGACATTCATTGCCCGAGGCGCGAGGCGTTAAGCGAAGGGGGATGTCCTCGATCCCAGACGTTCGCCGGTCTTGACGATATTCGATATATCGAGTAAATTACTCGTAAGCACGGCGACTATTCGAAAGGACCTCCAATATGGATTACGCCATCCTGGCAACCCTCTGGAACGGGCCGGCGACGCTTCCCGAGCTCGTCGGTGCCGTGTGCGACCGGACCGGACGCGCGGTGAGCCCTTCCCTCGTCGATAGCTATCTACGGCTGTTCGAGCGGTTTGGGTTCATCGAACGCCCCAGCGGCGATTCACCTTACTCGCTCGCGGAGCGTGGCTCGCTATATTTAGCGTACGCCGCGACCGCATAGGAAAATGTTTATGGGTTTTCATTTTAGACACGGACGCGAAGGCTTTGAAGGCCACTTCGGTGGCGGGCGGCGCGGACGACAGGGCTGGGGCGGTGGCTTCGGCGGCGGCCGCGGACGCGGCGATCTCAAATATGAGATCCTCGAAGCGCTGCTCGAAAGCCCGCACCACGGCTACGACATCATGCTGATCATCGAAAGCAAACGGGGCATGCGGCCGAGCCCCGGCTCGGTTTATCCCGCGCTGCAGATGCTCGAGGACGGCGACTTCGTGCGCAGCTCCGAGCGCGACGGAAAGCGCACATATGAGATTACCGACAAAGGTCGTGAGCTCTACGCGCAGCGCGAGCCGGCGCAGGAAGATATGCCGTGGAGCAACCCGGCCTTCTACGCTACCGTCGCAGATGCAATGCGGCAGGTACACGGCATCAAAGATGCGGTCAAGCAGATCGCCAAGAGCGGCAACATCGAGCTCTACAAGAAGGCGATCGAGGTGCTCGACAAAGCGCGTCGCGAACTCTTCGAAATTCTCGCCGACCACTTCTAGCCGGCCGAGCGCTTGGAGAACGCCGGAAAACGATAAAAAGCTGGGGCAGTCACGCACTACCTCAGCTATTTCTCAATATTTGCTTAGACGCTTCTGACTAGTGTCAGAACGGCAAGCAGCAGATTCGATTTTCCTTCACTGCGGGTGGCGCACCGCGGGCACATGGATATGGTCGCTGTTCCGGTCACGACCGGATGTGATGGCGTTTTACGAGCCTCTGAACGAAGCGCTTGCAACCGCAACGCTTCGCGACATTGCGGCGATGCGCCCGGGCGCCAACGATTCCCGGCATCCTGACCCCGAGCGTCCGTACTTCGAGGAATTCGCGCCGCTCATTCCAACTCGGGGACGCGGTGTCGCCGGGTTTCCAGCCGGCCTTTCCTACGATCATTTTCTCGCCGGCCCGCAAACGAGTCTTCCCGGCCTTGCGAGGTATCTCGACTCGCTCGTACAGTATGCACACGCAAACGGAAAGACGCCGGTGATGAAGTATTGCCGCACGCTCGGACGGATCGCGTGGATGCGCGAACACTTTCCGAACGCGCGTCACATCGCGGTCGTACGCTCGCCGTGGGGCCAGTGGCTTTCAGGGTGGCGGATTTACAAGGCTTCCGGTAATGCGTACTTCATTACCAAGCCATTAGAGATACTCGCACAATATTACGATCATCCGCTCTTCGCTGGTGCCCTGAAGGCTCTGCGCCTCTCGCCCGAACTTTTGAGCGGGTCGGTAAAAGGCACGCCCCCCGATGTATTCTATCGCGCGTTCCTCGCTTTTTGGATCAGCATGACCTATTGCACGTTGTTGGACGCGCAAGACACCATCGATTCGGATCGGCTGGGCGAATCGCAAGCCTATCGTCGCGAGACCGAGGCGATGATTCTTCACACCGGGCTCGAGGTCGATCTTAGTCAGGCCCATATCCTCCCGACATTTGGCGCGGTTCCCGGAATAACGAGCGCCGACATCGAGCGTTGGCATACCGAAGCGATCTCGGCGCTGTCAGCCTTTGCCGGCGTCGATCGCACAATTGCGCAGGCAGCGCATGACGCGGCCTCCGCATTTATCACGGCAAAGCTGGTGAAGGTCGTTTCCCTAGCCCCGGAAAGGCCCACGCTGCAACCAATCCGGCCCAAAGACTCGGTGAAACGCGCGTCGATCCGCTTGTGGTTCTGCATTGCCGCGGCGGCCATCGCCGCCGCGATTGCCGATCCTTTGGTCGAAGGTGCGTCGAACGCCGGCTGGTTTGGACGGGGTTCGTACACCGATCACTCGAATCTCGACGTCCTGCCGACGCTCGCACTGGGCGCACTACTCGTCGTTCTCTATTTTTTCTTGCGCGTGCGGCGCGATCTGCTCGAGGCATCCGACGACGTACTGCACAGGACCGTCAGCCGTCTGCTCGTACCGATCTTCGGCCTGCAGCTCGCACTGCTCGCCTCCATGGAGACACTCGAACAAATTGCGGTTGACGGCCACTCGCTCGGCCGCACGGTTTGGTTGGGCGGCCCGGTTTGGTTCGGCTTGAGCGTTCACGCGGCCGTCTGCGTCGCGGTCAGTTTCGGTCTGGCAAAGGTGCTGCACGCTTGGGCGAGCACGACCGTGCGCATCATCCGCCACATGCGCGCGTAACGACATTCGCCTATACGGGCGGTGGATTGAGCCTGGTCTTGCTGTACTGATGCCAGTAAGGATAGGGCGGCGTGCGTTTACTGGCAGCGTCGAGTCGCGCCATCTGGTCCGCGCTAAGGCTCCATCCTATCGCTCCGATATTGGCCCGTAGCTGCTCTTCGTTGCGCGCCCCAATGATGACGTTACATACGCTCGGACGCGCTAAGAGCCAGTTGATCGCGATCTGCGGAATCGACTTGCCAGTCTCGCGCGCCACCACATCCAGCGCGTCGATGACCGTGTAGAGATATTCGTCCTCGACCGGCGGCCCGTCGTCGGCCGTCGCGTGCAACCGGCTCACCCCGGGCAGCGCCGCACCACGGCGCAGTTTACCGGTGAGGCGTCCCCAGCCCAACGGACTCCATACAACCGTACCGACACCTTGGTCGATCGCGAGCGGCATCAGTTCCCATTCGAAGTCACGCGCAATGAGCGAATACAACGCCTGGTGCGCGACATAGCGTGGAAGATTGTAGCGTTCGGCAATCGCGAGCGCTTTCATCAGGTGCCAGCCGGAGTAGTTGGAAACGCCGACGTAGCGGATCTTCCCCGCGCGCACAAAGTCGTCGAGCGTTGCAAGCGTCTCTTCAATCGGCGTATACGCATCGAAGTTGTGCAACTGGAAGAGGTCGATCCAGTCGGTTTGCAGCCGCCGCAACGACGCCTCGATCGCTGTAGTGAGATGATAGCGCGAGGAGCCGGCATCATTGGGACCGTCGCCCATCGGTGATGTTGCCTTGGTCGAGATCAGCACGGCGTCGCGCCGGCCTTTGACCGCTTTACCCAGGATCTCTTCGGCAAGGCCGCGCGAGTAGATGTCCGCTGAATCGAACATCGTCAGTCCCGCATCGAGACAGATATCGACGAGCCGCTTTGCCTCGCCAACGTCGGTCGATCCCCATGCGCCGAAGAACTCGCCGCGTCCGCCGAAGGTGCCGGTGCCAAGACTCAGGACCGGAACCTGCAGTCCCGATCGACCTAGATAGCGATACTCCATACTTCTTAGAGTAGCGCTTCTACGGTAATCGGCAACTCGCGGACTCGTATGCCGGTCGCGTGGTAGACCGCGTTGGCCACGGCCGCGGCGCTACCGCACATCGCAACCTCGCCCATGCCGCGCACGCCGGCAGGATTCACGCGCTGATCATCGTCCTCAACCGCGATCACTTCAGGATTGGGGATGTCGGCATTGGTGGGCACGAGGTAGTCCGCCAATGTAGCGTTCATGATTCGGCCGGTGCGCCGGTCGAAGCGCGTTTGCTCATAGAGCGCCATGCTGATGCCCCAGACAACGGCCCCGACAAGTTGACTGCCCGCGGTCTTGGCGTTGAGCACGCGCCCGACATCATAGGCGCCTACGAAGCGTGTCACGCGGATGTGCAGCAGATCCGGATCGACTTCGACCGCGGCGAAGTGCGCGCCGAAGGCCTGTTGCGCGTAGCGACCTTCTTCGGCTTCATCGACTTTCGCATTGACCTCGATGGTGATGCCTTCGGGCGGAACGTTTCCGCCAAGCAAGACAAGGCGATCGCGCAGTTGCTCTGCGGCAAGGACGGTCGCAGAACCGATGCTGGCTGCCGTTTGGGAACCGGCCGCCAGCGGTGCCGTCGGCAGATTCGTATCGCCCCACTCGAAGCGCACGCGGTCAGGCGAAATGCCCAGCACGGCGGCGGCAAGTTGCGGATAGACGGTCGGCGAGCCGGTGCCTTGTTCGATCGTACCGACCGCCAACACAACGCTGCCGTCGGGATACATGGTAATTCGCGCGTCGGAGTCGCCGCGATGCGTCCCGCGTGAAGCGGTCGCCATGCCCCAGCCGACGAGCATCCCGTTTCGTTGCATCGAGCGCGGCGGCGCGGTGCGCTTCGACCAGCCGAAACGATCCGCCGCTTGCGTGTAGCACTCGCGCAGCTTCTTGCTCGTGTACTCCTTCCCGTTGTCCGGATTGACCTCGGAGTAGTTGCGCAGGCGCAGCGCAAGCGGATCGATGCCGAGTTCGTAAGCGAGTTCATCCATCGCCGACTCCACTGCGAAGCCGCCGGTTGATTCGCCGGGCGCGCGCTGATACGTCGGCTTGCTGATCGCGAGCCGGCGCAGTTCCTGATGCATCGTATAGTGCGGCACCGCATAGAGATCTCGGCTGAAGACGGCACACGGCTCGACAAATTCATCAGATAGGCTGGTCTCGTTACGCACCTCGTGTATCATCGCGACCAACGTGCCATCGGCCGAGGCGCCGGCAGCGAAGTGCTGCTCGGTTTGCGGACGATGACCGACCCACCCGAACATCTGCGGTCGCGTGACCAGAAGCTTGACCGGTTTACCGGTCGCGCGCGCCGCCATTGCGGCCAGCGGCACGTGCGACCACGCCGTGCCCTTGCTCCCAAACGCGCCGCCGACAAATGGCGCGATCACGCGAATCGCCGACGGATCGATACTCAAGACATGCGCGAGCCGAGTGCGCACGCCGAACGCCCATTGCGTCGAATCATAGAGCGTCAAGCGATCGCCATCCCACGCAGCTATCGTTCCGTGCGTCTCCATCGGATTGTGATGCTCGGTCGGCGTACGATAGATCGCGTCGACCTGCGCGTGCGCGCTCGCGAGGGCGGGTTGCGCCGCGGGGCGCCGATGCGCTGCGGGCTGGTTCCCAGCCGTCTGCGCAGGCGTGGCAACCTCGCCCGCGTCGAGATCCATCTGCGGCGCGCGCGTTTCATAGACAACGCGGACCAGATCCGCGCCATGAACGGCTTGTTCGAAGGTCCGCGCGACGACCAGCGCAACCGGCTGACGGTCGAACTCGACGGCATCGTTCTGCAACAAGAAAAGCTTGGCGTCTTGCGGTGAGCTTTTGTTTTCGTTCACTCTTGGAGCGTTAGCATGCGTCATCACGAGGACCACGCCCGTTGCGACCCGCGCATCACGATCGTCGATCGAGAGCACGCGTCCGTACGCAATCGTGCTGGGTACGACGACAGCGTGCAGCATTCCGGGCAGCTCGCGGTCACAAGTGTATTTTGCGCCGCCCGTTACTTTGTCGCGCCCGTCGACGCGGCTGCGCGCTGCTCCGACGATCGGCATGCTCACGCGCTCACCATCTCGAGTGCGCGCACCACGACGCGCTTGGCGAGTGGAATCTTGAAATCGTTCTGACCATAGCCGCGCGCGCCGCGCACGGCAACTTCAGCGGCGCGTTGGTAGCTCTCGCGGGTCGCCGGCGCGCCGACTAGCGCTGCCTCCGCGGCACGCGACCGCCATGGTCGCGTGCCGACTCCACCGAGTGCGATCCGCGCGCCACGAACCATCCCGCCGTGCCGGTCGAGCGCGACAGCGGCCGACGCCAGCGCAAATTCGTATTGCGCGCGGTCACGTGCCTTGAGGTAGGTGGACTGCGCACCGAAATTGAGCATTGGTACCATGATCCCAACGATCAACTCGCCTCGGCCAAGCGCATTTTCAATCTGTGGTGTCCTACCTGGTTCGCTGTAGAACTCGCCGATCGGCACTTCGCGCGTGCCGCCGGGATGAGCGATATGCAGCACCGCGTCGAGGGCGGTGAAGGCCACGGCAACGTCGGAGGCGTGCGTTGCAATGCAATGGTCGCTCGTGCCGAGCACGGCTTGCATACGATTAACCCCAGCGATGGCGCCGCAGCCGCTCCCGGGCTGACGCTTGTTGCACGGCGTTGCGGTGTCGCGGAAATAGGGACAGCGCGTACGCTGCATGACGTTCCCGCCTATCGATGCCATATTGCGCAACTGCGGCGATGCGCTCTCCTCTAGCGCCACAGCAATCACCGGAAACGCGGAGCGAACGAGTGGATGCGCGGCGATGTCGCTCATGCGCGCGAGCGCGCCGATATAGATGCCGCCGGGACGTTGCTCGATCGTACGTAAACCCAGCGCGTTGATGTCGACGAGCAGTGGGGGACGCTCGACATCGTCCTTCATCAAGTCGAGAATATTCGTGCCGCCGGCGATGAAACGTGCGTTTGGCGAACGCTGCATTGTGGAGAGCGCAGTCGCAATCGAATCGGCACGGGTGAAGGCGAACGGGTTCACGCCGGCTTACCGGCCGCGAGGATCGCCTCGACAATGTGCGGATAGCATCCGCAGCGACAGATGTTTCCGCTCATCTGCGTGCGCACGGTCTGGTCGTCGAGCGCATGGCCCTCGGCCAGCATGGCGACTGCCGAAACGATTTGCCCGGGCGTACAGAATCCGCACTGAAATCCATCGTACTCGATGAACGCGGCTTGGACTGGGTGCAGCTTCTCGCCATTCGCGATCCCCTCGATAGTCGTGATCGCGTCCTCTTGGTGCATCACCGCCAGGGTCAGACACGAATCGATGCGCCGCCCGTTGACCATGACGGTGCACGCTCCGCAGGTTCCCTGGTCGCAGCCCTTCTTGGTTCCCGTGAGACCGGCGTGATCGCGAATCGCGTCGAGCAGCGTCACGCGCGGTTCGATTGTCATCCGGTGCGCCGCCCCATTGATCGTAAGTGTGACGGAGTTCGCCTGCGGCCCTGACACCGAGAGTTCGGGCGCTTGCGCGGCCGCGGCACTCCCCAGCGGAACGGTCATGGCAGACACCCCTGCGGCGACGATGAACGTGCGGCGACTCAGCCGGTCGGATTGCTCATCGGACACGCAGGGATTCTTCCCCGATTTCTTCGCGAATCACGCTTACGGCAGGTCAGACTGCTCGTCGACGTCGCGGTAGGGCCAGTCGTCTTCAATTGCGATCGTTCGACGCGTCAACGCCGGATGGTCGCGGAGCGCTGCGATCGGCTCGTTATCCTTGAGCTGCGGTATGCGCGCGCGAGCGCGGGGCGAAAAGTAGACCGGATGACCGGGCGTTCCGTCGGACCGCACAGGATGCACGACGTCGGCTTCGTCCACCAATCCCGCGACCTCGGCGAGGTGGTGCGGCTCGACGAGGAGCAGGTCAGCCGGAAGCACGAGAATCGGCCGGTCATGCTCGACGGCGCCGTTGGCCAGACGCAGCGAGTAGGCCATGCCGCGTTTAGGTTCCCAATTGAGGACCGCCCGCGTGTGCCGTGCGCGAGCGAGTGGCAACATCGGCTCGCTGCACACGATGACCGAGTCGAATGTCCCGGCCGCGCGAATCGCACGCTCGAACAGCGTGTCGTTTTCCTCGAGCTTATGCAGTAGCTTTTGCGATCCGAATCGGGTGGATAGCCCCGCGGCGAGAATAACGACGGTAAGCAACGCTACAACGGCTCGCCGATCGCGCTTTGTGCCGCCTGCACCAGTGCGCCGCTCGCGATGAGCTCGCGCGCCGCTGCGATATCGGGTGCGGGCACGCGGTCGACGGTCCACGGCTCGATTCGCTCGCGCGCACACTCGTACGCGGCATGCGTACCTGCGCCCGACTTGAGCGGCCGGCGAAAATCCGTCGCGGCCAGCGAGCCGAGCAGTTCGCAGGCGAGCGCACCCTCGACGTTATCGAGGACGCGGACAAGATTGTTCGCCGATGTCATGCCCATGCTCACATGATCTTCTTGCCCCGCCGAGGTGGGGATCGAATCAACGCTTGAGGGCCACGCCAAACCTTTATTGTCGTTGACCAGCGCCGCGGCCGCATACTGCACGATCATCAAGCCCGATTGTAGGCCCGACCGCCCGGTGAGAAAGAGCGGCAAGCCGCGATCTTCGGCATTGAGCAAGAGATAGAGCCGTCGCTCGCCGATCGAAGCCAAGTCGGCGATGGCGATCTTGAGAAAATCGATCGCGAGCGCAATCGGTTGACCGTGAAAGTTTCCGCCGGAGAGGAATTCGCCATCCTCGGGAAAGACGAGCGGATTGTCGGTGACCGAATTCGCTTCGATGTGCGTGACGTTGCGCGCATAGGCGACCGCGTCGCGGACCGCGCCATGCACGACCGGTATGCAACGGAACGAGTAAGGGTCTTGCACGCGGCCGCACTCGCGGTGCGAAAGCATGATTTCGGAACCGGCGAGCAGCGCGCGCAAGTTCGTGGCGACGCGTGCTTGTCCCGGATGCGGACGCAAGTCGTTCAAGCGTCGGTCGAAGACGCGATCTGTCCCCAAGAATGCTTCTAGGGACATCGCGCCGATCACGTCAGCGGCGGCGGCGAGGCGTTCGGCGCGCAGAACGCCCAACGCGCCAATCCCAGTCATCACCTGCGTGCCGTTGATCAGCGCGAGACCTTCTTTGGGACCCAGTGTCACCCCGCGCAAGCCCGCGCGCTCGAGTGCAAGTGCACTTGGAAGCCGCTCGCCCTTGAAGATTGCCTCGCCTTCGCCGATCAGCGTCAGCGTCATGTGCGCGAGCGGCGCAAGATCGCCACTTGCGCCGACCGAGCCCTGGCAAGGCACGACCGGCGTGACGCCGCGATTGAGAAGTTCGGCGAGCAGATCCAGCGTCTCGAGCTTGACGCCCGAATGCCCCGCGGCAAGCGAATTCACGCGTAGCACGCCGGCAGCGCGAACCAACCGCGCATCGAGCGGAGCGCCGGTTCCAGCCGCATGCGAGCGCACCAGATTCAACTGCAGCGCAGCTGCATCCGCCGGATCGATCTGGACGTTCGCCAACCGGCCGAAGCCGGTCGTCACGCCGTAAATTGCGTGCCCGCTAGCGAAGCGTTCGTCGACGAAGGCGCGCGCCCGTACCACGCGTTCGCGCGCGGCCGGAGCAATGCTGACGGGCGCTCCATCTGCGACCATCTCGATCGCTTCGAGGCTCAAGTGACGCCCGTCAAGCTCGACGGGTTGTTGATAGAGCGTTGATGACATGGATCAAACAAGTTTCCAAGTGGATAACCCCACGCCTGCCGTGCATAACCGCAAAAAACTTGTGGATAGCGTGTGGGTGAGCGCGCGCGCACACTTGAAGCGCCCTTGGCGCGGTGCTACCATCACCTCACTTCGAATTCATCGAAGGGCGACGCACGTATCGGTCGCGATCGGAAGCAATGCGCGTGGTGGCTGCGCTGGTAGCCACCCGCCGCGACGGTCGAACCGCCGTCGACGTCAGTCGAGCTCTCCCACCCGGGAGCTCGATAGGCGACCCCGGTGAGCGAATACGTCGAAATCCGCTAGCCTTGCGCTAGCGGATTTTGTTTCTCTGGGAGTGCTGGTGTGAACTCAAACTAGTACTTCCGAGTGTCTGGTATATTTCTCGGCTATCTCTTTTGAGAGTGCGGCGACGCGGTAGCGAACGTCGGGCGGACCGAGCACTTCGGCTTGCGCACCCCAGCCGAGCACCCAGCGCGCGAGTTCGTCGGCATCACTGACGCGATATTCGATCTCGACCGTACCGTCGTCGAAGCGCTCGATTTGGCGCTCGGCTACCACGCGTGCCGCGACAGCGGCCTTCGCAACGCGCGGCGCAAATCGCACGCGCACCGGAGTTGCCACCGCACCGTGCATGACGCCGCTGATCGAATCGGCGGCAAACGCATCGACATTAAAATCGTTCGGCTTGGTGAACGTGCGAACCGTGACGTGTACGTCGCTGACGTTGTCAACGGCAAAGACACGCTTGTCGTGCCGCGCATGATCGTAGGCCACGCAGTAGATGCGGCCGGAGCTAACGACGAAACCGTACGGATCCGCCTCACGCGTGCTGCGCGTACCTTCCTTGTCTTGATAGACGAATTGTACGGTGCGCGATGAACGCTCGGCCGCGGCGAAGAGACTGAACGCGCGCTCACCCTGCTCGTCGAGCTGGATCTCGGAAAGGCGAAATGCCACCGGCGACGGCGCATCGACGCGAGCGCGCGCCGTACTGCGCGCCGAGCCAAGGACCTTGTCGGTGATCTCATCGATCGACGCACCGATCGCTCCGCCAATCGAGGCGCCGAACGAACGCAGTGCGACCAGGCCAAAGAGTTCGCCGTTGGAGAGGTCGAGACGCCGCAGGCTATAGCCCTCGGCAAAGCGATACGCGTTGATTGCACGGTCGAAGTACCAGGGAAACCCGGCGTCGGCCAGGACCGCGAGGTACCGGCGCAAGCTGCGGGTGCTGGGCCGTTTGGTGCCCTCGGCGATCCGGTCTTTGAGGCTTTCGAACGAGTGACGGCCCTCGTCGATTGCGGAAAGGAGCCGGACTAGGAGCACGATCTTGGGTTCGGTTGTGCGTTCCACTGATTTCATACTCTAGCGCAGATTGTGGCCCTGTGGTGTGCCAGATGGCGGGCCTTGTGCTCAAAATTCGATCAATTCATTAAGGCCCGGGATCATGTTAGAATCGATGCCTATGCTCGATCTGACCGTCCCTTCCGCGGTGGCGCTCGACCTTGCGGCCATCGGCCGCTTTGCGTCCGCGCGCGGCTGGGTGCCGGCCACCAGCGGCAACTTCTCACGCCGTATCGATGCGGCGCACGCGGCGGTCACCCGGTCGGGGATCGATAAGGGAAACATCCGGCCCGAAGACGTGATCGCGGTACCACTGGCGGGCCCGCTGCCGGCCGGGGTCTCAGCCGAGACCCCGCTGCACGTCGCGCGCTATCGCCACGACCCCGACACCGGAGCAGTCGTGCACGTCCACACGGTGGCGGCAACGGTTCTCTCGCGGAGCGACGCCGGCCGGGGCTACGTCGAGCTCGAAGGGTTCGAGATGCATAAGAGCTTGCGCGGCGTGACCACGCACGAAAGCACGGTGCGCCTACCGATCTTTGCCAATGACCAGGACACCGGGCGCCTGGCCGAGCGCATCGAAAGCACGATTGGTGCCGAGCCCGAGGTTCCCGGATATCTGCTCGCAGGGCACGGGTTATATACCTGGGGTGCTACCATGGCGGATGCGCAACGCCACCTGGAGGGCCTAGAGTTTTTGCTCCAGTGTTCATTAGAGGAACGGAGACTACGCCGATGACTACCACGCTGACCAGCACGCTCCGCGTCTACGATGAAAAGCATCCCGAAACACTCCTGGTCGACACCAGTGACGGCGAGCGCATCGCCGACGAGCTGCAGACGATCGGCGTACGGTTCGAGCGTTGGGCCGCCGATGCGCAGTTGCCCAAGGGCGCCGACCAGCAGACCGTCCTCGACGCATACAAGAGCTCGATCGAGAAGTTGGTCGCTGAATGCGGCTACGCGACGATGGACGTGATCCGTCTGGAGCGAGGCACGCCGAACACCGAGCCGATGCGTAAGAAGTTCCTCGACGAGCATCAACACTCCGAAGACGAAGTGCGCTTCTTCGTCGAAGGACGCGGCGCGTTCTACCTGCACGTCAACGGCCGCGTTTATCAAACCATCTGCGTCAAAGGCGACCTGATCAGCGTTCCGGCCGGAACCCGGCACTGGTTCGACATGGGCTCGGATCCCGAGTTCACCGCGATTCGCCTGTTCAACAACCAGGAAGGTTGGGTCGCGAACTTCACCGGCGACCCGATCGCCAGCGGCTTCCCTAAGCTCGACTAAATGCAGTTTCGCGCCCACGCGGCGCTGATCGACATCGAGGGCACCCTCGGCTCCGTTGCGTTTGTCCGCGACGTGCTCTTTCCGTTTGCTTCCATGCACATGGACGCGTTCGTGCGCGAGCACGCGCAGGACGCGATGGTGAGCGAAATCCTGGATCAAACGGCCGCCGAGGCCGATCTACCCCGCGACGATCTGAACGCGCTACTCGAAGCGCTGCACGACTGGGCGGATCGCGACGTGAAGGTCACCCCGCTCAAGCAGCTGCAGGGCCTGATCTGGGTGGAAGGGTATGCCTCGAGCGGCATTCGCGGTCACCTCTTCACCGATGCGATCGATGCGTTGCACCGCTTTCACGATAGCGGCGTCGCACTCTACATCTATTCATCGGGATCGGTAGCGGCGCAGAAGCTCCTCTTCGGCAACAGCATCGCAGGCGATCTGCTTCCGCTTTTCGCCGGGTTCTTCGATACGACGATCGGCGGGAAGCGCGAAGCCGCGTCGTACGAGCGCATTCTCGAAGCGATTGGCGTGCCGCCGAACGAGGCAATTTTCTTCTCCGACAACGAAGCTGAGCTCGACGCCGCGCAAGACGCCGGCGTACAAACCGTGCAGTTAGCGCGGCCCGAGGATGGGACCGTCCCGACCACCCGCCACGCCTGCGTCGAATCGTTTGACGAGATCGAGGTAACGAAATGAGCAAGCGCTACTATGAAGACTTCAACGTCGGCGACGTGCGCGACACCGCGCGCTACCGCATCGGCGAGGAAGAGGCCCTCGCATTTGCCCGCGCCTACGATCCGCAACCGTTCCACCTCGACGCCGAGGCGGCGAAAACGAGCTTCTTTGGGAAACTCGTGATCAGCGGCTGGCTCACCGCTGCCATCGCGATGCGCTTGCTGGTCGACGCGCGCGGTGAGGAGAGCCCGCTCATCGGTTCCGGCATCGACGAACTGCGTTGGACGTTTCCCGTCGCGCCGGGTGACGAGCTCCGCGTGCACAGCGAAGTGATCGAGAAGGCGCCGTGGCCCGGCGGCAAGCCGCGAGGCGTCGTGCGCTTTCGCAACGAGATTATCAATCAGGACGACGTGGTCGTGATGACGTTCATCGCCAACGGCGTCGCGCCTATGCGAACATCGACGCAATGACGTCGTTCTGGTGATCGATGCGGTCGGCGAGCGAACGCACGATCGAAGCATGAAAGGCCATGGCCGCGCGCGGATCGAGCATCTCGATCTCTTCGAGTCTGTCGCGGCTCAGGGCGTAAACAACAGCCGGAACTTCGGCTACGACCGTCGCATCACGTGGCATCTGACGGTAGAGCCCCATTTCGCCGATCGTCGTTTGTGGCCCGAGGCTTGAAACGCGAACGGCCTCGCCGATGATCACCGCAAGGCGCCCGCAATCGATGAAGAACATCCGGTCAGCGCGCTCGCCCTGTGCGCACAAGACAACTCCCGTCGCGAGGTCGATACGCTCGAGCCGATCGCAGATCAATTTTGCAAGGGGTACGCCGAAACGCGCGGACAGCCACGCATCTATGCTTGCGGCTTCTTGTGCCGAGGAATCGAAAAGTTGCAACAGTTGCGCCTCACAAAATTCCAGCGCAAGGTCGCGGTCCTCGAACGCGAGCGGACGAAGATGCGAATCGAGCGCGGCGTTCCAAAGTGTCACGACGCGCGCATTCATTCCGCAAATCATGAATTGCACACGGTCCGCGTCGACGTTGCGCGCAAACTTGACGAAAGCCGCAGCCGCCGATGAATCCATCCCGGTCACGCCGCCAAAATCGACCACGATCCACATTACGCCGTCGACCTCGCGGGTGCAGGCAAAGAGTTCGCGGTACAGGCGATCGGCTATACCGAAAAATATGAAGCCGCGCAGCCGGAAAACGCGCACACGTCTACCCTGGGTAGCGAGCACGTCCGATTCGCGTTGGGATCGCTGCAGGCTCGAGCGGATCAGCTCTCCCGACCACCGCCGTTCGACTGCATCGACGCGGCCGTAGCGTACCACGAACGTGATGCAGCCGACGGCAAGCCCGACGACGATGCCGGGAACGAAGCCGAGCCAAACGATGGCGAGGACGATCGCCCAAATGGTTACGTAGTCTCCGCGCGATTGTCCGCGGTGCGGCCGAATGAGCCAGCGATAGGCCACACCGCCGCCGAGCGCGATCAAGAGACCCGCGGGAGCAAAGACCGGAACAAAATCAATGAGGCGCCAAGGGCCGACCACGATCGCCGCCAGCGCTCCGAGTGCGACAATGACGCCGATAGAGCGATCGCGCACGCCGAGCTGGTGATTCAGCGATGTGCGTGCAAACGAAACGTAGGCGACCATCCCCCCGAACAGAGCACCGGCAACATTCGCAAAACCGGTAAGGCGCAGCTCGCGATCGAGATCGACGTCTTTTCCGGTAAGCAGCTCGAGACCGGTCTCGTTGAAGAGCAGCGTGACGGAGGACACGATGGCCACTACCACCATGGCCGGAACGCTCATCAAGGTTGCGTGCACATCGATTGGCCCATGAGCCGACCAGGCTAGCCACGGCGATGCTTTCGGCATGCTGAAAAACCAACCCGTCGCGCGCAACGCATCGAAGGGAACGTGCAATACGGTCGCCGCTGCCAGTGACGCGGCAACCGATCCAAGGAAAGTCAATGGAATAGCTACCGCGCCGAATCTCCCCGAAAGCACAACCAATGTTGCGGCTAGCGCGAGCGCGAGCCCAAACTGGATCAATACCGGCTCCATAACGAGCGCGTGTAATCCCGCAAGCCCGAGCGAGTGTCCGGTGAGCACCCGCAGCGAGCCAAGCATCACGAGCACTCCGGACGCCGCGTTGAACCCGCCAATCATCGGCTCGGGAATATAACGAATTGCCCGTGATGTACGAGCGGCTCCAAAAGCGATCAACGCGATCCCGGTCAGCAGCGTGGCCAGCGCAATCACGGTGAGCATCGTAGGGATGCGCTGCGCCGGCACGACGACGGCGATTCCGGTAGCTGCTAGCGCGAGTACGGCGGTTGGATTGTTGTCAGGGCCGGCCATCGCAATCGCAAACCGGCTGAATACCGCAATAGCGAGACCGCCAATTGCAACCGCCACCAATGCGGAAAAGACGCCGATTCCAAATCCGCTCCGGAGCTCGCCGGAGAAAATCAGCGCTGCAAACGAAAGCGCATAAGCCAGCGCAAGTGCGATGGCAACGAGAGAATGAAGCCCACGTTCTAGCGCTGACCGATTTTGCAAGGCGGTCTACTTCGTGGGCGCCACCAGAATCTGCTGCGCGCGCACGAAAGTATACCGTAGTTAATTTAAGCCACGCTTGCTAGCGCTCTAATTCGAGCAGCGAATCAATCTCTTTGCGTGCCTGCTCGTAGCGCTCTTCGTACGTGCCGCGCAGCACGACAAACGGGCGATCGAGTAAGCCGAACAACTCGCTAAGCCGCTCGTACATCCAGTAGCGCTTGTGCTCACCGTCGCGGATCTCGTCGGCAACGAAGGGTACGTCGGGGTACGGCATGAGGTAGAGAGCAATTCGCGAGGGTGGCAGCGGCCAGCGCGTCGGCACGCGATCGAGATAGCGCTCGGACCAGACCTTGGTGGCAAGCGCGTCGGTATCGCAAATCAGCAGCGGGCTGGCATACCGAGCGGCTTCGTCTTCGCGCCGCTGCTGTTCAAAGCCGATGTGGACGAACTCGTCCTCGACCCACTGCCCTTGCAAACCGTTGCGCCGCTTCTCGAGCGAATACTCGCGCCCGTATTCGCGAACCCAGACCGTCGCATAGTGCGCGGCGAGACGCTCGCAAAGCGTACTCTTCCCGGTCGATTCCGAACCCACCACACACACGCGCGGCACGTAGTGGGCTCGCACCGGGCCTTCCAGCCACTCGAGCATCGCCGCTGGAGCCCGGCGAACCATCGTGCCGGTGATTGGCACGAGCG
>DATHMY010000056.1:0-7335 GCA_035486535.1 Candidatus Acidiferrum sp.
CGACGTTAGCGGCAAGGGCGTCGATGCCGCCGTCCTGACTGCGTTCATCAAATTCACGATTCGCGGCATCGCGTTGCGCCGCCGGGATCCCGGCGCGATGCTGGCGGAGTTCAATACCGCGTTTGCGCAGACGGTTGAGAACCCGTACCTGTTCGTCTCGATGTTCGTCGGCGTGCTGGATACGCAAACGCTGCAATTCCGGTACGCCAGCGCCGGCCACGATTCGGCGTTTGTGCGCCGCGCCGGGGACGTGCAGCAACTCGCCGTGACCGGGCCGGTGCTTGGCGTGATGGAAGAGCCGTTCGAAACCAAGACGCTTTATTTGGAAGATGGTGACACCGTTGTCTTGGTCACCGACGGCCTGACCGAAGCGCGTAATCGCGCCGGCGAACAGCTACAAGAGACCGGCGCAATGGACTTGATCGCTGCCAGCAACCCGCAGCCGCAGTTGCTTGCTGACGAACTCATCGCGAAGGTCAAAGCGATCGAGGGCAACCGCACGCGCGACGATCTCGCCGTCTTGGCGATTCGCGTACACGAGCCGGGAGGTCCCGATGCGCAAGATTAGCGCGCTCGCGATGCTCCTCGTCTTGCTCGCGACGCCTGCAGTGCTGGCAGATTGTCGCGTGCATCCCAACGATCGTGTGGTGCTCTACGGTACGACCGACGACCCCGACGTCTTCGTATGGGATTCTCGCTTCCGCCTGCGTGACTACGAAGGGGGAACCTTCGATCAGATGCGCGCGCTGCTACCGCACGCGACGCTCGTGCGACCCGGGACGCGCGCGACCGTCGAAAGCTGCGTGTCGGACTTCGTGCAGTCGAAATACGTACCCGAGCCCGACGATGCGATCGGCATTGTCATCACGGCTGGTCCGCTGCGCGGTCAGCGCGGCTGGGTCAGCGGCTCGGCGATCCGGCAAATCAGACTCGCACCGACGCAAAAACCCGTGGCCCATCCGATGTCTCGACGCGTGCGACTGCGATCCCATACGCACGTTCGATAAGTTCGGGCGCGAGGACGCGGTCGGCGACGTCAAAAGCGAGCATGCGCTCGCAGCCCAGCAGCATCAAGCGATCGGCATACGCGGCGGCATCGTTTAAGTCGTGGAGCACACAGACGATCGACCGTCCTTCGCGTGCCAGCGCACGCAAGAGCGCGAGGATCTCGTGTGCCACGCGCACGTCGAGATGGCTCGTTGGCTCGTCTAGCAGCAGGACTGGTGTGTCTTGCGCGAGACCCATCGCGATCCATACGCGCTGACGTTCGCCGCTCGAAAGGGTGGTGAAGAGGCGCTGCGCCTCCGCTTCGAGGTGGACTGCAGCGAGTGCGCGCTCGATCGCGCTATCGTCAGCGGCGTTCTCGCTCCACTCCCACCACGGATGATGCGGATAGCGGCCGATCGCGATGACATCGCGCACGCGCAGCGTTTCGATCATGGCGTCGTCGCTGGTGACGAAGGCGATCGCCCGCGCGCGCGCGTTGGGCGAGAGCGAACGCAGGGGCGTGCCGTCCAGCGCGATCGTGCCGTGCTGCACCGGCCGCATGCCGCAGATCGCTCGTAGCAAGGTGGTCTTGCCGACG
The DNA here is from genome assembly GCA_035486535.1 of Candidatus Acidiferrum sp. Taxonomy (GTDB): domain Bacteria; phylum Vulcanimicrobiota; class Vulcanimicrobiia; order Vulcanimicrobiales; family Vulcanimicrobiaceae; genus Aquilonibacter. The sequence goes on from DATHMY010000056.1 coordinate 1,586, forward strand.
CCGTTGGGACCGATCACCGCAACGAATTCACCGGGCTCGATGCGCGCGTTGATATCCCGCACCAGCGTGCGCTGTGCGATTCCGATCGCAACCGCATCAAGGTCGATCACGCCGGACGTTCCTGGTGAAGATAGAGATAGAGAAACGCCGGGACACCGATAAATGCCAAAAGCACGCCGATTGGGAGTTCTGACGGAGCGACGATACTTCGCGCGATCGCGTCGGCGAGCGTGCATAGGGCGGCACCGCAGAGCGCCGCGGCGGGCAGGAGCACGCGTGCGCTCGATCCGACGATCCGGCGCGCAATGTGCGGTACGATCAATCCAATGAAACCGATCATGCCGGCGAGCGCTACACCGGCCGCGGCCAGCAGCGAGGTCGAGGCGAGGATGATCCATTGTGCGCGCTCGACGTTGACGCCGACGGCGCGCGCGCGCACATCGCCGACGCGCATCGCATCGAGCGCCGGTACGGCCAAGAGCGCTAGCACGGTGCCGATCGCAAGGTATGGAAGCGCGAAGGCCAGATCGTGCCATCCGCGCCCTGCCATCGATCCGGCGAGCCAGGCGAGAATCGATTGCGCCGCGTCGATCGAACTCGAGCGCACGATCGCAAAGGTGATGATTGCCGAGAAAAGCGCCGAGACCGAGATGCCGGCCAGGATCAAACGGTTGGAATCGAGTCCGATCCCGCGTCGCGCAAGCGCAGCGACGAGCACCGCAGTGAAAAGGCCGACCACAAACCCGAGCCCGGGAAGCAACGGCGCAGAAACGCCGGCGAGCACCGCGAGCGCGATCGCCGCAGCGGCGCCGGCGCTCACGCCGGTCAGGTACGGATCGACCAGCGGATTGCGCAACATGCCCTGAAGGAGTGTGCCGCCGATCGCGAGTGCCGCTCCGACAACCGCGGCGATGACGACGCGCGGCATGCGCAGTTGCCAGACGATCGTCGTGAGGTCGTCGTGCAGCTGCGGGTGAAGTAGCGCGGCGAGAATGGTGCGGGGAGCGATGTTGCTCCCACCGGCGAGAAGGCTCACTCCGCATGCAAGCAGCGTGAACGCAAGAATCGCCGCCAGGCGCCAACCGCTCATATTATCTTGCGGTCAACTCGACCGCAAACGTGCGTCCGGGCATCGGGAAACCGCTAACCTCCGCATAGCGCTCGTTGCCGAGGTTGTACCCGCGCAGAGTCAGCTGCATTTTCGGCGCCACGCGAAAACCTGCATAAGCGGTGAGATCGCTGTACGCTGCGGGTTGATAGAAAAGCGGTTGCGTCGGATCGACCGCACCGCCGGCACCGACGGCGCGTTCGCTGATACCGGCCGTGCTAAGGACGTCGCGTGGCGCGCCGGTGTACTGCAGCCCGATGCTCACGTTGAATACCGGATAGCTTAGCGTCGGATAGTCCGGCAGGCGGATCTGCTGGTCGAGATTCTGTGCCAGATAAAGATCGGTTGCACCCAGCGTTGCCGAGATGCCGTGAATTGGAATCGTCTTCGCGTCGAAGGTCAGGCCCGAAATGTGCGCGTGATCGACATTCTGCGGTGCGTAGACGGGGAATGTACCCACCGGAGCTGTCGCCGCATTGCAGTACAGCAAACACGTCGGGACGATCAGTTGGCGCGTATAGTTGTCGAACCAGGTGAGTGCGACGCCACCGAGCACGCGATCGTCGCCGAGCGTCACGTCGCCGACTTGTGCGCGCTCCGGCTGCAAGAGCCCAAAGCCCTGGACCACGGAACCGTAGCCGGGATAGTACAGCTCGGTCGCGTTCGGCGCGCGAAACGCGGTCGCGACGTTGGCCTTGAGGGTAAGCGCGCCGGTAAGGTTGACGCTTGCACCGACTGACGGCGAGTACTCACCGCCGAGATCACCGTCGCGCTCGCCGCGCAGACCAATGTAGAACTCGTCGCGAGCGCCGATCCAGGTTTGCTGCACGTAGGCCGCGGTTTGCGCGAGGATCGCCGTCGTCACCGGATCGCCGAAGCCGTCGTTGACGGTGACGAAACCGCGAGAGAGGTCGACACCGTAGATGAGGCGCTCGTTCGCGGCGGCAACGACGTTGCGCAGTGAGAGGCCGATCCGATTCTCGCTGCTGAGCGACTGCGCAAGTTGGAAGCAATTCGGGTCGGTCGCGGCGTCGCAATCGAAGGTGATCTTCTGAATCGTGCCGCTCAAGGCGAGCGTCGGGTCCGACTGCGCGCGGCGCAGCGAAAACGTTAGGACGCCGTCGTCGTTGACGTCGTGCTCGGTACTCGTCGGCGAGTAATCGGGAAACTGGCCGGCGGCACCGAGCGTGTCGGCCGCGACCGAAGCGTGGAAATTCACGCCGACCGCACCGAGTTTCTGGCTCAAGCCGTAGCCCAGCGTGTTGGCCAAGTAGTCGCTGTTCGAGCGGGTTAGCGGCAAGCCGCTGTTCGGATCGACCGGAAGCGCATAGCTGTTGTTTGCAAAAATATGGTCGAGGCTAAAGCCACCGCCTTGGAGTTGCAACTCGCTGTCATCGAACGTTCCGTAGCGCAGCGTCGCCGAGGGTGGCGCGTGCTGTGTATCGGTGATGATGTTGATGATCCCGCCGATCGAGCCCGCGCCGTAGAGCGTCGAGCCGCCGCCTTCGACAACCTCGATGCGATCGATGCCAACGGTCGAATAGCTGCTCAACGGCACCGAGTCGGCGAGACCACCGGGTGCAGGTTGACCATCGATGAGCACGAGCACTTCGGTCGAATCGCTGCCGCGAATGCCGTAGTCGGCCTGCGCGCCGATCGTTCCGTAGTTAGCAATTTCCACGCCGGGGATTTCTTGCAAGGCGTCGGTCACCGTGCGCCAGCCGTTCTGCGCGATCTGCTGCGCTGTCACGACGTAGGTCGTACGCACGCTGTTGCCCAGCGTTTCATCGGTGCGATCTGCCGTTACGACGTGCGCGATCTGCGGCAACGAGGACGGCGAAGGGGATGGTGAAGGGGAGAAAGCGACCGTGGCCGCTGCGAGTAGTCGCAGCGCGGTAAATGCGAACATGGCAAGCCTTCCTTTTCGCGAGGAACGGATGATGCAAAAGGCTTGCCGCGATATCCTGACTTGCGGATCGTAGCGATGTCCCGGGCCTTCCCACTCGTTTCCAAGCAGTGGCGTCGAGACGGCTCCCCGCCTACAGTGGCGCGACCGTGCCGGCATCTCACCGGCTTCCCGCGCGCAAACCCCAAGGCGCCGAAGTTAGAGAGGCGCGCGTCAGCACCTGCCGCGAAGGGTGTTTCATGCTGTTGCACCTCGTGCTCGCGCTGCGCATCGTTACGCTCATCCCGTCGTTTGCGGAAGACGTCTGCGCGGTCGGTGCGTGCCCCCAGCTGGTCGGGGTCTCAAAGTTCTCCGGCGACATCCCCGGTGCGAGCGCCAAGCCGGTCGTCGGCGATTTCGCCAGCGTCGATGCCGAACGCATCATCGCGTTGCATCCCGACGTCGTGGTTGGGATTGCGTCGCAAATGCACTTGGTTGCCCCGCTGCAGCGTGCGGGAATCCGGGTGATATTCCTCGCGGACGACACCTACGATGACATCTTCACCGATTTGCAGATGCTGGGCCAACTAACCGGGCACTCGGCACAGGCGCACGCCAAGATCGTTGCGCTCAAGCGTGAAACCGCGCGCCTTCACGCGACGATCGCACACCGTGCGTATCGCCCTTCGGTCTTCATTGCGCTCGGTACCGGCCCGATCTGGACCGTCGGACCCTCGTCGTATATCGCGCGTTTGATCGAGCTGGCCGGCGGGCGTAACGCGGCAGCCGATCTTCCCTCGGCATGGGGTGAGTACAGTGATGAAGCCCTGATTCGGGCACAACCTGACGTCATAATCGCCGGCGAGGACACGAATATTGCGCCGGTGCAAACGCGTGAGCCGTGGCGGAGCTTACGCGCGGTGCGCGAAGGACAGGTGTTCGCTATTAGCGATCCGCGCGTTGAGAACGCACTCTTCCGCCCGGGACCACAGTATAACGAGGGACTCCGCTGGCTAATCGAACGATTGTCGTCGCTGTCGACACAACCGACCCCGACCGACCACTCGAACCGGAACTGGTAGAACTCGAAGCCCTGGCGAACGCCGCGGGCGCGCAGATTGTCGCGCGCCTGGTGCAGCGACGCGCTCAAGTCGATCCGGCGACCCTCGTCGGCAGCGGCAAGGCGCGCGAGATCGCCGATCTGGTGAAAGAACTAGATGCGCAGCTCGTGCTCGTGCTCAATGATTTGCGCCCGCGGCAGCGCAAGAATCTCGAGAAAGTCATTTCCGTGCCGATCGTCGATCGCACGATGCTGATCCTCGACGTTTTCGCGCGCCACGCGCGCAGCCGCGAGGGCAAGCTGCAGGTCGAGCTTGCCCAGCTACGCTATCGCCAATCGAACTTGATCGGCGTCGGCGCAGATCTTTCGCGATTGGGCGGCGGCATCGGCACGCGCGGCCCCGGCGAAACTAAGCTCGAAGTCGATCGGCGACGCATCCAAGACCGCATCAGCGTGCTGCGCCGGCAACTCGAAGAGGTCCGTCGCCAACGCACCACGCGGCGGAGCGCGCCGCATCGCGAACCGCTCGTTGCGCTCGTCGGTTACACCAACGTCGGCAAGTCGTCGTTGCTCAATGCGCTCGCTCGCAGCGACGTTCTCGTCGCGGATCAGCCGTTCGCGACCCTCGATCCCACCATCCGGCGCGTCTATCTCCGTCTCGGCGAGTACGTGCGCATCGTCGATACGGTTGGATTCATCACCGATTTGCCCAAGGATTTGGTCAACGCGTTCCGAGCAACGCTGGAAGAATTGCGCGAGGCCGATCTCCTGGTTCACGTGCTCGATGCGTCGAACCCGGATTGGCCGCGCCAGCAGGCCGCCGTCGACGCGCAATTGCATGACCTCCAGCTCGACGCAAAACCGCGCCTCGTCGTCTTCAACAAGATCGACGCTGCCGCCGGGGCGCGTCATGATGACTCGATCTCGGTTTCCGCCTTTACGGGCGCTGGACTCGACGCGTTGCGGGACGCGATTGCGCAATGCGCCTAATCGCTCTCGCGCTCTTCACGCTCGCGCTTGCAGCATGCGCGTCGGATTATCCCGACGATCGCTTCGTCGCGCTCGTGCGCATGATGCGGCCATCGGTTGTGCTGCTCACCATGCACGTTCCGCCGGAGAAGAAGAAGGACCGCTACGACGACGCCTACGGGACGGGCCTGGTCATTGCGAGCGGCAGTTGGGGTAGCGATATTCTCACCGTCGCGCACGTCGTCGACGGCGCCTGGGATCTGCATGCCACGATCGGCAACCGCAACAAAATTCCGGCCCACGTGATCGCGGTCAACAACGATACTGACGTGGCGCTGGTGCGCACGCCGCGCGCGAATTTGCCGGCGGTGCACCTGGGCAGCGTCACCAATCTACGCGATCAGGTGGGGCGCGACGTCGGGTTGCTCGGTTATCCGATTCCCGATGAATTCGAAGACGAGCAGCTCGGGCTTGCGACCTCGCTGAATACCGGACGACTCTCGTCGATTCGCAACGACGCAATCGAGGTGACGCTCCCGATCGTTCCGGGGGAGAGCGGCGGTCCGATCTTTCTGATCGACACCGGGCAGATCATCGGTCTAGCCGATTCGCGCTTCGATGACGAACGTTCGATCGGCTTTGCGGTACCGCTCGGTGACGTCTTGCACTTTCTGCACAAGATCGACCGCGCTCACGGCTTCTGAAGGTCGTCGATTCGCTCGAGCATT
>DATHMY010000057.1:0-3027 GCA_035486535.1 Candidatus Acidiferrum sp.
CTCCGAGAAGGTCGCGCTCGCGCGTTTCTTGGACGGCCGCGCGTCCGCTGTCTACGGCACGCACACGCACGTGCAAACGGCCGACGAACAGATTCTTCCCGGCGGCACGGCCTACATCACCGATCTCGGCATGACTGGTCCGATCGATGGCGTCATCGGGATGGAGCAAGAAGCCGTGCTGGATCGTTTTCTCACCGGCCTCTCGGAGCGCTTCAGCGTGCAGAAGAGCGGGCCGAAGCAGTTTTGTGCCGCGGTCGTGCGAATCGATCGCGCGAGCGGACGCGCGACCGAGATCAAGCGCGTCTTTCTCCGCGGCATCGCATGATCGTCGACTTCCACAGTCATACCAGCGAAAGCGACGGCACGCTCAAGCCGCAGGAGCTTGCCGATTTCATGGGCGAGCGCAAGGTCGAGGTCTTCTCGATCAGCGACCACGATACGATGAGCGCCTACGGTAAATTCGAGCCGCCGCCGGGAGCACGGGTCGTCACCGGTGTCGAGATCAACACGACCTACCGCGGTAACGAGGTGCATGTCCTCGGCTACGGCATGCCCGCCGATTCACCCGAGCTGCATGCGATGATCGAGTACAATCGCGATGCGCGGCGCCTGCGTGCGCAGCGCATGGTGGATCAACTTGCGCGCGCCGGCTACGGTATCACGCTCGACGAAGTACTGCGTGAGGCCCCCGACGCCAAGGCGATTGGCCGGCCTCACGTCGCCAAGGTGCTCATCGCGAAGGGGATGGTGCCCGACATCGACTCGGCATTCCGTAATTTGCTGCGCAGCGGCAAGCCGGGTTACGTTCCGTCGCTGCACATCACGCCTCAGGAGGCGATCGAGCGAATCGGCCAGGCCGGCGGTGTTGCTGTGTTGGCCCATCCGGGGCGGTTGAAGGATCGCATCTTGATCGACGAGCTCGCGCCGGTCGGACTGCGCGGTCTCGAGGTCTTTTATCCGCTCCACGACGCGGACGACGTTCGCGACTTTCGTGCATTGGCGCAGCGCTACGGCCTAGTGATGACTGCCGGCGCGGATTTCCACGACATTCGCTACCATACGCGCGGCGTCGGAATGGACGTCGACCGCGCGGATATCGCGCCGTTTCTCAATTTGTTGACGTAACGCAATTTCCGGGTAGAGGCGCTACCAGCCGCCCGTCAAAGTTGCGCTTATGTGGAGATATAAGCGCTTTGCACTGATCGTCGCGTCTTTGGCGATCTTCGCTCTTCCCGCGGCCGCGCAAACGGCGGCCCCATCCGCACAAACCGTGATCAGCGCGCTGCGCTGGCGCAACATCGGCCCCGGCATTGGCGGACGATCCGTTGCGATCGATGCGGTGCCGGGCGACCCCTTCACATTTTACTTCGGTGGCGTGGACGGTGGCGTGTGGCGCTCCACCAACTATGGGCTCACCTGGACGAACATCACCGACGGCCAGCTCAACGTATCCAATAGCATCGGTGCGCTTGCGGTAGCTCCTTCGGATCCGAACGTCATTTACGCCGGGACCGGCGAGGCCGACATACGCAACACGTTCGTCACCGGCGACGGCATCTACAAAACGACCGACGCGGGCAAGACCTGGCACTACATCGGTCTCAAAGAAACGCACACGACCGCCAAGATTGTCGTCGATCCGCGCGATCCGAATATTGTCTACGCGGCCTCGATGGGGCACGTTTTCGCCAAGAATCCCGAGCGCGGAATCTTCAAGTCGACCGACGGCGGTGCGCACTGGACCAAGGTGCTCTACGTCGACGAGAACACCGGCGCCATTGATCTTGTGATGGACGTCTCGCATCCCAAGACACTCTACGCGGCGATGTGGCAGGCGCAGCGCAACCCCGGGTTGCTCGTCAGCGGCGGTCCCGGCAGCGGGCTGTACAAGACGACTGACGGCGGCGCGCACTGGGTGAAGATTTCGACCAATCCCGGCTTTGCCACCGGTCTGCTCGGTCGCATCGGGGTGACGATCGCCGCAAGCAATCCGAAGGTTATCTACGCGATCGTGCAAGCGAAAGAGGGCGGGGTCTTTCGCTCGGATGACGGCGGGGGGCACTGGAAGCGCGTGAACGCCAGCATGGAGATGCGTCAGCGCGCCTTCTACTATATGGCGATCTATGCCGACCCCAACGATCCGAACACGATCTACGTCCCGAACGCTCGCTTTTTCGTTTCGCACGATGGCGGCAAGAACTTCAGCCTGCTCCGGCCACCGCATGGCGACAACCACACGGTCTGGATCGACCCGAAGAATTCCAAGATCATCCTCGAGGCAAATGACGGCGGTGCGACCGTTTCAGTCGACGGCGGTGCCACCTGGAGCGGCGAACACAATCAGCTCACCGCGCAATTCTATCGCGTAGCGCTCGATGGCGCGTTCCCTGCCAACGTCTACGGCGCGCAGCAGGATGAAGGCTCGTTTGAGGGCCCGAGCGCTTCGGCGAACGGCTCGATCCTTACGAGCGATTGGAGACGGACGGCACTGGGCGAGAGCACGTTCATCGCGCCGGAGCCGGGCAAGACGAACGTCGATTACGGCAGCGGCTACTTCACAATCATGGAGCGGTACGATCCCGGCGACGATGAATACAACAGCGTTAGCCCCTACCCGCTCTATCGCGAAGGCGCAAGTTCAGCTGAGCTCGAGTACCGCCTCGCATGGACGCATCCGATTTTCTTCTCGCCCGTCAATCCCAAAGAGCTGTTGGTTGGCGCGCAATTCGTGCTAAGCAGCACCGACGACGGACAGACGTGGAAGAAGATCAGTCCCGATCTTACCCGTAACGATCCGGCGACCGAAGGCCCGAGTGGCGGTCCGATCGATGACGACGCATCGAGCGCCGAAGTCTTTCCGTACGTCTCCGCTCTCGCGGTCTCGCCGCTTGATGGGGATGAGCTGTGGGCCGGCTCCGCGGACGGCCTCGTGCACGTGACGATGGATCACGGCGCGAATTGGACGGAGATCACGCCGCCCGAACTGCCGAAGTGGACGGAGATCACCTCAATCGAACCGTCGCACAC
>DATHMY010000058.1:0-27084 GCA_035486535.1 Candidatus Acidiferrum sp.
CGTTACCAAATGTTACCAAATCGGTCATTTGATCGGCCTCCCGTTACCAAGGGAGAATCTCGAAAACCCTGGTAGAATCAGTGCTAATCGGGACGTGGAGAGGTGGCAGAGCGGTTTAATGCAGCGGTCTTGAAAACCGCAGAACGTGAAAGCGTTCCGAGAGTTCGAATCTCTCCCTTTCCTTTGAAATTTTAGTACGCTGACGATGGGAGGCGTGCAATGCAAACCGCCCAGGACTTTCGCGACGGGAAGTTGCTGCGGATCTTCGTCGACGAAGCCGACCGGCGAGGGCTGCAGCCGACCTACACCGCGATCGTGGAGTTTCTACGGAAGCGCGGCGTTGCCGGCGCCACCGTTTTCCGCGGGATCGAGGGTTTTGGTGGGCACGGCGAAGTGCACATGGCCAAGGTCTTCTCGTGGCTCCCGAACCTGCCGATTCTCATCGAGGTTGTCGACGACTGGTCGGTGCTCGAGCCGCTGATCGGGGAACTCGAAGCGCTGATGGGCGAAGGGTTGCTCACGGTCGAAGCGGCGCAGTATTTGCGCCTCGCCAAGGCGAACGCACAATGAACAGACGGGATGGAGCTCCCGTGGATTCAGCCAGCTGAATTTTCAAACCGCCGCAAGGCTGATGGCTCCTGTCAGTAGCACGACGCTTGACGGGGGTTTTTCTTTTGTCTGACCGAGTTACGGGGAAGCTGTTGCGGATCTTCGTCGACGAAGACGACCGCTACGACGGCAAGCCGCTCTATATGGCGATCGTCGAAGCGCTCAAAGCGGCCGGGTTTACCGGTGCGACGGTACTCAAGGGCATCGAGGGCTACGGCATCCATAAGACCGTGCACGCTGCGCGCACCTTCGATCTCTCCACCAACTTGCCGATCTTGATCGAAGTGATCGAAGAAGAAGCCAAGGTCCTGGCGTTCCTCCCCGGGCTGCGCGCCATGATCGCGGAAGGCTTGATCACGCTCGAAAACCTCGAGCTGATGCGGATCTCCCGAGGTCCGTCATGATCGAGTGGCGTGCGGTGGCAGCGGTCGCGATCGGCGCTGCGTTCGGCGGCGTCTTGCGCTACGTCGTCGGTCAACTCTTCATGCAGCGCTTCGGACCAGGCTTCCCGTACGGGACACTCTTCATCAACGTCAGCGGTAGCCTGTGCATCGGTATCGTCGCCGAACTTGCGGCAACCCGCGCATTTGGCATGACACCGTTGTTGCGCATACTGCTCGCGACGGGCGTGCTCGGTGGCTATACGACGTTCTCGACCTTTTCGTTCGATGCGATCACGCTGCTGGGCGAGGGGATATTACCGGCCTTCGTTTATACGGCAGTCTCGGTCGTGCTCGGCTTTGCCGGCGCTGCCGTCGGCGTTGTGCTCGCTCGACTCGCGTCGCGTTAGGAGCAGCGCGCATGCAGTTGATCGATAGCGGCAACATGTACATGGTCGCCGCGGTGTGGATGCTTCTCGCGGCGCTGAGCGCTGGGCTCGCGATTCGCTTCAAGATGGCGGCGGCACTAGTGGAGATCCTCATCGGCATCTTGGCCGGGAACTTCATCGGCTTGCACACCAACGGCTGGATCGATTTCCTCGCCGGCTTCGGGAGCATTCTCCTCACCTATCTCGCCGGTGCCGAGATCGATCCCGCAGTGCTGCGCGAGCAGATCGTGCCGGCGACGGTGCTCGGCGCAGCCTCGTTCGGTGCACCGTTCGTAGCGGCCGGATTGTACGCGTATTTCTTCGCGCACTGGTCGCTCGACGGATCGAAGATCGCCGGCATCGCTATGTCGACGACCTCGGTGGCGGTCGTCTACGCGGTGATGGTTGAATCGGGATTGGCCGGGCGCAAGTTCGGGCAGCTCATTCTCGCGGCATGTTTCTTCACGGATCTGGGAACCGTGGTCGCGCTCGGATTGTTGTTCGCAAACTACAATCTTTGGCTGGTGCTACTGGTAGTATCGATCGTTCTTGGTATGATCGTGGTGCCGAAGTTTCTGCCCGTTGTCTTTGAGCGTACGCGCGGCTACGTCAGCGAGCCGGGCCTGCGCATCCTCTTTGCGATCATCTTTCTGCTCAGTGCAATCGCCACGTATGCCAAGAGCGAGGGCGTGTTGCCGGCCTACTTTCTCGGGCTCGCGTGTGCGGGCATGATGATCGCCCATCCCGACGTTAAGCGCCGGCTGCAGACGATGGCGATGACGTTGCTCACGCCGTTCTACTTCCTCAAAGCCGGTACGTACGTGTCGCTGCGCGATGCGTGGCAAGAATCAGGCCTGATCGCCGCGTTCTTCGGGGTCAAGGTGATTGCCAAGATCGTCGGCGTGCTTCCACTCGCGCGAGCCTTTAAGTTTAAGCAACGCGACGCAAATTATTTGACGCTCATGATGGCGACCGGCCTCACCTTCGGCACGATCTCGAGTCTCTACGGATTAACTCATCACTACATCGATCAGGCGCAGTACACAGCGCTCGTCACCGTCGTTATCCTGACCGCGTTGGTTCCAACGATCATCGCGCAAGCGCTGTTCAAGCCCACCGAAGACCCGCAACAAATGGAATCGGAGGTCCCGTGAACCTCCTACAGATGCTCCCGCCCGGCCGGCATCTCGAGGTACTGCAAGGGGCCTATGGGTACGATCCGTGTTGGATTGATGTCGTCGTGCGTGTAGTAGTAGTGCCGCTTGATGTGATCGAAGTCGACCGTTTGCGCGACGCCCGGATACTGATAGAGGTCGCGTAAGTACCCGTAGAGGTTCGGGTAATCGGCGATGCGGCGCAAGTTGCACTTGAAGTGCCCGTAGTAGACGGGATCGAAGCGAATCAGCGTCACAAACGCGCGCCAATCGGTCTCGACCGGTTGTTTGCCGAACAAAAAACGCCGCGTTGCCAGCCGCTCTTCCAAGCGATCGAGCATCGCGAAGACGCGGTACGCGGCCTCTTCATAGGCAGCCTGGCTCGTCGCAAAGCCGGCTTGGTAGACGCCGTCGTTGAGTTCTTGAAAGATCTCTTCGTTGAGGGCGTCGATCTCGGTACGATACTGCGCTGGATAGAAGTCGGGTTCGGGATCACCGATCGCGTTGAACTCGGTTTCGAACATGCGCAAGATATCGTCATCGGAATTGCTCACGATGCGCTTGGTTTGCATGTCCCAAAGTACCGGCACGGTAATGCGGCCGCGATAGGCGGGATCGCTGAGCAAGTACAACTCGCTCAAGTAGTGCGTGCCATAGCGCCAGCCGCGTTCGTCGCGTATCGGATCGACGATGGTCATCGGGATCGCGGCCTCGAGCCGCTTGAGTTTACGCATGATGATCGTGCGGTGCGCCCACGGGCAGGCGAGCGAGACGAAAAGCTGATAGCGTCCGGCAGTCGCCGGGAAGCCGGTGTGACCATCGGCTGACACCCAGCCGCGAAACTGATCGTCCTGACGCACGAAGCGACCGTCAGCGGATTGCTCGTCCGGGAATTGCGCCTTCACCTTCGAATCCATACGGGCCTTAAAAGGAGGGCGCGTGCTCAAAGGATTCATCGCGGGCGTGTTAGCCACCATCGTGGTTGGTCTGGCCGTGGCCTATGTCGGGATCACGCAAGGTTTGCTCATCCCAGCCAACGCTGACGCAAAGCCATCCAAGATGGAGCGCTGGGCGGCTTCGCGATCGCTGGGCGCGACGATCAAGCGCGAAATGCCCACGCAGCCCAACCCGGTCGCAGCAACCGACGTCAATTATCTGGCGGCTATCAAGCTTTACGGTGAGAATTGTTCGGTCTGCCACGGCGTCCCGGGCGAACGGTCAACGGCGATTGCGATCGGTCTTTACCAGCACGCGCCACAGCTCGCTCGTCACGGCGTCGAGGACGACCCGGATGGCGAGACTTATTGGAAGATCGAGCACGGAATTCGGATGACGGGCATGCCCGCGTTCACCACGACGCTCTCGGAGGAGCAGATTTGGACGCTTGCCTTATTCCTCAAGCATATGGACAAATTGCCGGCAGCCGCGGATCGTGCATGGAAATCATTGCGCGTTCCCGTCGCACTGGCTCCGCTCTCCGCACTTCCCTCGCCGTCGCCAGGCAGTAGTTCTACCCACTAAAGGGAAACCGCTTACTAATGGATGCCACGCGCCTCGATCTGCGTACTCTCCCGGTTTGGGAGCGCCCCGGAAAAATTGCTGAAGCCTTCGATCGCCTTCCCGTAGGAGGCTCGTTCACCGTCATAACTGACAATGAACCGCGTGGTCTGTCGTTTCGTATCGAACAGATACGCCCGCACGAAGTGCTCTTCGATCCTCGCCGTACCGGCGAACGCGAATGGGTCGTGCGCCTCACGCGTGTCGCCGTCGAAAACGACGCGCCATCGCCGGTCGGCGTCATCCGGCGGGCGGCAGTTTTTTCTGTCCTCGATGACGAGACGCGCGCCGACCTCGCCGCAAAGGCGAGCCTGCACACGATTCGTCGCGGACAGACCATCATGACTGAAAACACTGAGTGGCCATATCTCGGGATCGTTTTCGAAGGGGTGCTTGCGCTCACGACCGGTAACGGCAACGGCCGGCCGCGCATTTTCCTTGAAATGTTCCCCTACGATCTCATCGGCGAGCTCGAGCTCTTCGACGAAGCGCCGGCGAGCGGTCGCGTAGTCGCACTCTCGAAGGTTGCGCGTTACCTGCGTCTGCCGCGGCGCGTGGTTCTCGACGTAGCGCAAGCAAATCCGCAGCTGCTGCTCGGGATCGGGCGCATCAACGCGCAACGGCGGCGCGATCACATGCAGGCGCTCGCGACGCAGGCTACGATGCCGATTATTGCGCGCATCGCGCACGTGCTCGTGCCCTACGCCATGCCCGAACGCGGGCTCAGCCCGGCGCGCGCACCCCTGCCGAACCTGACGCAGGCGCAGATTGCGGCGGCCGCCGGAACCGTCAAGGAGGTCGCGGCCAGGGCCATCGCGGAGTTGGAGCAGCGTGAGCTGCTCAAGCGCGAGCGCGGCCATATCCGCTATCTCGATCGTCAGGGATTGTTGGATATGATCAAAGACGCTGGATGATCGGAACGTTCTTCCGCCACGGGAGCAACGCCATTTTGGCGCTGGGAATCGTGGCAGCGGCGGTCGCCTTCTCTATCGGCGCCGTGCCTTTCTCGCTCGGTGGAGCGCTGATCGGCGCGGCGGTCTTTTTTGTCTCGGAGTACACGACGCACCGCTTTCTTTTTCACGCGCAGCCGTCGAAGATTCCGTTCGTGCTCAAGCTCCAGCATAAACTTCACTACGATCATCACATCGATCCGCCACAAATCGACCTGCTCTTTTTGCCATGGTGGTTCGTGGTGCCGACGGTCGTGGTGTACTACGGTGTCTTCCTGGCCGTCGTGCGCAGTCCGGCCCTCGCGATCTCGCTCGCCTTCGGAAGCGTCTGCGCGCTGTTCTATTACGAGTGGGTCCACTACATCGCGCACATTCCGTTTAATCCGGTGACGCCGTTCGGTCGCTACGTGAAGAAATACCATCTGTGGCACCACTTCAAGAACGAGCACTTCTGGTACGGTGTCACCAATCCGTCGATGGACGTTGTTGGCGCAACCTACCGTGACGTCGAGAGCGTCGATCGCAGCACGACCGTGCGCGAAATCTGGCGCGGCATGTGAACTACGCCGTCCTCTTAGCGCTCTCACTGTTCTTCGGATTTGCGTTCGAAGAGTTCTTCGGTGAAGACGATCCGCCGGTTCCGGGCGGCATTCGCACCTTTCCGCTCATATCGCTCGCCGGCGCCGCGCTCTATCTGATCGAGCCGCACTTCGCGCTCGCGTTTATCGCCGGCTTGTTCGTGCTCGGCGCCTGGGTCTATCTATACATTCGCGCGGTGCTCGAGCAAGGCCGCAAACCGGCTGACGGACCGCTGATCGTTCCGGTGTGCGTGTTGATCGCCTACGTGCTGGGGCCGATCGCGCTAACGCAGCCGCTATGGATATCGTTCGCGTTGGTCGTCGGAGCGGTGCTGCTGGTCGGTTCGCGTGCGTGGCTGCACGCGCTCGTCGCGCGTGTGCCCAGAGAAGAAGCGGTAACGCTCGGACAGTTCTTGCTCCTCGTCGGCGTGGTACTGCCGCTGCTCTACAATGCACCGCCGATCCCATACACCGATATCACCCCGTTCAAAGTGTGGCTCGCGGTCATCGCGGTCTCGACGCTTTCGTACGCGAGCTACCTGCTGCAGCGGTTCGTGCTGCCCGGCCGCGGCGCCATCGTTGCCGCCGCCCTCGGCGGGCTCTACTCGTCAACCGCGACGACCGTGGTGTTGGCGCGTGATGCACGCGACGAGGGCGTCACCGCCGAAATCACGGCCGGGATCGTAATCGCGACCGCGATGATGTATCTGCGCATGCTGGTGGTGGTGGTGATCTTCAACGCCACGCTGGCGCGCGCGATTCTCGTGCCGATGCTCGTGTTAGCGGCTATCTCCGCCGCTATCGCCGCGCTCTTAGCGCGCGTCGGGCCAAAGGTGGAGCGCGATGCAAAGGCGGCAATGCTCCCGTCAAACCCGCTGCAACTCGGCACGGCATTGATCTTCGCCGTGCTCTTGATCGTGATCTCGGTCGTTTCGACGTGGGTGCAGGCGCATCTCGGCGCTCACGGCGTTCTTGCGCTCGCAGCCGTCGTCGGCTTCACCGACATCGATCCGTTCGTGGTAAGTCTCGCGCAAGGCAGCGCGGCGAGCATCGGCATCGCGTTCTCGGCGGTTGCCATCGTTGTCGCGTCTTCCTCGAACAACTTGCTCAAAGCGATCTACACGCTGGCATTCTCGCGACGCCGCGAAGCCCTGGTGCCCGCCGCAGCCCTCGGCGTACTCTGCGTGCTGGGCCTCATAACCGCATGGATCATGGCGCGGTGAGTTCGCTCTTAAGCGGACTGCTTGAAGTTATTGGGCTGCGCAAACGTCAGATGCCGCCCCTCGGCCTGCGCCCGCATCGACAGGTAGACCTACCTCTCGGCATCGACGCCGCCTACGAGCGCGTGCTCGATGCGTTCACGCGCGTGCTCGGCGCCAACGTCTATCTTGACGACCGCACGACCGGAACGATCGAAGGCGGATTCGGCACCGTCAACCAAGAGCGCGTACACGTGACGCTCCACGCGGAGAACGCAACGCAAACCAACATCCTAATCGAAGCGCTCTATCCCGCAGGCGTCCAACGCAAGCCGCGCTCACCTGCTGTCGATGCCCTCGCCGAAGCCCTAAAAACTAGCTGATTTTCTCGAAGCCGGTGTAGGGAACGAGCGCACGGGGGATCACGATCGATCCGTCGGCTTGTTGGCCGTTCTCTAAAACCGCGAGCAGCGTCCGCCCGATCGCGAGCGCCGATCCGTTGAGCGTATGCACGTGTTCGGGTTTAGCTTTCGGCTCGGGCCGGAAGCGAATCGAGGCGCGGCGCGATTGAAAGTCGGTGCAATTCGAACACGAACTGATCTCGCGGTACGTCTTCGCGCTAGGCAGCCAGACTTCCAGATCGTAGGTCATCGCGCTGTTGAAGCTGGTATCGCCCGCGCAGAGCAGCATCGTGCGGTATGGCAACTCGAGTTCTTGCAGCAGCGCTTCCGCGTCGGCGGTCAGGCGCTCGAGCGCGTCGGACGAGGTTTCCGGGGCGGTTAGCCACACCAGCTCGACTTTTTCGAATTGGTGCTGGCGCATGAGCCCGCGCGTGTCCTTGCCGGCAGCTCCGGCCTCCTTGCGAAAGCACGGCGTGTGCGCGGTGAG
The DNA here is from genome assembly GCA_035486535.1 of Candidatus Acidiferrum sp. Classification (GTDB taxonomy): domain Bacteria; phylum Vulcanimicrobiota; class Vulcanimicrobiia; order Vulcanimicrobiales; family Vulcanimicrobiaceae; genus Aquilonibacter. Next base: position 7,744 of record DATHMY010000058.1, read on the forward strand.
TTTAAGCGGAAGCGCGGAGCCTTCGAGGATCTCGCCGCCATGCAATGCCGTCAGCGGCACTTCGGCGGTGGGAATCATGAACAGATCGGCGTCCGGATCGGTAAACATCGCATCCGAAAACTTGCTGAGCTGTCCGGTGCTCCACATCGTTTCGCGCGTGACCAGTAAGGGCGGCGCAATCTCTTCGTAGCCGGCGGTCGCCGCGCGATCGAGAAAGAAGCGCGCGAGCGCGCGCTGGAGTTGCGCGCCCTTGCCCCGCAGGACACAGAAACGGCTGCCCGAGAGCTTTGCCGCGCGTTCAAAATCGAGAATGCCGAGGGTTTCACCAAGCTCGTAGTGCGGTTTGGGCTCGAATGCAAATGCGGGCAGCGAGCCCCAGGAGCGTACCACGACGTTCTCATCGCTGCCACTTCCGTTGGGCACCGAGTCGTCGAGCACGTTGGGCGTGTTTTCGAGTAACGCGCGAAGCGGTGAACCCGCCGCATCCGGGGCGAGCGCCTTGGCCTCTTCGTCCGCCAGTGCGATCCCAGCCGAGATTGCATCGAGTTGTGGGCGCAATTCGCGCGCGGCGGCCGCCTTATCGGCTGCTTTGCCGATCTGCGCCGAAAGCTGATTCTTTTCAGCTTTTAGGCGCTCGGCTTGCGCGAGCTGCGAGCGGTACTGCGCATCGAGACGCAGAATCTCGTCGACGAACGAAATGTCGATCCCACGTCGTTGTGCCGAATGGCGCACACGATCCGGATCGCGTCGAACAAGAGCAATATCGAGCATGGAACAGCGCGGCTTCGTCTTTATCGAAGAAAATCTTTTGTCGCCTGCACAGGCGGTTGCGACATACCTCGCTCGCGTGGCGGTGTCGCCGCGTGCGCCCGAACGCGTGCGGCTTGAAGATGCATTTGGCCGGATTCTTGCCGAACGCGTCGTGGCCGACTCCGACTATCCGAGCGTACCGCGTTCGGCCATGGATGGTTTTGCAATCGACGCGTCGCGCGCACCCGGCCCCTTTTCGATCGTCGGCGCAATCGCGATGGGCCGGCCGTGGGGTGTAGCCCTGCGTCCCGGCGAGACCGTTCGCATCCCGACCGGTGGCGTCGTTCCCGAGGGTGCCGACAGCGTCGTTGCGATGGAAGACGTGCGCGTTTCCGGCCAAAACATCGCGGTTGAAACGGCACTCGAACCCGGCGCCAACGTGAACCCGCGCGCCGGTGATATGCGTGCCGGTACGCCGGTGCTCGAGCCCGGCACACGGATCGGCGGCCCGCAAATGGGTGTGCTCGCGACGCTTGGCATCACGGCGGTGCCCGTTTTCCCGCGTCCGCGCATCGCGGTAATCTCGAGCGGTGACGAGCTCGTGCCGCCGGCGATGCATCCGGCCGATGGCCAGGTGCGCGATTCAAACCGCCATGCCATCGCCGGCGCACTGCAGGCTCTTGGGGCCCAGGCCGTGCACGGGGCAACCGTTTCGGATGTCCCCGGGGCGCTCGAGCGGGCGCTGCGCCGTGCGCTCTCTGAGGCCGACGCGGCGATGGTGACCGGCGGCTCGTCGGTCGGCGAGCTCGACCGAACCCCCGCGGCGATCGCCGCGCTCGGGCCACCCGGCGTGCTGGTCCACGGCCTACGCGTTAAGCCCGGCAAACCCACCGTTTTAGCGGCCGTCGGGACCAAGCCGGTGATCGGGCTGCCCGGAAATCCGACCTCGGCGTTGGTGATTCTGGAGGCGGTCGTGGCCCCGATCGTGGCGGCGCTCGCCGGCGCTCCAGCGCCGCCGGCAACCGTCGCTGCTCATTTGGGCGCTCCGGCGCGCACACGCCTCGGCTGGACGTGGTTCGTTCCGGTACGCCTGGAAGCGGCCGGCGACGGCGAATGGACCGCGTGGCCCCTGCCCGTGCGCTCGTCACTGGTGAGCCTTACGGCCCACGCCGATGGATACATAGTCGTCCCTGAAGAAACCGAAGACTTGGAGATGGGGTCGCGTGTTACCGTACACCGATTCGTCTAATTCCCTGGAGGTATGGAAGCGCCGGTGATCCGCCCAGCGCCCTTGGTCGAAGCCATCGCGCCGATGACGCCGTTCATCGGTCCCGAGCAGCTCATGCGCGAAACCGGCCGTTCCGAACTGGTTCGGCTTGGCGCCAATGAGAGTGCTTTCGGCCCCTCGCCGCAAGCCGTTGCTGCTATGACTGCCGAGCTGGAACAGCTGTGGTGGTACGGCGATCCTGAATCGTACGAGCTGCGCGTCGCGCTCGCGCGCAAGCACGGCGTCGCTGTCGACGAGGTGCTGGTGGGCGCGGGCATTGACGACCTGATGGGTTTGGCAGTGCGCGGCTTCGTGCCGCCGGGCGCCGCCGCGCTCACCACGCGCGGTTCGTATCCAACCTTCAACTATCACGTGCACGGCTACGGCGGTAAGCTCGTCTTCGCGCACTATCGCGCCGACGGTACGCTCGATCTCGACGAACTCGCGGCCGTCGCTGCGCGCGAATCAGCGGCATTGATCTATCTCGCCAATCCCGACAACCCGAGCGGCACGTTCATCGGCCGCGACGAGATGCGGCGATTCTTCGAGGCGATTCCGCGCGACACGGTGTTTCTTCTGGACGAGGCCTACGCCGATTTCGTTGAGGAATCGTCGTTGCTGCCGATGCACCTGGAAGACCGGCTCATTCGCACGCGCACATTTTCAAAAGCCTATGGTCTTGCTGGGGCCCGCATCGGTTACGCGATCGCGACCGAACGGGTCATCGGCATTCTGCAAAAAATTCGCTTGCAGTACGGCGTCAATCGCAGTGCGCAGATCGGTGCTTTGGCGTCGCTCGCTGATGAGCCGTTCCGCCGGCACGTCGTCGATGCGGTCGCGCAGGCACGCGACGACTACTATGCGCTTGCGCGCGACCTGGGCCTGGGCTCGATCCCTTCGTTCACGAACTTCGTCTGCATTGACCTGGGCGATGCGCAGCGCGCCACGGCGGTCATGAACGAACTGCTCACGCGTCACGGCGTGTGGATTCGCAAGCCCGGCTTGCCACCGCTCGACCGGTACGTGCGGGTGAGCGCCGGGACGCCGCCGATGCGCGACGCGTTCGCCGCCGCGTTTCGCGACGTCGTTGCAGCGGTACCGAGTCTGATCGCATGAGATACGCGATTATCTCCGACGTACACGGAAACATCGAGTCGCTCGAGCGCGCCTTTTCGTTGATGGATCCAGCCGACGAAGTGCTTTGCCTGGGCGACATCGTCGGGTACGGCCCCAATCCCAACGAATGCATCGCGCTCCTGCGCACGCGGCTCAAGCACGCGGTGCTGGGCAATCATGATTTGGCGGCGCTCGAAAACTTCGGAGTCGAGTACTTCAACGACGCGGCGCGCGCGGCGATTGCTTGGACGCAACGTGTCCTCAGCGACGAAAGCCGCGGCTGGCTCAACGGGCTTTCATACGAAATTCGCTATCCAGAATTCTTGATGGTGCACGGGGCGCCGGTCAACTATTTTGAGTATATCTTGGACAAGCGGACAGCGGCGAAGGCCTTTGCACTGACCGATGCGCCGCTGGTCTTCATCGGTCACACCCATATCGCCGAGTACTGGGTGCAAGAGCCCGACGGCACCGTTGGCCATCGCCACATGCAACAAGGCGGCGTGCTCGAATTCGAAGAGGGCCGGCGCTACATCGTAGATGTCGGCAGCATTGGGCAGCCGCGCGATCTCAATCCCGAGGCCTCGTTCGTCTTTTACGAACCGCAGAAACGCACGGTCGAGTGGGTACGCTATCCGTATCCGATTCAAGAAGTGCAAGAGAAGATTCACGACGCGCATCTTCCGGAGTACTTGGCGATGCGATTGGAGTCGGGACGGTGAGCGTGCCGATCGACGACGGCTACTGTTTTGCGTGCGGTCCGGAAAACCCGATCGGCTTGCGTTTGCACTTCGAACCGGAAGGCGACGGCGTTCGCGCCGAAACCACGCTAGCAGCGGAATTTCAGGGGTGGCAATCGGTCGCGCATGGCGGCATCGCCATGGCGTTGCTCGACGAGGCCATGGCGCACGCCGCCGGCGCGGCCGGTCATCGCGGCGTCACCGCGAGCATCAACGTGCGTTTTCGGAAACCTGTGCCGATCGGTGCCGCGATCTCCATCACCGGGCGGGTCGCGTGGCAGCGCCGCAACGTGCTCGGGCTCGAGGCGAAGCTCAGCGACGCCTCCGGCACGCTCTTGGCCGACGGCGAAGGCAAATTCGTCTCGATGGGTCCACTCGATGCCGTTGATGATTATCGCGTTGGACGGGCGCGCGACAAACAGACCCCGTGAAATCGAAACAGCAACGCGTTCAAGTCAAAGCCGAGGCGAAGAAAAAAAACGAGCCGGCGATCGACAATCGGCGCGCACGGCACGAATACCATATTCTCGATTCGCTCGAAGCGGGTCTGGCACTTACGGGGACCGAGGTCAAGTCGATTCGCGCCGGCGGCGTGAGCATCAGCGAAGCCTACGCGCGCTTTCGCGATGGCGAGGCGTGGCTGATGAGCGTGCACATCCCGCCGTACAAGCAGGGTAGCTTTTCGAACGTCGATCCGAATCGCCCGCGCAAGCTCTTGTTGCACAAGGATCAGATCGCCGATTTACAGTCGCGAGTGAAGGAGAAGGGGCTCACGATCGTGCCGCTGCGCATGTACTTTACGCGCGGCAAGGTGAAAGTACAGCTCGGCGTTGCGCGCGGTAAGAAAATGTGGGACAAGCGCGCCGACGTCGCCAAGCGCGAAGTCGAACGGGAGATCGCCCGTAATGTTCGTTAATGCGGGGCGCTAAGCCACTAGCCTCGATCGAGCAGAGTATCGAGCGCGACGGCGTGATCCGGCGCGGCGACCGGATCGTGGTCGCGTGCAGCGGCGGCGCGGATTCCGTCGCACTCGCGCACGTGCTCGCCGCATTGCGCAAACCGATGGGTCTCGAGTTGACGCTTGCATACGTCAACCATGGTACGCGCGAATCGGCGTGGCAAGACGAGTGCGTGGTTCTACGCGCCGCGGCATCGTTCGGTGTGCCGGTCCGGGCGGTCGCGCTCGACGGTGCTCGTCACGATGAGGCGGCGTTGCGGGACGCGCGCTACGAGGCGCTCGGCGAGATCGCGCAAGCGTCTGGCGCAAACGTCGTCGCGACGGCCCATCATCAAGAGGATCAGAGCGAGACCGTGCTGCTCGCGCTGCTGCGCGGTGCCGGACCCGACGGCTTGGCGGGCATGCGGGCACGGCGTCCGCTGCGCGACGGGGTCGATCTAGCGCGCCCGCTCTTGCAGATTGCGGCCGACGATTTGCGCGACCTCTGCCATCTGCACGCGCTCCCGTATGCCGTCGACCCGACCAATGCGGATCGTGGTCTGCGGCGTAATGCGCTACGCGCTGCGCTGGAAGCGCTGCGGCCGCTCTTCCCTGGTCTCGATGCGGCGGTCGCACGGACCGCCGAGGTGCTGGCGCAGGAGCGCGACGGCACGGAACGTGCCGATCTGCGTCGCGAGGTGCGCGCCGTGCTCGCGGCGCAGGAAGATCTGCGCGACGTCGATTTCGCTCACGTCGAAGCGGCGGTGCGCGCGATCGAGCGCGGCGGATCCGGCCGCTTTCATATGAAGAGCGGCGTCGAACTGCGAATCGATCGGGGCGTAATTATCGGAAGCGACGAGATACTGTGACAAGAACGATGTACAGCTACGATGCGGCGATTGCTCGCCAGATTTTCTCGGCGGACGAGATTTCGGCGGCCATCGAGCGGCTCGCCGGGGCGATCGCACTCGACTACCGTCGCCAGCCGCTGTCGCTCGTTGGTGTCCTCAAGGGTGCGCTTTATGTCGCAGCCGACCTCGCGCGCGCCATTTCGCGGCTGCCGGACGGTCCCAGTGAAATCTCTGTCGACTATATCTGCGTCTCGAGCTATGGCAACGCGGCCCGTTCGTCGGGTGAGGTCCGCTTGCTCAAGGATCTTAGCGATCCGGTCGGTGGCCGCAACGTCGTGATCGTCGAGGACATCATCGACAACGGGCTCACGCTGGAGTATCTGCGAGCGTTACTGGGAGAGCGCAACCCGGCGAGCCTGCGCGCCTGCGTCCTCTTCGACAAGCCCTATCACCGGTTGGTCGAGGTACCGGTCGAGTACGTCGGCCTGCGGGCGCCCGACGAATTCGTCGTAGGTTACGGCCTCGACTACCAGGAACTGTTTCGAAACCTGCCGTACCTGGCGCAGCTTCGACCAGAGGTCTTCACCGACGGTTAAGCCTGTGTGAGACCGGCCCCGTCTAAGGAAACGATCTACCCGGACGCGTGGTTTAACTAGAACGACGCCTCCGAGGCCGAAAGCAAAATTACGTGAGCAAACACCTTCGTTCTATTCTCCTTATCGTCGCCGCCGTGCTGATCGTCTTCTTCGTCGTGGAGAAGCTCATGCAGCCGGGCGAGGGCGTAACGCGCCTCGACTACGGCGTCTTCTACCAGAAACTCGAAGCGAACGACGTTCGCTCATTCCACGCGGTCGGACTCGAAGCGTCCGGCGAGCTGGCCGACGGCACCAAGTACACGGTCACGCTCCCGAACACGGATAGCTCCTTCTCGCAGCAGCTCTCCAAGCACATCAAGAACGGCGAGTACGGCTTCGAGCAGCCGACGAATAGCGGGCTGGTTTCGAGCCTGGTGAGTATCGCGCCGCTGCTGCTGATTGCCGCGTTGTTCTTCTTTATATTGCGCCAGGCGCAGAGCGGCGGGAGCCAGGCGCTCTCGTTCGGCCGCTCGCGCGCCAAAATGATGAGCGAGAATCGCCCGAAGGTCACCTTCGCCGACGTCGCCGGCGTCGATGAAGCCAAAGAGGAACTCGGCGAGATCGTCGACTTTCTCAAATATCCGAAAAAGTATCAGGCCTTAGGTGCCCGCATTCCCAAGGGGGTACTGCTGCTCGGCCCTCCGGGCTCGGGTAAGACGCTGCTCGCCCGCGCCATCGCAGGCGAAGCCGGCGTGCCGTTCTTCTCGATCTCAGGCTCGGACTTCGTCGAGATGTTCGTCGGTGTCGGCGCCTCGCGTGTACGCGATCTTTTCGATCAGGCCAAGAAGTCGGCGCCGTGCATCGTCTTTATCGACGAGATCGACGCCGTCGGCCGGCAGCGTGGCGCGGGCCTCGGCGGCGGTCACGACGAGCGCGAGCAGACACTGAACCAGTTGCTTGTCGAGATGGATGGTTTCGATCAGAACACCGGCGTGATCTTGATCGCGGCAACCAATCGCCCCGATGTGCTCGATCCGGCGCTGCTGCGTCCGGGCCGCTTCGACCGGCAAATCGTCGTGGATCGCGCGGATTTCCGCGGACGCGAGAAGATCCTCGAAGTGCACGCGCGCAACAAACCGCTTTCGAAGGAAGTCTCACTCGAAACGCTGGCAAAGCGTACGCCGGGGTTCTCCGGCGCCGATCTCGAGAACTTGCTCAACGAAGCCGCGCTGCTAGCGGCGCGCAAGAACAAGAACATCATTGAGATGAACGACTGCGACGAAGCGATCGATCGTGTGATGGTCGGTCCCGAGCGCAAGTCGACGGTGATGAGCGCAAAGGAAAAAGAGAATACCGCCTATCACGAATCCGGTCACGCGATTCTGGGCGGCATGCTCGACAAAGCCGACCCGGTGCACAAGGTGACGATCATCCCGCGCGGCATGGCGCTGGGTATTACCTGGTCGCTGCCCGAGGACGACCGGCATCAGATGACGCGTGAAGAGATTCTCGCGCAGATCACGATGGCACTGGGCGGACGGCTTGCCGAAGAGATTCAATTCGGCGACGTCACCACCGGTGCGAGCAACGACTTCCAGAAAGCAACCGAGCTCGCGCGCCGGATGGTCACGCAGTACGGGATGAGCGAGTTGGGACCGATTCAGTTCGGACGCGGCAATCACCAAGTCTTTCTTGGTCGCGACTTCGGCGAGGAGCGTAACTACTCCGAAGAGGTTGCGAGCAAGATCGACGGCGAGGTGCGCCGGATCATCGAGAGCTGCTATGAGCACGGTCGCACCCTGCTCACAGAAAACTGGGATAAAGTCGAGCGTATGGTCAAATCGCTGCTCGAATACGAAACCGTTGACGCCGAGGAAGTGCGTGCGATTCTCTCGGGTTCGCCGTACGATCGCAACGACAAGGGCGGTCCAGCCGTCATTGCCGACGCCGAGCCTGAGCGCGCTCCTGCTGACGAGCCGGCGCGCGAGAAGCCTTCGCGCATCCCTCCGACGATACGGCCGGAGCCGGCCTAATGCGTCGCCCCGTTCTAGCCGCAGTGGCGCTGGCAGCAATGCTGGCGCCACTTGGCGCTTTTGCCGCCGGCGAGCCGACGACCGGTAGCTTACCGCACGGCGGCAGCTACACGATGGCGCCCGACCTGACGCTCGCATCGTCGGCGATCGACTTGTGGTTCCGCGCCCCTGCGGCCGGTTACGATAACGCTTCGCCCGGAATTGCACGTTTGGCGGCAACCGCCGCCGCGGCCGCAACGCTCGAGAGCGGCAAGTCGCTGGTGAGTCTAGTTCGCGGCGTCGGCGGGCGGCTCGCGATCAACGTGTATCCCGATTTGGTCGACGTCAGCGCGAGCGTTCCATCCAGCGCCGCGCGCCGAGTGGTCGCAGCGATGAGCGCCGCCTACTTCGCCGCGGCTCTCGACGACGATTCGCTCAAGATCGCGCGCACCGACGTCGCGGTGCTCTCGGCTCAGGAGCACTACTCGCCTGACGATCTCTTGCACGATGCGCTCTTCGCGCAAATCTTTTCTGCCGGGCCCGCTCACTTTGCGCCGATCCCTAGCCAACTCGCCGATCTCAAGAGCATCACGCTTGCGCAGATGAATGCGTACGCGAAGCGCGCCTTTCGTTCTGCGAACGCGACCTTTGCGCTCGCCGGGAACGTCGATCAATCGCTGTTCGCGGCGGTGACGGCTGGGACGCCGGGGTCTGCCGACGCGCCGATCGTTTCGACGACGGCTGCAGCACCTTCGGATAAGACGGTCAATGCCGCGGTAACCGGTGAAGGTCTGGCATGGACTGGGCCGCCGATTGCCGACGAGCGCGCGGCGACCGCGCTCGATTTCGTGGCTGACTACCTGTTTCGCGATCAAACGGGTCTGGTGAGCAAGGCGCTCGATCCAACCGGCGACGCCTATGTGAACGGTCAGTTCATCACACTGCACGATCCCGGCGTCATGCTGGTGACGATCGGTGGCAGCAAACCCGGCCTGGTAGAAACGCAAGTTCTCGGCGCGATCACCAACTTGCAGCAGCCGCTCGACGTCGCCGCGTTCACGGCAGCGCGAGAAGCCTTCTTGTATCACCTCGCGGCCGACTCGCAGTCGCCGACGGAACAGGCCGACAATCTCGGCTGGTATTCGTCTGAAGGCAACGGCACCTACGCCCCGAGCGACGTCACCAGCACGTATTGGAAAGCCGCGCGTTCGCTGGATCCGCAATACGTTGCTGCGGTCGTCAAGAAATATCTCGCACATCCGGTCGTCGTGCGTCTGATCACCACGGCCTCGAAGGAACCGACCTCGTGAAGCTCCGCATCACTGCCATCGCCGCGTTCCTGTTGATCGCTGCATCCCCGGCCCTCGCACACGCAGCCGGTGCGCTCCCGGTCGTCACGCGCACTGGCGGCGTCACGCTCATCACGCAACAGGATGCCGCCGCACCGCTGCTGCACGTCGTTTACGTCGTGCGCGCCGGACTCAACCGGCAGTCCCTCGCGCAGAACGGTCTCGCGGCGCTGACCGCGCAGACGATCATCGCTACCCCGGTCAACGGTGTGCCGCTGGGCGATGCGATTGCTGCGGCCGGCGGATCGATCAGCTTTACCGTCGATCCGAGCGACGTGCGTTTCGAGATCGAATCACTACCTGATGACGCCGATAAAGTGCTCGCGCTGGCCCGGACCGGGCTCTCGGCGCCCGCATTCGACGCTGCAACCGTACGTGCGGCGCGCGGGAAACTGATCGCACGCATCGCGGAAAATCAACAAGTCGCGTTGCAGGTTGGTCTGGACATGCTCAACTCGACGATGGCAAGTTCCGCCAATGCCGGTCTCCCGCAGTTCGGGCAGCCGGCCGCGCTCGAACAACTTGGACCGGATGACGTCAAGTCGTTCTATGCCACCTACTATCTGCGCGGCGGATCCTACGTCAGCGCCGCAGGACGGATCGATGCATTACCGGCGGGCACCCTCGCCGCGTTCGGCCAGGCCCTACCCGACGGCAACACGACGGCGATCAGCGTGAAGCTTCCTAAGCTCAACGGCGCATCACGACAACTCGTAGCCGAACGCGATATCACCGCGCCGTGGCTCATCGCTCAATATCCGGCCCCGCTCATCGGAAGCAAGGACTTCGGACCGATGCTGGTGCTTGCGTCATTCATGCAGCGTACGCTCGCCGATATGGCCGATGTCCCGGGCGTTGTGTCCGAGACGTATGCATCGCGTGCGGTCGGCGCGGTCTATCAATACGAGAACGCTCAGCCGGACTTGGTGCTCTACGTCAACGGCGGCATCGGCAATCCAAATCGCTCGTTCTCGACCGCGCTCTCGATCGCAAGCATTCTCGCAACGACCAAGCTCGAGGGCTCGATCGATGAATTCAAAGCGATGGCGTCAGGTGATTTTATCAGCAGCACCAACTCGCTCGAGGAACGCGCGTGGCTGGCCGTGATCTACGACGAGAACGGCCAACAGCCCGACTATCTCACGCGTACGCTCGATGCGATCTCGCAGACCAGCGCTACCGATCTGCAGCGTGTTGCACGCGATTATTTGAGCAATCCGACGATCGCGTTGGTTCTCCCGCGCGAGAACTCCTAGCGCCATTCGCGTCGCGCTTGTCCACGACTACTTAAATCAGCGCGGTGGCGCCGAGCGCGTCTTTGCGCACATCGCGCGCGCCTGGCCGCAGGCGCCGATCTTCACCGCGCTCTACGACGAACGCGCGGTCGGCGATTTGATCCCGCGCGAGCGGGTGCATGTCTCGCTACTGGCGCGCATTCCCGGCGCGAATCGCAATTTTCGCTACCTCGCGCCGCTCTATCCGCGGACCTTTGAGGCCTTCGATTTGCGCGAGTACGATCTGGTGGTCAGTTCGACCAGCGCCTGGGCGAAAGGCGTGCGCGTACGTAAGGATGCAGTGCACGTCTGCTTCATTCACACGGTCAGCCGTTTTCTTTTCGACTACGATCGATACGTGGGTTCAGCAGCGCTGAACCCTTCACGTTCGGCCTTCGGTCGATCCGTCATGCGCAAAATGGTCGATGGCCTCGTTCGCTGGGATCTCGAGGCTGCGAAGCGGCCGACGCGCTACGTCGCGAATAGCCGCACCGTGCAAGATCGCGTACACGAATTCTATGGGCGCGATGCCGACGTGCTGCACTCGCCCGCCGACGTCGACCGCTTCGCCATCGGAACCGGCGGCGGCGACTATTTTTTCATCGCCTCACGATTGCTGCCATACAAACGCATCGACCTCGCGATCGACGCGGCACAGCTTGCCGGCGTCAAGCTGCTCGTCGCCGGCGACGGTCCGGCGATGGCGCAGTTGCGCGAACGCGCGCGCTCGAGCACGACGACCTTGCTGGGTTTCGTTGATGATGCCACGATCAACGCGCTGCTCGGCAATGCGATCGCCGCGATCGTACCCGGAGAAGAAGACTTGGGGCTGGTGCCGATCGAAGCGGCGGCCGCGGGACGCCCGACAATTGCTTTTCGCCGCGGTGGCGCAACGGAAACGGTGATCGAGAACACGACCGGGACGTTCTTCGACGAAGCGACGCCGCAATCGCTGGCAGCGGTCTTACGGAAATTCGATCCTGACCGCTACGATGCGCGGCGCTTGCGCGCGCACGCCGAGGGTTTTTCGCCGCAGCGGTTCATCGAGCGTTTTCAAGCGATCGTCGCAGCAACGCTAGGGTGAGGCGCGCGGGCGCCGAGCGATCGATGCGCGCAGCGCGCGCGAGCGACGCTTCGCGCATGCGCGCGCGAAGGGGCCCATCATCGGCGATCTCGCGCAGGCTGAGCGCCCACGCGTTGATATCGAAGGGGGAAACCAGCTTGGCTGCGCCGTCACAGGCTTCAGGCAGTGCGGATGCGTCGCTGGCGATCACCGGCGCTCCACACGCCATCGCCTCGACCGCCATCAATCCGTAGCCCTCGGCACTCGAAGGCACGGCGACACCGAGCGCGCCGCTGTACAGCGCGCGCAATTCGGTATCGTCGGGATGAATATTCGCGTACGGTGAATTGCCGGCGATCAACAGCGAGCAGTCGTGCGCCGGAAAGGCGCGCGCGAAGGCGTTGCGCAACGTCGGAATGTTCTTGCGTTCTTCGGGGCCCGCGACGGCAAGAATGAAAGGCGTATGCTGCTTTGGTTCGACCGGTTGCCACCACGGGTCGGGCACCGGATGGATGACGCTAAACGTGGCTTCGTCGACCCCGAACAGTCGCGCGAACTCGCGCGCCGTCCAGCCTGAATTGGCGCAACGGTCCTGCGCGCGGGCGACCGCGCGGCGAATCGGCGCCTGTTCGCGCCAGCGCGCGATCAGATTTGGATGCGGATACGTGAAAGCGAATGCGTCGTGGAGGAGGACGGCGCTACGCGCGCCACGGATCGTAAAGCGCATCGCGTTCCATGGATACCACACGGCGTCGTAGGATCCGTCGATGTCGGTACGTGCGTGATAAGGAAATTCCCGTCTCAAAAGCGTCGCGTGTCCGGGCTTGCGAACCAGCAGCGTGACTTCAAGATCGCGCTCGGATTGCCAATCGGTCAGAACGCGCCGCACGTAACGCCCCATGCCGCGACGATCGTCGACGAGGTTCCATGCGTCGACGGCTACGCGCATCACTTCACGAGTTGCGGCGTGATCACCAGCGCGAGGATCGTGTACGAGTTGAAGAGGGCGTGCGTGATCATCGATGCGAACGCGTTGTGCGTCCGATAGTAGACGAAGGCCAGCACCACGCCGCCGAGCGCAAGCGGCAGCGCGGCGATCGGGTCGCCGTGTGCGAGGCCAAAGCAGAGCCCGCTGACGATTGCACCGGTCCAGAAGCCGAAGTAGCGCCGTGTCGCGTTGAAGAGAAATACGCGGAAGATCGTCTCTTCCATCAGTGGTGCCAGGACGCAGGCAAAGATGGCAAACGCGATCAGCAGCCGCGGATCGTGCAGCTGGCGCAGCATCGCGACAGATTGCTGATCTTGGTTGCTGTGCGTGAGGTATTGCATGAGCGAGGCGCCGCCGTTTGCAACGATCGCCATCACGAGCGAACCGAGAAAGGCAACGAACACGTCTCCGGCGCGCGGCACGCGATAGCCAAGCTCGCGGAACGAGAGCCGCGAAGCCCAAGGCAGCAGCGCAAACGTGCAAAAGGCGAGGGGCCCTTCGGCGGCGAGCGTAAGGGCGAGCGACCAGATCACTAAGGTTGGATTGCCGAACGCATTCGGATCGATAGGTGAAGATTGAGCGACGATGGCCTGCCAGATGCCCACGCCGACGATCGCGACGACGATGAGCAGTAGCAGCAGCGTCGGAAGCGCGCGGAAGCTACCGTTCGGCCAGGACGTCGGCCAGTCGACAGAAGGCTTTGAGATCGAGTTGTTCACCACGTGACTCCGCCGGCAGATCGCTTGCCGCTATCGCGCGCGCGACTACATCCCGTTCGAGGTGCAGCGCCAGCGCCAAGCTGTTGGCGAGCGTCTTGCGCCGGTACGCGAATGCGCCGCGCACGACCTTCCGAAAGACTTCGAGGTCGCGCGGATGTACGGCCGGCTCGCTGCGGCGGACGAGGCGCACCACGGTCGAGTCGACTTTGGGCGGTGGATAAAATGCACGCGGCCCAAGCGTGAACGCGCGTTCAACCTGCATTGAATATTGTATTGCGATCGACAGACTGCCGTACGCGGCGGTGCCGGGCTTAGCGGCGAGCCGATTGGCGACGTCTTTTTGGATCATCGCGACGATAGCATTCGGCCCGTCGTCCATTTCTACCAACTGCAAGAGCAGCGGTGTAGCGAGGTTGTACGGGAGGTTTCCGGCGACGCGCCACGGTCCGCCGCGCGCGAATGCAGCATAGTCGTAGGTCATGGCGTCGCCGAGCACGATGGCTGCGCTTGCAAGGTCGGGGCGATTGGCCAGAATGCTGACGAGGTCGGGATCGACCTCGAGCGCGGTCACGGTTGCACCGGCTTCGAGGAGGGCGACGGTTAGTGCCCCGGTGCCGGCGCCGATTTCAATCAGGCGTACGCCGTCCGGCGCGTCTTCGGTAGCGAGACGCGCGATGCGACGCGCCGAAGCGCCGTCCATCAAGAAGTTCTGTCCGAATTTCTTTTTCGGGCGCGCTCCCCACTGCGCGAGGAGCGCGCGTGGATTTACTTCAGACGGTATACCATCACCGCCCGGCGCCCGAATTCCATCGCATCACGATTAGAAGTGTAACCGAGATCGATGCGATAGCCAATGATTGCGCCGCCGGTGTCACCGGCAATTGCATAACCATATCCGGGGATGTAGAGGCGTGTGCCAAGTGGGATCACGCGCGGATCGACGGCAACGATGCCGTGACCAGCGGGGCGTCCGGTAGCGGTAATGCCGCTGCAACCGCTGCAGTAGGGCGTGTATGCTGTCGCAACCATTTGCATCGCTTCTTGCGCGCCCGAGCTGACGATACGTGGACGTGCTTTGCGCACGACGTGCGAACCGATGACACGAGCTTTGACCGTTCCGTCGGGTCCTTGCGTAAACGACACGAGCACGTCGATCATGCCGACTTGCCCTTTGTCGAAGAGCTTCGAGACACCGGGTTGCAACGCGACGTCGACGCGGCGAAGCGTCGGCGAAGCAATCGTGCGATGCTCGATGCGTTGCCAGGTCAAGAAGTGATCGATGCGCACGATGCCGTTCGGTGGAACCGGGGCATTGAGCGCGGGCGTCACACTGTCGTATTTTCCGAGACGGATGTTTTGCGATTGCAGCAATGCCGCGACGTTGGGCGCACTGGAGACGGTGTTCGCATGATGCTTACCGGTCACGATGGCAACCGATACCGCAGGACGGTATTCGATCGACATGCGGTCGGAAAGTGGCGTGTCGAGTGCCGGAGCGATATAGTCGTTTGCGCCGATAGCGATTCCATGTTCGCGCAGGAATGCACCGACGGTCGTCGCGTTGGTGGGCTGTTCGGTCGTCGATCCCTGGGCGGTGAAAATCACCGTGTGAGCGACGCTGTTCATGACAGCCGCGTTTCCGGCATACGCCGGCGATGGGTAGGTGAGAAATCCGGCCCATACGAGGCCGGCGGTCAAGACGCTGACGGCAAGCACGTGGCTACGCCGCAGGGGGCCGCGTCCTATCAAGACCGAGGTCCTTTCTGTCCCAGCCCCGGCATCGGCACACCGCAACCCGCAGTGGCGAACGAATACCCGCAAGCTAGACCAACAGTAGGTAAAAAATCGGCGATAGCGCCCCAAACGAATTGGGGACAGGTCCCTGATGGTTAGAGAAAACGCCGTTGTTGACGGATCAAGGCTCGCATAGGGGAGCCGGCAATGAAGATCCGCGCGGAGGTCGCCTGTTGGACGGGCGACTGACCCCGGCACTATATCATGCCCGTTTCGAGGTAAGAATACGCCTTAAGTCGGAATGACGGCAGGAATGCCCTTTTTTAGAGCGGACCTCCGCGCCGCCGCCGAAACACGTGCGCATGCATCTGCGTGTCGGGTTCTTCACCGAGATCTACCGGCCGGTGATCAACGGCGTAGTGACGTCGGTCGACACGCTCGCCGAGGGGCTGCGCTCGCGCGGACACGAGGTCTACTGCTTTGCGCCGAGCATGCCGGGCGGAACGCAGAGCGACGGCGCCGTGTTTCGTCTGCCGTCGCTGCCGCTGCCGACATCGACCCCGTACCGGCTCACGCTGCCGCTTGTCGGACGGCGTAACGTCAACAATATCATCAAACGCTTGGCACTGATCCACGTGCACTCGCTCTTCGTTACCGGTTGGGCCGGCCTGCGCTACGCGCGCCGATATGGGATCCCGATCGTGTACACGTACCACACGCAGCTCGAAGCCTACGCCCATTACGTCCCGTTCGAGCCCAAAGCGACGCGCTTTGCAGCCACGCAGCTGACCCGGACGTTCTGCAACCTGGTTGACGCCGTCGTTGTGCCGACGCCGGCGGTGGCGAGCCATCTGCGCGAGCTCGGTGTTGAGGCGCGCATCGAAGTCGTGCCGAGCGGCATCGACGTGGAGCGTTTCGGCGCGGGCACTCGCGATGAGTCGCTGCGCCGCCGGCTCGGCGTTCCGTCCGACGGCCGGCTGGTGCTCTTCGTCTCGCGTTTGGCCCCGGAGAAGAACGTCAGCGTCGTGTTGCACGCGGTCGCCGACGCGAACGACCCGTCCTTGAGGCTGGTGATCGCGGGTGACGGGCCGCAGCGAGCCGAGCTCGAGCGCTTAGCGATCGAGCTGGGTGTGAACGATCGCGTCGTTTTTCTTGGGGTCGTCACCCGCGATGAGTTGCCCGACCTCTATGCTAGCGCGGATGCCTCCGTCTTCCCCAGCACCACCGAGACGCAGGGCTTGGTCCAGGCGGAGGCGCTGGCCGCCGGGGCATTGGTCATAGCCGCCGACACCCAGCCCAATCGCGAGGTGCTCGGCGACGCCGCTCGCATCGTCGCCCCGGATCGGAGCGCGTTCGCCGGCGCGCTGCGCGAGATTCCGTCGGCTCCTGACCCCGTTGTTCGCGCCCGGGCCAAGACGGTTGCGCTTCGCTTTTCCGCCGCTCGCCAAGTGGACGCGATGATCGGCCTCTATCACAGCCTGCTCGACACGCCCGAAGACCGTCCGGACCGCCTTGACGTATCGAACGTACGTTCGGTATCATAGAGGCATGGTTCAGGTACAGCTGGGGTACGCCGCCGATCGGCTCGGAGAGGGAGTTGCCTACGCCCGCCTGACAACGCGGGCGGGAGAGCGGCTTGTGCGAGTCGCCTTCCGCGTCCAGCGCTTTGAGGGCCTCGGCGGTCGCGAGATCGGCTATGCAGCGGTCACGGCAATCGCGACAATGCT
Organism: Candidatus Acidiferrum sp.; assembly: GCA_035486535.1. Classification (GTDB taxonomy): domain Bacteria; phylum Vulcanimicrobiota; class Vulcanimicrobiia; order Vulcanimicrobiales; family Vulcanimicrobiaceae; genus Aquilonibacter. The sequence continues at coordinate 24,846 of DATHMY010000058.1, forward strand.
GCGCGAACGCGGTGTCGACCGCGTGTCAATTGCACTTGCCGATGCGGATCTCGTCGCCGATTGTAACGAGCATCGGGACGTTTCACCACCGCTCGTATTACCGTACGTACGACTGCGTTGCGCACTCAATCGATTTGCGGCGTACGCGCTTCAATCCGGCGGCGATCCAGACTTAGAGGCGCGCGCCCGCGCCGAACTCGTGCTTCATACCGCTGCCTAAATCGACGTCACTTCCGGCTGAAACGAAGGCGCTGGCGCGAGCGTTGATCGGCTGGCGCCTCGTTCGGAAGTCCGCGCAGGGATCGGCCGGCGGCCGCATCGTCGAGACTGAGGCCTATCTTCACGGCGATCCGGCGTCACACGCGTATCGCGGGAAGTCTGCGCGCAACCTTGTGATGTTCGGACTGCCGTTTCACGCCTACGTCTACCGTATCTACGGTCTGCATTGGTGCGTCAACGTGACGAGTGAAACGCACGGCATCGGCGCGGCGGTATTGATCCGCGCACTCGAACCGGACGAGGGCATTGCGCTCATGCGGGTGCGGCGCGGACTCGATGACCCGCGCCTGCTCTGTCGTGGCCCCGCGCGTCTTTGCCAGGCGCTCGACATCGATCGGGGGCTCGATGGAGTCGATCTGCTGCGTGGACCGGACTTGCTGCTACTGCCGCCAGAGCGGAGGGCAAGCAAGATCGGTGCGAGCCGGCGGATCGGGATCAGTGTGGCCGCCCACCGCCTCCTACGCTTCTACGAGCGCGGCAACCCATACCTGAGCGGCCCGAAAAAGCTCTCGCCCTAGGCCCGCATTGCAGCTTTCCTAGCAGCGTGCTATAGTGATGGCGTTTAATTCCCCAGTACTCATGACCCGATGCTCGCGAGGCAGCCTCGCCCGTGATAGCGTCGCGTTGTTCATGCGTACAACTCTACGAGAGAGAACACTCCTCTGCAAACGGAACATCGCCCCCCAAACAATAACGGGCAGCAAGGTGGCGGACGTCGCCGCCGTTCGCGCCGCCGGCACGGGTTCAACCCGCAATTCCAGCAACACAACGAACAGTTTCCTCAAGCGGAAGCTGGGCCGCCGCTTCTGACCGCAGCCGACCTCGAAGACAAGAAGAAGGCGGAGCTGGTCGAGATCGCCGAGCAGAATGAAATCGCGCTCGGCAATCCGACGACCATGAAGAAGGACGAGATCATCGCAGCCATCATCGCCGCGCAGCAGCAACGCTCCGGCATCGAGATGGCTAGTGGCATTCTCGACATCCTTCCTGAGGGCTACGGCTTCTTGCGCCGCGGTGGCTATGTGATCGGCAACGACGACATTTATGTCAGTCAGTCGCAGATCCGCCGCTTCGAACTACGGCGCGGCGACATGGTCGAAGGCCAAGTCCGCCGTCCAAAAGAGAGCGAGAAGTACTACGGTCTCATTCGCGTCGATCGCGTCAACGATCTCGATCCGGAAGCGATCAAGGGCCGGCGCCTCTACGAAAAGGGCACGCCGATCTACCCGAACGAGCGGTTCAAGCTCGAGGTGCGTTCGACGCAGTTGTCGACCCGCGTCATCGATCTGTTCTGCCCGATCGGGAAAGGTCAGCGAGCGCTGATCGTATCACCGCCGAAAGCCGGTAAGACGACGCTTCTCAAGAACATCGCGAACTCGATTTCGATCAATCATCCCGACGCGCACATCATTGCGTTGCTCGTGGACGAGCGGCCGGAAGAAGTGACCGACATGCAGCGCACCGTCGACGGCGAAGTCGTCGCGTCGACGTTCGACGAGCATCCTGAGAATCACACGGCCGTCGCCGAACTCACGATGGAGCGCGCAAAGCGTTTGGTCGAGCTCGGCAAAGACGTTGTGATCCTTCTCGATTCGATCACGCGTTTAGCTCGCGCCTACAATCAGGTCGTGGCAAGCTCCGGTCGCACGCTTTCCGGCGGCCTCGATACCGCGTCGCTGCACAAACCAAAACGGTTCTTTGGTGCGGCGCGCAAAATCGAGGAAGGCGGATCGCTTACGATCATTGCTACGGCTCTCATCGAAACCGGATCCAAGATGGATGACGTGATCTTCGAAGAGTTCAAAGGCACGGGCAACATGGAACTCAACCTCACCCGCAAACTCGCCGAATCCCGCGTCTTCCCGGCCATCGACATCAAGCGCTCGGGCACGCGTCACGAAGAGCTTTTGCTCACGACCGAAGAGATGCGCAAGATCTGGATGCTTCGCCGCGCGACGTC
>DATHMY010000059.1:0-5444 GCA_035486535.1 Candidatus Acidiferrum sp.
TGAACATGATCGTCTATCAGGGCGACACCGAGTTCGCGTCGAACGAGCAGCAGCGCTTTTTGGTCAACAACGCGCCTTCCGAGTACGATCTCGCCTCGCTCGTCCGCATCATGCTCGAAGAGACGCGCCACGGCTACCAGATGTGCCATCTGCTCGTGCATCACTTCGGCACCGAGGGCAAGATCGAGGCGCAGAAGTTGCTCGAGCGGCGGGCGTACGGCAAGCGTAACCGTTTACTCAATGCGTTCAACGACGACGTGACGCACTGGCTCGACTTCTTCGCCTATACCAACTTCATGGATCGAGATGGAAAGTTCCAGCTCACGATGCTCTCGCATTCCAGTTTCGCGCCGCTCGCCGCCTCGGTGGGGCCGATGCTGCGTGAGGAATCGTACCACATGGGCACCGGGATTACCGGACTGCGCCGCATCGCCGGCGCCGGCGTGATTCCGGTCGAGATCCAGCAGAAGTACTACAACAAATGGATCTCGGGCTCACTCGACCTCTTTGGCACCGATCATTCCGGTTCGGCACAGTGGGCCTACACCTGGGGGATCAAGGGGCGCGTCGACGAGGACAAAGCGGGCGAGGGTGTCGATAAGGAACACCTCAACGAGCGCGCGCGCGAGCAATTTTATGTCGAGGTAACAGCGACTGTCGATCGCGTCAATGAGGTCAACGCAAGCGCGACCCCGTTTTATGTGCCGGACATGCGCTTTAATCGCCGCATCGGGGCGTATGCCGGCAAATACCACGCCGTCGACGGTCGCGAGCTCAGCGCGGACGAATGGGTGGCGTACGCGCCCACCGTACTTCCGAGCGAAGCAGATGAGATCGTCCTCAAGGAACTCTTCAAGAATCCCGAATGGATCGCTCCGAAAGGTAAGACTGCATGACGACCACCAACGGCAAAGTCGAGCCGACGCCCTTTGGGCGCGAAGCGCGCTCGCTCGAAAGCAAGCCGGTGATTCACACCTGGAAGGACGGCCACATCGGTTTCATCGAGATGGACGATCCGCCGGCCAATACCTACACGCACGAAATGATGCGCCAGCTAGATGACGCGATTCTCGATGCGCGCTTCGATGACGGGATCGAGGTGATTGTACTCACCGGTAAGGGTGAGAAATTCTTTTCAGCCGGTGCGAACGTGGCGATGCTCGGCGCGGTGAGCCCACAGTTCAAGTACAATTTCTGTTTGCACGCCAACGAAACGCTGAATCGTCTGGAGCAGACGCCGAAGCTGGTCATCGCTGCGCTGAACGGTCACTGCGTTGGTGGCGGCATGGAGATTGCCATGGCGGCCGACATTCGCATCGCGCGCAAAGACGCCGGGAAGATCGGCTTGCCCGAAGTTTCGCTCGGCGTGTTGCCGGGAACCGGCGGAACGCAACGCTTAGCGCGGCTCGTCGGCAAGGCGCGTGCGATCGAGCTCATGACGCTCGGGAAAACGTTTAGCTACGAACAGGCGCTGGATTGGGGCATCGTCAGCGACATTTACGAAGGCTCCGCCGACGAGTTTCGCGAGCAGATCACCGATTATGCGCGGCAATTCACGACGCCGAACAAAGCGCCGATGGCGGTGGGCTTCATCAAGCGCAGCGTTCAGACCGGATGGGAGCTTCCGCTGCAAGATGCGCTCGCGCTCGAACGCGAGTTGCAAGCGCAACTCTTCAAGAGCGAGGACGCCAAAGAAGGCATTGGCGCGTACACCGAAAAGCGCGTCGCTCGCTTCAAGAACAAATAGTGCAGCGCTGGGAAACGTGGACCTCGCTGGCAGCGGTCGTCGTGGCGAGTGTTGCAGCTTTCCCCGTTCCGGGACGCCTTTGGTATTCCGGTATCGCGATCGCCTTGCTCGCGATCGTCGCCGGCGCCCACGTGCACCGCTCGCTCACGGGCCAACGGCCAACGCAAAGCGGTGTCTCGCCCGAAGAGCTTGCGCGCCGCATTCGCGAACAGCGCAACCGGCGGTGAGGCACCTTCTACGCTAGCCACCTTTTTCGCGTTCGAGCATCGCCGCGTAGATCGCGTCGACGTTGGCCAATGTGTCGATCTCGTCAACGGGCTTGTCGTCGCGAACCCGCACGATGCGCGGAAAGCGTAACGCGTAACCGCTTTGGTGCAGTGAGCTTTTCGCAACGATATCGAACGCGACTTCCAAGACGATGTGCGGCTCGACCGCGAAGGCGTGGCCATAGCGGCCGTCGATGCGATGCTCGAGAAACCACGGCGTCAGCGCGGCGATCTCGGCATCGGTCAAGCCGGAGTATGCTTTGCCGATTGTGAGCAGGTCGCCGCCGGGCCCGCGGATCGCAAAGGTGTAATCGGAGAGTACCTTGGCGCGCTTGCCGTGGCCCCACTCCACCCCCACCACAACGACGTCGAGCGTCGAAAGCTCGCGCTTGAGCTTCAACCACCACTTCCCTCGCCGTCCGGGCGCATACGGCGAATCGGCGCGTTTGAACATGGCGCCCTCATGGCCGCGTGCGCGCGCGGCGTCGAAGCGCGCGTTGATCTGCTCGGCGCCGGCGCCGGGCTCAATGCGTTCGAACGGCGCGAGGAGCAGGTGTTCGTTCGGTAGGAGCGCTTCCGCCAGGCGTGCACGGCGTTCGCGCAGCGGGTGGTCGAGGAGCAGCTCGTCGCCGATGGCCATTGCGTCGAAGATGACGTACTGCAAGGGAACGTCGGCGAGGAGTTGCGCGTCGATCTCCTTGCGCTGGAGCCGCGCCTGCAATGTGCGAAACGGCAACACCTTCCCATCACGTGCGGCAACGATCTCGCCGTCGAGCATCAGGCGTTGCGGCTGATCGCGAAGCGCCGCGGCAATCTCGGGATACGAGTGCGTGACGTCGTTGAGGGTGCGCGAGAAGAGCGTGACCCGCGCACCGTCGACGTGTGCCTGCGCGCGAATGCCATCGTACTTGTCCTCAGCGAACCACGTGTGACTCGCGAGATCCGGATAGCTGTTACCGTACAAGATCGGCGAAGCGAGCATGAAGCCGACCGGCGATCCGAGTTGCATGCGCAGTGCGTCGACCTCGCCGTGCTTCGCGGCAATGGCAACCGCGCCGACGTCGCCCGCGAGCATAACCGCACGCCGGATCCGTTCCGGCGTTTGCTGGAATGCCGCGGCGAGGGCATCTAGCACGAGCCCCTCGCGCAAACCGATGCGTAGGTCACCAGTCATGATCTTGATCACGTAGGTGGCTTCGAGTGCGCCGCTGCACGCATTCAAGATGCGCTCGCATAGGTGCAAGCGTCGCCTCCCCGCCGCGCGTCCCGACGCTGAAGCAATCTCTTCGAAGATCGCGGCTAACGTCGCCGGCGTCAATCGATCGTCGCGAAAGAGACCGAGGTCGGCCGAATCCCGAAGCAACGGACCGAGCGCGTCCCCCAGGTCACCGTGTTCGCGATACCCGGCACCAAGTTGGGCGTCGGTTACGCCCCAGACGCGCCGCGCCGCTTCGACGATCGTCCGTCCACCGATTGAAAGTTGCTTCTGCTCCCGCGCAGCAAACGGATTGCCGGTAAAAAAGCGCGTCGCCGGGACCAAGTCCCCGTCGTCCAATTCGCGGAGATAGTCGCTGAGAATGGCGATCTTCTCCAGCTTTCCACTGCTGGCAGCGACGGCGGCGCAGGTGCGGGCGAAGGCGATCATGGAAGCTCTTTTCCATGGTAACGGCCTTCATCCTGATGAACGTCTCCCGAACGCGTCTACGGTCGATTGCCGACGATCTGCTTGCGATCGACGGCATCGCCGAAGTCTACTCGGTTGCCGGCCCATTCGACATCGTGGCGGTCGCGCGCGTGCGAGCACACGAGGACCTCAACGACCTCGTGACCGAGCACGTCGCGGCGCTCGAAGGCATCGAAAACACCGAAACCCTGATTTCGTTCAAAACGTTTGCCAAGAAAGATCTCGGGCTGCTTTGGGACATCGGCGTCGACTAGCGCTCATCGCGCTGCTGGTTGTTGCGGCCCCGGGCGGCGCGCTCGCGCAATCAAGCGGAGACGACCTCGATGCGGCGAACGCACGGTTCACTTCCGCGATCGCGCGGATGAACGCGCTCCCCACGCCGCCCGCGCTGCATTACGAAGCAAGGATTGAGACGACCGGCGGCACCGTGAGCGCAACATCCGGAGGCCTCGTGTTGTATCCCGGCGGCAATTGGAGTGTAACCACGTCCAATGAAGCCGACCTTACTTTAACGTCGACAAGCGCGCCGTCGCCGATTGTGAACCCGACGTGGGCCTCTGCCTTCGCCTGGATGCAGCGCCGGAGTTTGCTCGTGCACGCGGCACCGTCGCCTGCTCCTCCGGTTGACGTTCGGCTCCCGACGATCGCTGTGGTCGCCGCCGTCCCAGGCGCGTTGTACCGCGTCGTGCACGAGGAGGTTGGCGCCTGCCCCGACGGCGAGCCCGGCCACCGGCAGCAGGTCGTCGCGCTACACGAGCCCGACTCGCATCCGCTGGTTGGGACCATCGTCAACCAGCGAACCGGACTCTTCTGCGTGCTCGACTACGAGGAGTCGGTTGCGGGCAGCGGCGTGGTCGAAGCGCAGGCGGCAGTTGAACTGCGCTTTACGTCGGACGGGTCATATTACCTGATGACGAGTGCGCAGTTCTTCATGCACGCCGAAAGCTTACGAGGACCGACACACATGTCGGCCGAGATCGCGCTCCGGGATTTCGAGCCGCTACGGTAGCTCGATTCGGTACAGATCGGCGCCGTCGAGCCACAGCCGCTGCATCTTGCCCTCGAAGGGCGTATCGAAGCGTATGACCGACGATCCAAGGGCGAACGTACCATTTGCAAGACCACGTAAGGGACTGGAGCCGTCAACGGTCAGGTGGCCCTTGACGACGACGATTCGCATCACCGCGCCTCCGAAGCTTGACGTTTCGTATCGCCCCGTCAACTTGTCCCACGCAGCCGGATACGTGAACGTCGCCGGTCCGGTGTGACGAGCGTTGACGTAGTAGGCGCTCGCGTTGGTAAAGCCGTCGACGGCTTTGGCTTTGTTGCGCTCGAACGCGACGTAGTAGATGGTAAAGCGCGGATCGTCGGTCCAGAAGAAATCGTGCGCGCGCGCGACGAGCTTATACGTGCGGCCGCCATCGAGCAACGAGAGCGTACCGCCGGCGTTCTGGACTTGGACGCTGCCGCCGTCGTTCGAACGGTAGGTGCCGGTATAATCGCTTGCGACAACCTTCGGTGCGGCGATCGGCGGTCCCGACGGTGGGGCGGGCAGCGCTTGTCCCACGCTCTGCGCGCGTAACACTTCCATTGCGTACTTCACGATGGCGCACGGGTGGAGCGGCGCTTCGACCAAGTTCGAGAGCGCGATCACGCCGAAGCCGCGAGTGAGATTCGCCTGGAAGCACGCGGTGTAGCCGGAGATGCCACCGGTATGACCCACGAGATGGTCTCCGCCGGTGTGAAA
>DATHMY010000060.1:0-5789 GCA_035486535.1 Candidatus Acidiferrum sp.
CGGCGGCGCACCGACGGCCGCCAGCAAGTGGACCACGTTGTACGTGAAGCTGTCGTAGTTATCAATGAAGAGGACGTCGGAGCTCATAGCCGCACCCCTAGCATCTCGCGGGCGATGCGCGTCTTATGTAAGACCTCTTCGTATTCGGCTAAGGGGTCACTATCCGCAACGATGCCGGCCGAGGCTTGCCAATAGACCTTGCCGTTTTGCACGTGCATACTGCGGAGGGTGATGCATGAGTCGAAGTCGCCGCCGTACGACCAGCGCCCGACGCTGCCGGCGTAAAATCCGCGCGTAACCGGTTCGAGCTCGTCGATCAACTGCATCGCGCGCACCTTCGGCGTGCCGGTGACCGTGCCGGCCGGAAAGCCCGCGCGAAAGAGATCGAGCCCGTCGCAATCCGAACGCAGCGTTCCCACCAGGTCCGAGACGATGTGCATCACGTGGCTGTAGCGCTCGATCTGCAATAACTCGTCGACCGCGACCGACCCATACTCGCAGACCATGCCCAAGTCGTTGCGCCCAAGATCGACCAGCATCACGTGCTCGGCCCGCTCTTTCTCATTCTCGAGCAACTCGCGGGCGATCCGCGCATCTTCCTCATCGCTGTTGCCGCGCGAGCGGGTGCCGGCGAGTGGCCGAATTCGCGCGCGGTTGCCTTCGAGACGCACGAGAAACTCGGGACTCGCGCCGAGAATTGTACCGAACGGTCCGTCGACATAGAACATGTACGGTGACGGGTTGCGCCGGCGAAGTGCCCGATACAGATCGAAGGGATCGCCCTCGAGCCTCGCACTGAACCGAATGCCGAGTTGCAATTGGTACACGTCGCCATCGTAGATGTGGCGCTTCACCCGCGCGGCGAGATCGAGATAGGCGTCGCGGGTCATCGAGGCGCCCACCGGCCCGGTCACGCGAACCGGCGCAGCTAGCTGTGGCGACTGCGAAAGTAGTCGCGCGACGTAGCCATCGAGTCGCGCATCGACCTCGGTCTCGCGCTCGCCGCAACTCCACAGTACCAGCGAGTGCGTAAGATGATCGAAGACCAGCCAGGTGGCGGGGATGGCCACGTAGGCGGCCGGCATCGCCGGCGCATCTTGCTCGCGTGCCGGTAAGTGCGCGAACGGCCGCGCCGCATCGTACGCAAAGGCAACGAGCGCGCCGCCCCAGCCACTTGGATCCTCGGCCGGACGATAGCGTTCGACGAAGCTGCGGATGCGATCGAGCATGTCGCTTGTCGCCTCGAACGATTGCGCAGCGAGATAGTCGAGCCCGAGGAAGGAGTAGCGCGAGATCTTGCCACCGTGCTCGACGCTTTCGAGCAAGCACGTTGCACTCGGCGATGCAAGCGCGAGATACGCGCCGATCGGCGATAGGACGTCGGCTGGAAGCGTGCGCGTGCGGACGATCAAGTGCCCGCGCTACTGTTTTAAGCCGGGGTTCTCCTGCGTTAGTTGCGCGGCAAACGCGGCTGGGACGGCGTCGAGAATTGCACCGGCGTCATCGGGCGACATCAGTGCCAACACTTGAGCAACGTACGGAACCGGCAGCTTCTGTACGACCTTCGCGGCGTTCTCCGGCTCCATATTTGCCCAAACCTGAGCGGTGCGGCGCATTTCGGTCGTTGCATTCGAGCTGGGCGGATCGCCGCCGCCGGCCGCCGCCGCGTTTTGCGTAGCAGACGCGCCTTGCGAACTCGCCGGCGCCGCGTTCGGCGCGGGCGCGGCCGAGCGCGCTGAGGCAGCTTGGCTCTGCAACTGTCCGATTTGCGCGTTGAGCGCCGAGATCTGTTTGTCTTTGGCCGCGCTCTTCGTCTGTAAGTCGCTAATCTGCGTCTGCAGCTGCACGATCTGGCGATTGCGATCGGTCAGCAGCTGGTTCTGTGCGGCGAAGTGGAACGGCGCGGCAATCGTGTCGAAGCGCGCTCCAAGATTTTGCCAAACCGGGCCAAGCGGACCGCCGGTCACCACGTTGCGCGACGGCGGCCACGCAATTGCGAAAGCGACGAGCCCAATCGCGACGACGGGGAGAATCAAACGCCTCCACGGGAACGGCTTGCGCCGCCGGCGAGTGACGATCACGGCGTACCTCCTACTTGAGCGCGCCCATAGCGGCGGGCGTTGCCGTCATCGAGTTCTTTCTGTTCCATGCGCTGCTCCTCGAGCGCGTGCGCCTCACGGCGACGCTCTTTGAGTTTTTCCACGACCTTCTTCTCTTTGCTGGCTTCGAGCAATTCGTTTCGCGCGCGATCAAGGGCCACGCGCCGCTCGGCCACGATTCGGATCTGTGCCATGATACAGCGATCGAGAAACTGTAAATGGGCATAGATACTTTGCAGCTCGCGCGTATCGAATTGCTTGTGGCCCTGGCGCAGCATCGTCGAATGCTTGAGGAACGCCTCGTTGAGGCGTTCGAGTTCACGCTCGGCTTCGTCGAGCGCGCGCTTGCGCGTCGCAACGACCAACTGCTTTTGATCTTCGATGCGCTTGCGGTGCTCGAGCACGGGCTGCAGTGCGAAAGCAAATCGCTTCACGTCACACTCATCAGTTTCGCGAGTGTTTGTTCAGGCGAACTCGTCTCATAGATGCCTTGTCGCAAGAAATGCCGGATGCCCTCGATCTTCGAGAGCGCGAGATCGACCCGGGGATTGCTGCCGGGAACGTACGCGCCGATATTGATCAGGTCTTCGGCATCTTTATACGTCGCGAGGATGTCACGAACCGCGGACGCTGCTGAATACTGATTCGCGTCGGCAACATCGGGCATCACACGACTGACGCTCTGTAGTACGTCGATCGCCGGATACTGGTTGGCGGAAGCGAGCTGGCGCGAGAGGACGATGTGTCCGTCGAGAATCGATCGCACCGCGTCGGCAACCGGCTCGTTCATATCATCGCCGTCGACGAGCACGGCAAAGAGCCCGGTGATCGTGCCTCGTTGCGAGGTTCCCGCGCGTTCGAGCAGCTTCGGCAAAAGAGCGAAGACCGACGGTGTATAGCCGCGAGTAGTCGTGGGTTCACCAATCGCAAGGCCCACTTCGCGCTGTGCCATCGCAAAACGCGTCACTGAGTCCATCATAAACATCACGTCCAGGCCCTGATCGCGGAAGTACTCGGCAATCGTCATGGCAACGAACGCCGCCTTGATGCGCACCAGTGCGGGCTGATCGCTCGTCGACACGACGACGACGCTGCGGCGCAAACCCTCTTCGCCCAAGTCGCGCTCGATAAAATCGCGGACTTCCTTGCCGCGTTCGCCGACCAGTGCGATGACGTTTACGTCAGCGGCGGTGTTGCGCGCGATCATCCCGAGAATCGTTGACTTGCCGACGCCCGAGCCCGCGAAGACACCAACGCGCTGCCCCTTGCCGCACGTCAACAAGCCATCGATCGCACGAATGCCTAGTGGAAGTGGTTCGGTTACACGCCGCCGCGAGAGCGGTGGCGGCGGCGCAGCGGTGACGACCGCGCGATTCTCGGCTACGATCGTTCCCTTGCCGTCGATTGGACGACCGAGTCCGCCAAGGACGCGTCCGAGAAGATGGTCGGTGACGCCGATTTCGAGCGGCGCGCCATGCGCGACGACGTCGCTCCCGGCCCCGATGCCCATCAACTCGCCTAGTGGCATGATCAATACTTTGTTATCGCGGAAGCCCACCACTTCAGCCAGCACCGGCTGGGCGTTACCCTTCGACGAGATCGAACACGTCTCACCGACCGCCATGTTTGGGCCAAGGCTTTCGATCACGACGCCGATGACTTGGCGTACCTTGCCATACTGCCGTACCAAATCGGCGCCGCGCAGCGCATCGAGATACGGGTCGGCGGAGAAGACGAGCGTGTCGTTCGCCATCGCTGGTTAGCTGGCTTGGGCGGGCGAGTGCAACAGATCCGCCGTCTCGCCGAGGGCTATCTCGTCGTCGCTTAAAATGGCACGACGGGCCTCACGAATTTGCGTTGCGACCTTCGAATCGATCGTGCCGGCATCAGTCTCGACGATCACGCCGCCGCGATCGATACGCGGGTCCTCGACAATGCGCAAGTGCTCGACGTCGCCGGATGCGACGATCTCGTCGCGACGCGCGCGGATCGTATCGAGGTCGACGGGATTGACGCGCAGCGTCACTACTTCGCGGCTGACCAAACGCGTCAGTGCCTGGCGCACGTTCTCGACAATCACGCTCTGGTTGGTCTGGAGTTCGCCGTGGATCACGCGCTCGGCGACGGCCATCGCGATGCGCACGAGTTCGGGCTCGGCCGACGCGATCGCTGCGCTACGCTGCGCGCGAATGCTTTCGATCAGTTCGCGAATCGTCGTGATGACCGGCGCAAGCTCTCCCTCGGCCGCCGTTTGTCCCGCCGCATAGCCTTGTTCGCGCCCAGCCAGCCGGGCATCTTCTTCCATCTGCTCGATGCGAGCGCGTGCGCGTTCGACCAATTCCAGCGCCTTGCTCTCGGCTTGGCGGATCAACGACTCCGCATCGGATGCCGCGTGATCGACGATGGCTTCGGCGTCCGTGCGCAATTGATCCCAATCGACGCGCGGCTCGATCGGCGGCAGCGTGATCCGCTCGGTATGGCCATTCGAAGACGGGGTGACAAAGTTTGCGGCATAGCCCTGATCGGCTTCACCGACAGCAGCCGCCTCCGCAGGCGCGTCGGCATGCGGTACTTCAACGACATATGCGGCGTCGGAGAAGCGCGCCTGCTTTACAATTTTGCCCACGTCGCTAAACTAGGCGCTCGTCTTTCGCTCCGCGAGCAATGACGATTTGCCCATTTTCTTCCAACGTCCGAATGACGTCGACGATTTGCTGCTGTGCCTTCCCCACGTCGCGCATGCGGGTTGGGCCGAGCAACTCGATCTCTTCCTTGAGCATCGCCGAAGCACGCGAGGACATGTTCTTGTAAACGCGCGCCAGCAACTCGTCGTTGGCGACCTTGAGCGCGAGCGCCAGGTCCTTGCCGTCGACTTCCTTGAGCACACGCTGGATCGAACGGTCGTCGAGGTTGATGATATCTTCGAAAACGAAGAGCAGGTTCTTGACTTCTTGTGCCAGCTCGGGGTCGCGCTTGGCCAAACCGTCGAGAATATTTTTCTCGGTTTCGCGATCGACGAAGTTCATGACGTTTGCGAGCGACTGCACGCCGCCGGCCTTCGCGAAGTCTGCACCGCTGACCAGCAGGCGGCGTCCGAGCAGCTCGTCGAGTTGTTCGAGCACTTCCGGCGCGGTCTTTTGCAGAATCGCAATACGCATCGCAACTTCGGCTTGCAAATCGGGTGGCAGCGCAGAGAGAACGGCGCCGGCTTGCTCGGGCTGCATGTAGACCAGAATCAGCGCGATTGTCTGCGGATGCTCGTCTTGAATGAACTGCAGCAGTTGCGCAGGTTCGGTCTTCTTGATCAGCTCGAGCGGATTACCGTGTTTGAGCGCGGCGAATAGCCGCGACGTCATGTCGTCGGCTTGACCCGCGCCGAAGCTGCGCTCGAGGATCTCCTTGGCGTACTCGATGCCGCCTTCGTTGATGTACTTGAGCGCGATCGCGCGCTGGTACGCCTCTTGAATGACGGCGTCGCGCTTCTCGATCGGAACGGTCGTGATCTTGGCGATCTCGAGCACGATCCGTTCGACTTCGTCTTGGCGCAGGAACTTGAAGATCGTCGCCGAGAGTTCGAGCCCCAGCGTGATCAAGAGAATCGCCGCTTTTTCTGGTCCGGAGATCTCGATCTGCGGATGTTCGGGAAGGCCCGAGAGCGGCGGTGGTTCCGGCAGCGGGCCAAACCCGGAA
>DATHMY010000061.1:0-5032 GCA_035486535.1 Candidatus Acidiferrum sp.
TTGCGCGCGACGATCAAGACACCATCTGCAAGCGCCACGATCGGCAATCTCAATCAACGCATCTATGCCTGGTGGGTGATGTGCCTAGTCTTTGGGCTCACCCTCGTCGTTGGACCAACCGGTTCGCTCGTGCTCTTCGGCCTCGTCTCGTTTCTCGCATTGCGGGAATACATCACGCTAGTCGAGACACGGCGAGCCGATCACAAGACGCTGTTTTGGACCTTCTTCCTATTCACGCCGCTCCAGTATGCGCTGCTCTCGATTAAGTGGCTGGGATTCTTCATCGTCATCCCGGTGTACGGGTTTCTCTTCATCCCCGCAGCAATGGCGCTAGCCGGCGACACGCACTCGTTTCTCGATCGCGCGGCCAAGATTCAGTGGGGGCTGATGATCTGTGTCTACTGCATCAGCTATGCACCCGCGTTGCTCGTGCTCGACATCCACGGCTACGGGCCCGACGCGAAGCTGCTGCTCTTTCTCGTGATCGTCGGACAGTTGAGCGACGTGCTGCAATACGTCTGGGGCAAATTGATCGGCCGTCATAAGATTGCCCCCAACGTAAGTCCGAATAAGACGTGGGAAGGTTTCATCGGCGGCACGCTGAGCGCAACCGCAGTCGGCGCGGGCCTGTGGTGGCTAACGCCGTTCAGCATTCCGGCCGCAGCCGGAATTTCACTGATGATCACGCTGCTTGGGTTTGCCGGCGGCCTCGTGATGTCAGCAATCAAGCGCGATCGCGGGATCAAGGACTACGGCAACCTCATTCGCGGGCACGGCGGCATGCTCGACCGGATGGATTCATTGATCTTCGCGGCGCCGGTCTTCTTTCACGTGGTACGATTCTTTTATGGCCTCTAACGCCGCACGACGATTTGATTGACGACACTCTTTACGCCCGGCACGGAGCGAACGGTGTCGAGAATCGTGCGATCGATGGTCGCATTCGGCGCGGTACCGGTCAATGTCACGACACCGTTGCTGGCGGTGGTCTTGACGTGAAAAGCGTTGACGCCGGATTCCGCAGCAAGCGCCGCGTCAACGCGCACGGCGAGCGCTGTATCCGACACCTCTTTGGTGGCGACAGAGGTATCTTTACGTGCCTCCTGCGTTGCCTGTTGCGCACTGTTTTGTGTTTGTTGTTGCTGTTGCGGTGTACACCCGGCGAACGCAGCGGCCAATGCTAGGGCCGCAAACCAAATCGTCGTTTTCATTCCCCCCTCATACCCGGCTAGGCGTAACCCCACGCGCTTAGCCGGGGTCGAAGAGAGCGTATGCAGCGGGTGGATCGAGACGCGAGGCTCTTTCGTTCGACGCTAGCGACGCCATTCGGCCGGCTCGAGCTGGCGGTGGACGTCGACGGCATCCTGGTGGAATTATGGCTGCCGAATCGAAGCAAAGCGGTGCAATCGGCGACGGCGCCGTCGCACGCCGCAAACGACGGCATGCGCGCCGTGCACGCACAACTGCGCGAGTATTTCGCTGGATCGCGGCGAACCTTTGATCTGCCTTTGGAACCGCGCGGAACGCCATTCGAACGGCGAGTCTGGTCCCGTCTGCGCGAGATTCCGTACGGTGCGACGACGTCGTACGGTGCGATCGCAAACGAGTTCGGCCTTGTCAATGCTGCGCGCGCGGTTGGACGCGCCAACGGCGCCAATCCGATTCCCATCATCATCCCGTGTCACCGCGTGATCGGCGCGGACGGAACGCTCACCGGCTTTGGCGGCGGCCTTCCGCTCAAGCGCGCATTGCTCGAACTCGAGGGCGCGATTGCGCCGCCCGACCCGCGTCTGTTTTAAAGGAGGTTGTATGACGTCCGGCCTGCCGAAGATGATGCAAGCAGCGATCCTCGATAAAGCCGGACCGCCGGAGGCTTTTCACATCGCGCCGGTGCCCGTGCCGGCATTGATACCAGGCCATGTCATCATTGCGCTCGAGTATGCCAGTGTCGGTCCTTGGGACGTGCGGCAACGCACCGGCGAATGGGGACCGGTGAAGTCCGGCACCATTTTGGGTGCCGACGGGAGCGGAATCATTGCCGCAGTCGCATCGGATGTGTCCGGGCTGCGCGTCGGCGAGCGCGTGTACTCGTACAGTTACAAGAGCGGGTTCTACGCCGAATACGTTAGCGTGCCGGCCGGTCGCGTCGAGCGCGTGCCCGACCAGTTGACGCAACAGATTGCGGGAGCGATGCCCTGCGTGGCGTTAACCGCGCATGCCGGACTCCGTGCGCTCAAGCTCAAGCCGCGGCAGACGCTATTGGTGTTCGGAGCGACCGGTGGTGTCGGCTCGTTTGCGGTCTGGCTTGCCGCGCATGAGAACGAAGCCGGCGTTTTCGGGACGGCGCACTCCGATGGGTACGACTACCTTCGAGAGCTTGGCGGCGCGCCCGTCGTCGATTCATCCAACGGCTTTGACGCGATCCTTGCCACGGCAAACGGCAGCGATCTTGCCGGGCTTGTAGCGCGCGCCACGCCGAACGCGCCGATCGCGTACCCAAACGGCGTGGAGCCCGGACCAAAGTTCGATGGGCATCCGTCGCTGCCGTTCGACGGGGAAATGTCGCACGACGCCTTCGAGCGGCTGAATAAGGCTATCGGCAAGCGCACGATCCCGCTGCACATCGAGGAATTTCCGCTCGACCGCATCGTCGATGCGCACCGCCGCATCGATCAAGGCCATGTCGAAGGGAAGATCGTCTTACGTATTCGGTGACGGCGTCCGCTGCGAAAGCATAAACGCAGCACCGGCAAACGCACCTGCAACCGAAAGATACCGTAGCCAGTCGCGATCGAACCAGCGAATGCCGAGCAACGAATCGACGGAGATCGACCCGGGACCATTGAGCGCTAAGAGTAGAGCAATCGAGGCGTACAGCAACTCGTCTTCGTGATCGTTGGGATCAAAGTGCTTTGCTCTCGCTGTGGTGGAGGTTGTCGCAACCATCATATCGGAGAGCAGCAGCATCGGTCCGACCGGACCAAGCGCGCCAAGAACGAGAAGCGCGCCTGCGGTCGTTTCGGCAAGACCGGCTCGCGTCACGAAGGTGCTGACCGGGTTGAACCCGAGTCCCGCGAATTCTTTCGCGAACTTTCCGTCCACATCGCGAATCTTCGGTGGTCCGTACTTCAGCATGAAGCCGCCTGCGACGGTGCGTAAGATGAACAAAGCGATATCGTTCATCGCCCTAGTATAGCGGAAGAGCGGCCAAAACTCCCCTGGGTACCACACTATAACCATTCCTAATCGCCTTTATTGATAATTCGGGCGTGAGGACGACGGCGTTGCCGGTTTTCGGAAGAATCCGATCGCCTTCGTAGCCGCGCGCTGGTGACCAGAGGCGAAGTCGATCGGCAAGCACGATATGTGGTGCGCCTTCGAATTCGACATATGCTCCAAGCGGAACATCGCGCCACGCCATAGCGTACGTCCGCTTGCGCTTGCCGTCGAGACGTTCGCGATGAAGTTGCGCGTCTATCGCGTCGGCACTGAAGATGCCGACCGCTTGTTGATAGCGCTTGTAGTCCGCACGCCGGCACAGCGCACACGGTCGATGGCCGGCCGCAAACGCAAGTGCCTCGTCGTGGAAGAACAGCGCCGTCCATCGACCGGGCACCCACTTCGGCGCAACCCACCCTTTAAACTCGAGCGCGCACGTGATCCAACGTTTGGTGGCCCAGGCGCGAACGATCGCGCGACCGCGATGAATGCAACCGCGGTTGCCGAGCCAATCACCGCGGAGTGAAGTGGCGACGATTTCTCCGTAGGGCGTTACGCGGTTTCGCTCAGACACTTGACTACCATTATGAAACTAACTGACAATCAAGGCAACGATATGGTCGATAGGGTTTGATCTCACTCGACGGAGCGGCGCTCCGCCACAACCTGCAGACGTGGAAGCAGCGGACCGGCGCTGCCGTGCGCGCGGTCGTCAAGGCCGACGGGTATAACTTTGGCGTCGAACGCGTCGTTCGCGAGCTCGAAGGCAGCGCCGACGGGTTCGTCGTGTCCGATGCCGACGAGCTGCAGCGCTTGCGCGCGATCACGCGGGCGCCGGCGGCGACGCTGCAGGAACTCGGCGTCCAGCACGTCCTGCGAGTTGCGTCGCTAGGTGGCATCGCGAACGTCGCAAGTCTCGATTCGCTTGCGGCCCTGGCGGCGCGATCGGATGCCGAGCATCTCACGATTCGAGTAGGACTGCGTCTTGCGGCCGGATGGTCGGGGATCGAGCTCGACGCTGCAAGCGCATACGCGCGAATGCTCGCGGCTGCGGGCATCCGCGTCGAGCTGTGGACGCACCTGACGAATCCAATGACGGAAAGCGCCGACCGCGAGCGCTTCGCCCGATTCGTGGCGACGTTTCGGCAACTCGGCGCCCGCGTCGCCGGCGAAGATATCGAAAGCACGTATCCGGCAGCCAGCAGCGCGAGCCACGGAACCAGCGTACGCATCGGCATTGGGCTCTTCGGCGCAGGAGGCGCGAACGGCGTTACCGGCCTCCAGTGCGCAATTGCCATAAACGCGTCAATCGTCGAAACGCTTGCCTCGACCGGCGGCTTACGTGCCAGCTATAACGAACGTGCTTTGCCGGAAGGAACCTACGTCACCGTCGTACGCTGCGGGTATTCCGACGGTTTCCCACGCGTCACGAGAGGATACCGGCAGATTCTTTCCGTTGGGATGCAGAACACGATCCTGCTAGGCCGTACGCGAGACGATCGATTCGCGCTACTTAGCATTGACGACGACCTCGACGAACTGGCGGCCGCGTCCGGTGTACTGCCGCATCAGATCGTCACCGGCTTGGGCTTGGGATTCCAACGACAGCAGAAAGGTTGACATGGTCCCCTTTGCATTTTCTGCCCCGCAGGTTACGGCGGCGGCGCAACAGCTCGTCGATTCCCAGCACGGAGCGGGTGCTGCGATCGGCATCGTTCACGATGGGCAGTTGATCTACGTCAAGACATTCGGCGAACGCAATATTGCCGACAACAAGCCGGTCGATGCGGACACGCGCTTCGAGATCGGCTCC
>DATHMY010000062.1:0-4661 GCA_035486535.1 Candidatus Acidiferrum sp.
TGCGTTGGGCGTGCAAGGCGCGCCGAGTCTGAGCGAAGATGTCATTGTCGCACGGGATCTGTTGATCGCGCTCGACACGCGCAAGGCGTGGCACCTTGCGCACCTTTCCACCGCGCGCGGGCTCGAGTTGTTGCGCTGGTCACGAGCGCAGGGCGGTACGGCAACCTGCGAAGTCACGCCCCACCATCTTTTACTGAGCGACGACACCATACGCGAACGCGGCGCGGCCGGAAAGGTGAATCCGCCACTGCGCAGCGACGCCGATGCCCGCGCGCTCCGCGAAGGGGTGCGCGACGGGGCGATCGATGTCTTTGCGACCGATCACGCGCCGCACACGGAGGACGAAAAGCGCGGCGATCTGCGGTCCGCGGCGGTTGGGTTCACCGGTCTGGAAATTGCGGTGGGCGCCTACGCCCTCGCAGTGCCGGATCTGCCGCTGCGCCGCTTTGTCGAGCTGCTCTCAACCAATCCTGCGCGCATCCTCAACCTCGAAGGCGGAACGCTGCGCGCCGGCGCGCCCGGCGATGTAACGATCTTCGCGGATCGTCCGTGGGCTGTCGATCCCGCGAGCTTTGCGTCCAAGGGGAAGAGCACGCCGTTTTCCGGTCGTACATTGCCGCGACGCGCCATAGCGACGATCGTGGGTGGCGAACTCCGGTGGAGACTCTAACGAGCTAATCGCCTTCGAGGTCGCCCTTGACGTCGGGCTCGCTGCCGTAGCGGCTGCTGCCATCTTGGTGCCAACTGCGCAGTAGCTCGACACGCGCATCACCGGAGTCGATATCACCATCCCCAAGATCGCCTTTGACGTCGGGTTCTTTGCCGTAGCGGCTCCCATACTCGCGGTGCCACCGGCGGATGAGTTCCGCTCGTTGATCCGAGTCGATTTCAAGCGTCGGGTCGAGACCGAGATCGGCGATCATTTGTTCCGCGGGCGGATCATCGTTTTCCATGGGTTCTCCTCGAGTTCAGTGCCGCACGAGCGGTGTCTGCAAGATGCCGTTGATAACGAATTGTACCGCAAGCGCGGCGAGAATGATGCCGAAGACTCGGGTGATCACGTGAATGCCGGTCGTACCGAGGCGATGCAGATAGCGCGCGGCGCCGCGCATGCACAACCAAGCAATCGCGAGCGCGGCAGCGTAAGCGACCGCTACGAGCACGACGCGTGTGGGCTCGCCGTGCGTGAGGTTGACCAACAGGAGCACGGTTGCGAGCGTGCCGGGTCCGGCAATCATCGGAATTGCAAGCGGAAAAACGGCGGGGTTCTCGCCCTCCCGCGCAGCACGCTCCTCCTCGCTGGTCGCGCGCGCGCCGGTTGGACGGCCGAAAAGCATATCGATCGCGATCAGAAAGAGCAAGATGCCGCCGGCAATGCCGAACGCCGGCAACGTGATGCCGAGGTAATCAAGCAGCCACGGCCCCACCAGCCCCATGAGCAGCATGACAATGCCGGCGACCAGCACCGCCTGGTCGACGATGCGATTGCGTTTAGCTCGCTCGAAGTGCGCGGTCGTTGCGGCCGTGATTGGAATCATGCCGATCGGGTCGATGATCGTGATCGCCGTTGCGAACGCCGTCGCGCCAAAATGCCAGTCCATCTGCCAGTCCACCCCAGCGGCTTATTTCCAGGTTTGCACCGGCCCTTCGTTTAACCGGCTTTTCTTTAGAATGACCACCCCAGCAGCTCTGTTCCTCGCCGACGGCTCGCGCTTCGACGGCTTCGGCTTGCGCCACCAAGGTTTGGCCTTGGGCGAAGCCGTCTTCTACACCGGCATGACCGGCTACGAAGAAGCGCTGACCGACCCGTCGTACGCCGGCCAGATCC
Organism: Candidatus Acidiferrum sp.; assembly: GCA_035486535.1. Lineage (GTDB taxonomy): Bacteria > Vulcanimicrobiota > Vulcanimicrobiia > Vulcanimicrobiales > Vulcanimicrobiaceae > Aquilonibacter. Next base: position 1,829 of record DATHMY010000062.1, read on the forward strand.
TCACCTTTACCTATCCGCTCATCGGCAACTACGGCATCTCCGGGAGTGCCGCGCAATATCCGCGCGCCTGCGTGCGCGGTACGATCATCAAAGAGATTGCGCGGCATCCGTCACACTATCTCAGCAAGGCCGCGCTGCCGGATTGGTTGGACGAGCAGCAAATCCCGACGATGATCGGCGCGGATACGCGGGCCATCACCATAACCTTACGCGAGCACGGGACCATCTGGGCGGCACTCGCCGTCGGTGATGATGCGCTCGAGCGCGCCGAACGCGAACTCACGTCGTTCGTGCGTACCGCCAGCACAGCGCAACTCGTTCCGAGCGTCGCGGCGCGCGAGCGCCACGTCGAAGGAACCCGCGGTGGCGTTCGCGTCACGCTCATCGACTGCGGCGTGAAGCGAGCGATCCTGCGCGAGTTGACGGCGCTCGGCAGCGAAGTGACGGTGGTGCCGTACAACGCAAGTGAAGAAGAGCTACTCGAAGGGGATCCCGAGGCGATCTTCATTTCACCCGGTCCGGGCGACCCGACCGATTTGCAAGCGACGATCGAGACGCTGCGCGGGTTAATCGGACGCAAACCACTCTTCGGGGTCTGCTTAGGCCATCAGCTCTTGGCGCTCGCCTGCGGCGCCGTAACCTACAAACTTCCGTACGGGCATCGCGGCGGCAATCAACCGGTCAAGGATCTCACGCGCGACGAAGTCTTGATCACCGCGCACAACCACGGCTATGCCGTCGACGCCGGTTCGTTGCCCAACGACCTCGAAGCGACGATGACCAACCTCAACGACGGAACGAACGAAGGCTTCCGTCATCGCCGGCTTCCGGTTGCCGCCGTTCAGTTTCACCCCGAAGCCTCGCCAGGTCCGTTCGACGCGCGCCGCCTCTTCGCACAGTGGCTCTCTTCAGTCGCACCAGCGCGTTGATACTGGCACTCGTCGCGTTTGCGACGGGTGGGCCAATCGACGCGCAGAGCTTACAGCGCTTGACGGTGACGCAACTCACGTTGAGTGCCGATACCGCGACGCCGAAAATCGAGATCCCGTTTCATCTCATTGTGACGGCCCACGTTCGCGAACGTATCAGCGAGCTCGACAACCTCGATCTGCCGATTCTGGCTGAATTGGAACTGCTGGGCAGCGAGCGAACGACGGTTGCATCGCGCGGCGGCACAACCTATCGCGAGACGATTACGGTGGTCGCCCACCATTCGGGTGCGATAACGATCGCGCCGGTCACGCTCGATGCGACCGACGCGCGCAACGGCCGGAACTTTCGCTATTCCTCGAACGCGCTGACGCTGCACGTCCAAGGTCCCGGCACCGCGATCGTCGCGGCGAGCGACGCGTGGCAAGGGCTGCGCGCGCTGCTCGGCGCGGTGCTACGCCTGGCGCTGATCCTCGTGGGCGTGGCCGGGATCATCCTGCTCATCGCGGTGCTGATCCGCCGACGACCACTTCCCGCGCCGGTCGTCACGCTCGCGCCGCCGGTTCCGGTGGTGCGCGATCCGGGCGCGCAGCTGCGCGAAGCGCTCGGCGAACTGGAGCGCGATCGCACGCGAGCCGGGGCGATGCGAGCGCGCCACATCGTGCGCCGGATGGTCGGAGCCACTGATGCCGAAACGCTTGCCGATGTCCTGCGACGGCCGCTGGCGAGCGATTTGCAGCTGCGCGATCTGCTCCGTGCCCTCGAACGCGCGGGCTTTACCCATAACGCCGATCTCACGGCTGCGATTGCGGCAGCTATCGCACAACTGGAGCGCATGACGCGATGAACGAGCGAGCCGGACCCGCAATCGTGACCCGCGCGCTCGAGCGCACGATCGTCGGGCAGCAAGGTGTCATCGAGGGCCTTTTGCTTGGGCTGCTGTGCAGCGGTCACGTGCTGCTCGAGGGACCGCCCGGTCTGGCAAAAACGCTCGCCTGCCGCAGTCTTGCCGACGCACTGCACGGTGAGTTCAAGCGGATCCAGTTCACCCCCGACCTCCTGCCCAGCGACATCGTTGGAACCCGTATCTTCGATCAGCGCGAAAGCGCGTTCACGACGGTCCGTGGACCAATCTTCGCAAACGTCGTCCTCGCCGACGAGATCAATCGTGCGCCGGCAAAGGTGCAATCGGCGCTGCTCGAAGCCATGCAGGAACGTCAGGTTACGATCGGTCCGCAAACGCATCCGTTACCCGATCCGTTTATCGTGATGGCTACGATGAACCCACTCGATTCCGAGGGAACCTACGCGTTGCCGGTCGCGCAGATGGATCGCTTTTTGCTAAAGATCGATGTCGGTTACCCTTCGCGCGCCGAGGAGCTCGCAATCCTCGAGCGCTTCGCCATTGCCGACGCGCCGGTGATCGCGCCGGTCGCGACGCTCGACGCCGTGCGCGAGTGGCGCGCGCTCGCGCACAACGTCCATCTCGATGAAGCCCTCAAGCGTTACATCGTCGAACTCGTTGTGATCACGCGCGAGGCGCAGCATCCGGCGATTGACTTCGGTGCGAGTCCACGCGCCACGCTTGCGATTGCCAATCTGGCGCGCGCAAAAGCGCTGCTCGAGCAACGCGACTACGCCGTTCCGGATGATGTGCGCACGGTCGCGCCGCTGGCTCTGCGGCACCGCATCGGTTTCAACTTCCGCGTCGCGAGCGACGGCGGCGCAACCCGCGTGCTCGACGAGTTGATTGCGCGCGTCCCGGTGCCCTAAGCAGGCCATGGCCACGTTAACGCTTCGCGATGCCTTGCTGCGCGGAAAGCGGCGGCCGCGCCGTTTTGGTGCAGGCTCGCCGACGACGTATCGCGGCGATGGATACGAATTCGTCGAACTGCGTGCCTAC
>DATHMY010000063.1:0-5614 GCA_035486535.1 Candidatus Acidiferrum sp.
CGCCGACGAACTCGAGCGCCGTTGTTCATTACTGCGCAAAGCGTTCGAACGAGCCTGCCCCGAGGCGTACGTCTGCTCGCTCTCGTCACAGACCATCGTTTATAAGGCACTCTGCGCGAGCGGCGACCTCGCCGCGTTCTACCGCGATCTCGCCGAGCCGGCATACGGCTGCGCCTTTGCGGTGTTCCATCAACGCTACGCGACTAACGTGCTGCCGCGTTGGTCGCTTGCACAGCCCTTCCGTTTACTCGCGCATAACGGCGAAATCAATACGATCTGGGGTAACCGCGCGCGGATGCAGGCGCGCCGCGCGTCGCTGCCACCGGCGTTTGAACCGATCCTCACGTCAGGCATCTCGGACTCGGGCAGTCTCGACGAAGTCGCCGAACTGCTCGCCCGGCACGGGCGCACCGTGTGCGAGTCACTGCGAATGTTGATGCCGCCGGTTGCCGATCGCAACGAATCGCTCTTTCATCGCTACCACGCCGATGTGGTCGAGGCGTGGGACGGGCCCGCCGCCGTAGCGTTTGCCGATGGCAACGTGGTCGGCGCAGCGCTCGATCGCAACGGGTTGCGTCCGTGCCGCTATACGATCGACGATCGGCTCATCGTCGCGGGCTCCGAAACCGGCATTGCCGACCTCGACCCGGAGCGCATCGTCCGCAGTGGACGGCTCGGCCCAGGTGAGATGATCGCATTCGACGTTCGCGCTGCACGCGTGCTTTTCGACGGCGATCTGACCCGCTTGTTCGATGTGGACACGCCGTATAGCGAATTGATCGAAGACGAGCGGCTCGATCCCGTAGCGGCACCGACACTCTCGCCCGACAAGCTCGTAGAGTTGCAGCATCGCTTCAACTACTCACGCGAAGACGTCAAGATGATCCTCGAGCCGATGGCGGCCGACGCGAAGGAGCCGCTGTGGTCGATGGGTGACGATACGCCGCTTGCACCACTCGGCCGCGCACCACGCCCGATCTACAACTACTTCCGGCAGCGCTTCTCGCAGGTCACGAATCCGCCGATCGACTCGCTGCGCGAAGCAAACGTCTTCTCGCTGCGCACGCGGCTCGGCCCATGGCCGCACCTGCTCGACAAGCACGCGCCGCTGCCCGGGCTCGTGCTGGATTCGCCGGTGCTCTCGCTGGGACAGATCGCGGCACTCCACGGACTCGATCGCATCGCCTGCGTCCTCGAGGGTGATGAAACACTCGAAGCCGCCATCGATCGTGTCTGCGCTCAAGCAGTGGAGCTAGTGCGCCGTTCCGACGCCAAACTACTTCTGCTCTCCGACCGCATGGCCACGCCGCAGACGCCGGCGATTCCGATGGCACTTGCGCTCGGCGCGGTGCATCGCGCGCTCGTCGAGTGGGGCGTCCGCACCCGCACCGGCTTGGCGGTTGAAGCCGGCGACTGCCGCGACGTGCATCACGTTGCGGTATTGATCGGCTACGGCGCGGGTGCAGTATGTCCGTGGCTGGCCTTCGAGACGGTGCGGGCGGTTGCGGGCGAGGAGGGAGAGGCGCGCGCGATTCGCGCGCTCGATCTCGGCATCGCGAAGATCATGTCGAAGTGCGGCATCTCGGTGCTCGACAGTTACCGCGGCGCGCAGCTCTTCGACATCATCGGATTACATGAATCGATCGCTCAACGTTGCTTTGACGCATCGTCACCACTCTCGGGCCGCACCTTCGCACAGATTGAACAGCAAGTTCGCGAGACGTGGAGTCACGGCGACGGCGAGCTGCCCGATTACGGCTGGATCCGCTTCCGGCGCGGCGAGCTGGCAGAAACCCACAGCTGGCAGCCTGCGACGATTCGCGCGCTGCAAAACGCCGCCGGCGTTGCGCGCGGCACTACGGCCGTGGATCTCGATGCCGCTTGGACAACGTACACGAACAGCGTCGCGGAGCGCGGCGTGCACGAGTTGCGCGATCTGGTGACGCTACGTCCGGCCGCCCCCGACATTTCGGTTCACGAGGTCGAACCAGTCGAGGCGATCGTCCGGCGTTTCGTCGCAAGCGCGATGTCGCTCGGAAGCTTGAGCCCCGAGGCGCACCGCACGATCGCTGAGGCGATGAACGAACTCGGGGCACGATCGAATACCGGCGAGGGTGGCGAAGACGCACCGTACGAGAACAAGATCAAACAGGTTGCTTCCGCGCGCTTCGGCGTGACGGCCGCCTACCTCGCGCGCGCGCAAGAGATCGAAATCAAGATCGCACAAGGCGCCAAACCCGGCGAGGGCGGCCAGATTCCCGGACCCAAAGTCACAGAATTGATCGCGCGCTTGCGCCACGCGCAGCCCGGTGTCACGCTCATCAGTCCACCCCCGCATCACGACATCTACTCGATCGAAGATCTCGCGCAATTGATTTGGGACTTAAAGTGCGTCAATCCGCGCGCCGCAGTCGGGGTGAAGCTCGTTTCCGAGCTCGGCGTCGGCACCGTGGCGGCCGGTGTTGCAAAAGCGTACGCTGACTTCATTACCATCGCCGGTTATGCCGGCGGTACCGGCGCATCGCCCCTCTCCTCGATCAAGTACGCCGGAAATCCATGGGAGCTTGGCCTGGCCGAAGCACAGCAGGTCTTGATGCATCACCATTTGCGTGGACGCGTCCGGCTGCGAACGGACGGCGGCATCGCGAACGCGCGCGATGTGGTCGTCGCCGCGCTCCTCGGCGCCGACGAATATGCTTTCGGCACGGCAGTGCTGGTGTCGCTCGGCTGTGACATGGCGCGGCAGTGCCACCTCAACACCTGTCCGGCCGGCATCGCCACGCAGAATCCGGAGCTGCGCGCGAAGTTCCGCGGCAAGGTCGAGCACGTCGTGCGCTTCTTCACCAGCCTGGCGCGCGACGTCCGCGAGCTGCTGGCTTCGCTCGGCTTGCGCAGTCTCGACGAAGCGATCGGCCGCGTCGATCTGCTCGATCAAGTGCGCGACGATGGCGGCCTGGATCTTCGCGCAATGCTCGCGCGCACCGGTGACGGACCGATTCGCCACGAGGGCGGCCGCAACGATCGCCCGGTCGATCGCGTGCCCCTCGATCTCGGGTGGATCGAGCCGGCGCTCGCGGCTGCAAAGAGCGGGGCACCCTACCGCCGGACCGATCGCGTGAGCAATGCCGATCGCACGCTTGGCGCTCGGCTCGCGGGGCATCTCGCGCTTGCAGCATTGCCGGCAACGCCTGATCTGCGTTTCGACCTGCATGGCACCGCGGGTCAATCGTTCGGTGCGTTTGCAACCGACGGCATGCGGCTTGAGCTCGACGGTTCAGCGAATGACTACGTGGGTAAAGGACTTTCCGGCGGCGCGATCGTGCTTCGTGCCAGCGGAGCGATCGGACGTGCCGCCGAGCCACACGTTCTTCTCGGAAACGTCGCGCTGTACGGGGCGACATCGGGTTCGTTGTTCGCTGCGGGCACGGCAGGCGAACGCTTCGGCGTGCGAAATTCGGGGGCGACTGCCGTGGTGGAAGGCGTCGGCCAGCATGCTTGCGAGTACATGACCGGCGGGACGGTGCTCGTGCTCGGCAAAGCCGGCCGCAACTTTGGCGCCGGCATGACCGGAGGCGTCGCGTATGTCTACGATTCCGACGGCTCCTTCGTCCGCGAACAACGCTACAATGCCGAATCAGTCGCCTGCGCACCGCTCGATAAAAACGATCGTTTGGCCGTGCAAGAATTATTAGCTGCGCATGTCAATGCTACACGCAGCCCGCGCTCAAAGCGATTGTTGGACGCGTGGCAAGACACGGCGTCATGCCTTGTAGTCGTGCGACCGCGAGAAATTATTTGAGCGCTTCGGCGCGGAGCCGAATCTGGTGCAGCTGCCACAAGTGAATGAAGCGCTGTAATTCCTCTTGCACTTCGGGTGGAATGTCGGTGAACTTCATGCCGTGCGAAAGTTGTTTGGTTCCGGGCACGTAAAACGTCGAGAGCACGGTCGCGCTCATGCGCATCGGCGCGAACGGCGCCGGCTCAGACTTCACTGTTTCGGGCCGTAGCCCAAACGGCGTCTGCTTGAAGACTTCTTTCTCGATCGAAAGTTCGTGGATGAAATCGTCGGGCAAGTGGAAGTCGACGTCGAGGATCGACCCTTTGAGGAAATCTTCATCGGTCGAGAGGCGAAGGCCGCCAGCCGAGAGATCGTTTGCTCTCCCGTGGCGGCGACCCGGCCGGTCACGTAGCGCGTAGAGCACGTCGAATTCGACCGGCATACGGAAAGACGAGCGCTTTTGCGGTGTCTTAGCTTGCGCTTTGGGATCGCCCTTAGCACCGGTCTGCTTACGCCCAAAAAACTTCACGCGAGGTGGGCGTTGTCGCGGGCAGGCCCCGCTTCCTGCTCACCCAAAGACCAACGCCGGATGCTCCATCAACGGTTGGTCGATGCACTGGGCGCGGACGCGGTTAAGACGGCGCCCGAAGACCTGCGCGTCTATGCGTTTGACGCCTATACGGAGGGCCGCTTGCCCTGCGCGGTGGTCCTCCCATCGAATACGCGCGAGGTCAGCGCCGTCGTAAAGATTGCGCGCGACTGCGGCGAGCCAATCGTCCCGCGCGGCGCCGGCACCGGGCTGTGTGGCGGAGCGGTTCCCGTCGCGGGCGGAATCGTCGTCGCTTTTGCACGAATGAATCGCGTACTCGCCTACGAGCCGTTGCGCCGGCGCGCGTGCGTGCAGCCGGGGCTCATCAATCTCGATCTCTCGCACGTTGCTGCGCGCGACGGACTCTTTTATGCACCCGACCCGTCGTCGCAACGCATTTCAACGATCGGCGGCAACATCGCCACCAACGCGGGTGGCCCGCACTGCTTGCAGTACGGCACCACGATGAACCACGTGCTTGCACTCGAGATCGTGGACGATCGCGGCGACGTGCTCATCACCGATATCGATCGGGCGGGTTACGATCTAACCGCCGCATTCGTCGGCAGCGAAGGCACGCTCGGCCTCGTCACCGCGGCCTGGGTGCGCTTGATGCGTGAGCCCGAAGCGGTTCGCGTCTGGCTCGCAACGTTTCCCGATGTCGAATCCGCCTCAGATGCGGTCTCGGCAATCATCGCGGCCGGCATCGTGCCGACCGCGCTCGAAATGATGGATGCGATTGCAACGCGCGCGGTCGAAGCTGCCTTCGCGGCTGGGTATCCGACGGATGCTGGTGCCGTCCTCTTGATCGAACACGCCGGACTCGATGACGACATGAACGCCTACGAACACGAGATCGCGCGCATCGTCCGCGAGCACGGGGCAAATTCGTGGCGCGCCGCGCGCTCGCAAGCCGAACGCGACGCGCTCTGGGCGGGACGCAAGGGCGCAGCTGGGGCGATGGGACGAATCGCACCCAACTACTACTTGCAAGACGTCTGCGTACGCCGCAGCGTTCTGCCCGAAGCACTGCACGCGATCGAACGCATCGCTCGCGACTATAAGCTCACCATGGCCAACGTCTTTCACGCCGGCGACGGCAACCTGCACCCGATGATCTGCTATGACAAGCGCGACAAGAAGCAAGTGGCTGCGGTGATCGAATCGGGCAACGAGATCTTGCGCATGGCGATCGACCTCGGCGGCACGGTGTCAGGCGAACACGGCATTGGTTTTGAGAAGCGCGA
>DATHMY010000064.1:0-11714 GCA_035486535.1 Candidatus Acidiferrum sp.
CAACGTGGCGAACAACCTGGTCGCGCTCGGCGCACAGGTCGAATTCGTCGGAACGGTTGGCGAGGATGCGTTTGCCTCCGATGTGCGACGTATGCTGCGTGAAGAAGCGGTCGACGATCGCGGCGTCTTCACCGTGCACGATCGCCCGACCACACGCAAGACGCGCATCGTCGCGCACAATCAACAGGTCGTGCGCGCGGATTGGGAGGATGCAGCCCCACTTTCGCCCGCCGATCGCGCCCAGGTCGTTGCCTACGTTCGCGAGCGCGCGGCATCGTGCGATGCGGTGATTTTGAGCGACTACGCCAAAGGCTTGCTGAGTCACGATATCGTTGCGGCGGCGCGGGCGTGCCCGCTTGTGCTCGCCGATCCCAAGCCGCAGAACCTCGATATGTTTTCCGGCGTGACGTGCGTTGCGCCCAACGAACACGAGGCGTCGGCCGCGAGCGGAATCACCATTGCCGACGATAATTCGCTGGTTCGTGCCGGGAAGAAGCTGCTCGAGCGACTGAACTGCAAATATGTGGTAATCACGCGCGGCGAACACGGCATGTCGCTCTTCGGGGCGCAGGGCGAACGCTTCGATATCCCCTCGGTTGCGCGCAAAGTCTTCGACGTCTCGGGCGCGGGCGATACCGTGATCGCGGTGCTCTCGCTCGCGCTTGCGGGCGGGGCGCCAATCGAAAGCGCGATGCAATTGGCGAATTTTGCGGCGGGCGCCGTGGTCGAGAAGCTCGGCACCGCCACCGCGAGCGGGGATGAGATCCTTGCGCTGATCGAACATGGCGGCGCCTGAACTCTTCGGCCGGCTGCTCGACGCCGACGCAGCGGCGGGATGGCGCGAAGATCTGCGCAGTCGCGGACGGCGCGTCGTTTTCACCAACGGTGTCTTCGACGTGCTGCACGCGGGACACGTCGACTATCTCGCCTGGGCGCGCGAACAGGGCGATGCCCTGATCGTCGGCCTCAATGTCGATGCGTCAGTGCGTGAGCTCAAGGGCGAGAAGCGGCCGATCGTGCCGTTTGCCGAACGAGCCAAGGTGTTGTGTGCGTTGCGCAGTGTCGACGCGGTCGTCGCGTTCGCGGAACCTACGCCCGAAGCGCTGCTCGAACGGATCCGCCCCGACGTGCACGTAAAAAGCGCACAGTACCGCGAGGAAGATTTGCCCGAACGTGCGGTCGTGCTCGCGCACGGCGGGGAAGTGCGGTTGGCACCGCACCTTGCCGGACTGAGTACCACCGACATCATCGGTGAGATCGTCAAACGGTACGGATCGTAGCGACGGCACGATGAAAATCGCATTTACGGCGAACGGTCCGGGCGAGGTCGCGGGCTGGTTTCGTCCGCTTGTCCGCCGGCTCTACGAGCGCGATCCCGATCTCCAGGTCTGGCTATTTTGCGTGCCTGACGACTACGCGACGGGCCATGAGAGCGAACTCGCGCGCCGGCTCTTTCCAAGTGCACACGTCTACGACCCGAAGACGTACCTTCGCGTCGCGCTCGGACAGGGCGCCCCCGATCTTCCCGATCGAGTCGACGTGGTGCAATATCTGGGTGGCGATTTGATGCACGCGCTGCGTCTGCACGGACGACTCGGCGGCGTCGCATCGACCTACAAATTTTCCAAACGCGGGTACCGCAACCGCTTTGCGCGCTTCTACGCTCTCGACGAAAAGAACCTCGAGCAGTTACGTTCGTGGGAAACGCCGGCCGATCGGATCGAGCGAGTCGGCAACCTCGCGATCGACGGCGCACTGCTCGAGGCGGCACAGCCGGTTGAAGCAGGTGCGCCGCAGGGCGGCATCTTGGTCATGCCTGGTTCGCGCGACTATGAAGTCGACAATTTAATTCCGTTCTTTTTCACGATGGCGGCGCGTATCGCACGCGAGCGACCCGATGTGCCAATCGCGTTTGGACTATCGCCGTTCACTCCGCTGGCCGATGTGCGCCGCGCGATCGAAGCCGGAGGCGATCCACGCGTGTTTGCGCAGCGCGGCACGCTCGTCGAAGAGGGCGGGCTTGCGTTTTTGTCTACGCCCGACGGTGCGCTACGTTTTCCGATCTTGCGCAATGCGCTGGCAGCGGCTGTGCGGGCGCAATTGGCGATTACCATTCCGGGCACGAAGTGCATCGAGTTGGCCGCGCTGGGCGTGCCGACGATTGCGATCACGCCACTGAACGCGCCCGAAAAGATCACCTTTAACGGACCGCTCACCTATCTCGACCGTATCCCGCTCGTCGGGCCACCACTCAAACGGGCCGTCGCCATTGGTGTGTCACAACGCTTTGTCTTTCATACGCAACCCAACATCGACGCGGGCGAGTCGTTGGTCTGCGAACTGCATGGCACGCTGACCCCCGGCCGGGTCGGACGCGTCGCCCTCGAGCGCCTGACAGACCAGGCTTGGCTTGCGTCGAGCCGCGAGCGGCTTGGCGCCTTGTACGCGGATCATGTGGGGGCGGCCGACCGTATGGCCGAATCGCTCATCGAACTCGCAGGTTCATAGACGACGTTAAGTCCGTAATAATCATGCGCATCTCTATCATCATCGCGACTAAAGACCGCTCCGCCTACGTTGCACGCGCATTGGCGTCGCTTGCAACGCAAATTGGCGCGCCGTCATTTGAGGTTATCGTCGTCGACAACGGCTCGAGCGACGACACAAAGGCGGTCGTCGAGGCGGCTGCTGCGCGCACGGATGTTCCGGTGCGCTATGCGTTCGAGGCCGAACCGAACCGTGGCAAGGCGCGCAATCGCGGCGTCGCGATCGCTGAAGGTTACCTCATCCTATTCGTGGACGACGACGTGCAACTGCCGCCGGGGTTCGTCGCTGCGCACGAGGCCGCGCATACGACGAGCAACCTGGTCGTCAACGGCCCCATCATCAACGTGCCGTCGTATGACGACCGGCCTAAACCGGCGATGGCGAACTACTCTCGCGCGTTCTTGTGCACGTGCAATGTCTCGCTCCCCAAGCACGCGATCGACGCGGTGGGCGGATTTGACGAAGCCTTTCATCTGTACGGTTGGGAAGACACCGAGCTTGGCGTGCGTCTGCGCGAAGCCGGCCTGCGGTGGCGCTTCGCGTGGGACGCGTATCTTTGGCACATCAAAGCACCGGCGCACAATACGCTGGAGGTCGAGACGCGAAAAGTGCTCGAGCGGGCGCGCATGGCGCGGCACTTTCTCGAGAAGCAGGCGTCGCCGCGCGCGCGCATGGCGACCGGGGCACATCCAATGAACTTATTGCGCGCGCGCTATTTGCTGCCGGACTCCCTGCTCTCGATTTACGCCGGGATCGCGACGAGCGACAAGGCCCCGGCGTTTCTGCGCTCGCTGGCGCGAGCGCAATTCCTCGACGGCATGTACGCGCGCGAACTCGTGCGCGTGCTCGACGAGCCGGCGCACGCATGACCCGTGCGCTACTGTACTGTGCGGGCGGCGGCATCGGCGATTCGCTGGTCGCGTCGGTCGTCGCGCGCGCGCTTCACGCGCGCTACGAGCGCGTTGATGCGCTGACGCTGCCGGCCCATCGCAGCACGCTCGAGCGCGTTCCCGATATCGACGCTGTGCTGGTAGACGAAGGCGGCGACGAAAACGCTCTGGCGGCCATGCTTCGCGAGCGCGGCTATAGCGCCAGCGTCGTTACCTGGGCGACCGCGCGCACCGCACGGATCCCGAAGCTTGCGAAGATACCGATTCGCGTCGGGCAGGCGCGCCGGCTGTACTCGGGTGATTTCACCAAACGCGTAGTCGTGCGCAGCGAACGCGGCGACGTGACCTCGCACTGGTCCGACATCTTGCTCGACTACGCTCGCGCACTCGATTGCGACACGAACGATCGCATTCCACGCTTCGTGCCGACACCCGAAGACGAATCCCTTGTCATTCCGAGCATGAGCGGAGCGAACGTAGTCGAGGGATCGTATATCATTCTCCATCCCACCAATGCTGTTGCATCGCAGCGTGGCATATGGCCAACGAGCGGGTGGGCTTCGTTAGCCCATGTGCTGGCGGAACGATTCGATACGACCATATTGCTCACCGGCGCGAAAGATGACGACGCAATTAACGCGGCCATCCTGCGACAAGCGCAGGATGAGACGAGGATCGTCAATATCGCGGGCAGACTCGGGATCGGCGCATTCGGCGCACTGGCTCGGCGTGCCCGCGCGTTCGTCGGCATCACCACCGGAACGATGCACGTGGCGGCCGCGGTCGGTGCGCCGACGGTTGGCATCTTTCCATTCCAGAGTGACTTTCCTGAACGCTGGGCGCCGCTGGGTCTGCATACGGAGGTCGTCCGCGCCAGCTATCCGTGCCATCTCGGCGATACCAAAGAGCGGTGCAGTGATTACGCGTGTATCGCGCACCTCGATGTCGAACGTATCCTCGCTGCAACGCAAGCGTTGATCGGAGGGCCTCGTGCGCGCCACGATACAACTGTGCACCTATAATCGGGCGGCGTTGCTCGAGCGCGTGCTGGAAGCGTGCTTTGAACAAACCGTCGATGCGGGCGATTACGAGGTTGTGCTGGTCAACGACGGCTCGACCGACTCGACGCCGGAGGTGATCGCGCGAGTGGGGCGTCTCGCGACCTGCCGCTTCGTTGTCATCAATCAGGCCAACAGTGGGCTCGCGAAGGGCCGCAATGCGGGGATCGCGCGCGCAGCCGGCGAGCGTATCATCTTCATCGACGACGACGTGCTCCCGCTACCCAATTTCGTCGAGGAGCATCTGCGCTCGCACGAGCACGCGCCGAAAGCCATCGTACGCGGAGGCGCCATAAACGTCGAAAATTTCGACGATCTTCCCATGGCAATCTGGGGGCTCAAAGACTACAGCGGCAATTTTTTTTGGACCACCAACGTGTCTGTGCCGCTGGCGACGATTCGCGCGATCGGCGGATTCAACGACTCCTTTTCGGAGTATGGCTGGGAAGACATCGACGTTGGCTTGCGCTTGCGCTTCGGGGGTGTGCGCGCGGTTTTCAACCCCAAAGCGCTGGTCTACCACTATAAACCGCGCCCGCGCAGTGGGAATGTCGAAAAGATGATCGCGCAAGCCCGTGCGCAAGCTCGAACCGCGGTCCAGCTTGCCGCCATCCATCCGCATTGGCGCACCTATCTCGCGACCGGAATGAATCCGCTGCAACGCACGTGGCATCACGTCCGCGACGGAAACCGCACGGTGCAATCGCTGCGCGCGCGGGTCGGCGATATCTCGACCGATCGCGCGCTCTCGAATCGCGAACTGCGCGCGGCCCGCAGCCTTGCCACCGTCGCGTACTTCGAAGAATTGGAAAAGACGCTGCGCTCGCAATGAGAATCCTGCTCAGCCGGACCGATCGCATCGGGGACTTGATTCTTTCGACGCCGGCGATCGCGACGGTGCGGGCTTCGTTTCCCGGTGCGCACGTCACGATGATCACCAGTCCCTACAATCGCGTCGCCGTCGAGCGCAACACCGATCTCGACGAGTTGATCGATTTACCGCGTGAAGTGCGCGGCGATGCATTTGGCGCGCGTTTCCGCGATTTCGACATCGCGATTGCGCTCGCGCCGCGAGCGACCGACATCAGCCTGGTCGGCGCGACCCGGGCGCGCCTCCGCGTCGGCTACACCTATACGCGGCGCTGGCTCGCACGCGTGACCGCGCGACTGTCGCTCAACCGCGTGATGATCAGCCCGGCCGATCCTGAGCTGTGCGAACGCGATCCGAATCGCATCGTGCCGCACGAGGTCGATCAACTGCTCGAGCTGGTCTCGCTGGCGGGCGCTACGACGCCGGTTACCACGTTGCGCCTCGACGTGACCGACGAAGATCGCGCTGCCGTTGCACAGGTTCCGCGTGACCCGATCGTCTTGCACCTGGGCCAACGGTGGTTTTCGAACGGCAGCTCGCTCGCGTCCACGCTTGCGCTTGCCGGCGAACTCGCCCAACTCGGTGCACCCTTCGTGGTGAGCTGCGCGGCGGAATGTGACGAGTACGCACACGCGTTCGAGGCACGCGGCCACACGGTACTGCGGTCGCTGCCGTTTCATCACTGGGTCGCGCTATTCGAGCGTGCGCGCTGCGTTGTGACGGTTGATACTGGTGCGACCCATGTCGCAAGCGCGATGCGCAGGCCCACGCTGGTCGCTTTCGAACATCGCTACTTCCGGCTCAACTCGCAAGAGTGGGCGCCGTACCGCGTTCCAAGCGTGCTGGTGCGCAAGCCGGGGTCCGAGGACGAAGCCGCACTCGTGGAATTTCGCGAGCGAATCGTCCGAGGCGTTCGTGAATTGATCGATGCCTGAAATTTCCGTCGTCGTTCCGACCTACAACCGGTTGGAAACGCTCGCACCCGTACTGCCGACATTGCTCGCGCAAGATCTTGCGCCGAGCGAGTTCGAGGTGCTCGTCTGCGACTCGAATTCGACCGACGGAACCGCGGAGTTCCTTGCCAACATCGGTGCCAAGCACCCGAACGTCCGCTATCTTCCGGGCGCTTATTCCGGCCGTGCGGCCGCGCGCAACGCGGGCATCGACGCGGCGAAGGGCGAGGTGGTGCTCTTCAACGATTCCGATATCTTCGCGTCGCCGGATCTGCTCTCGCAACACCTGCGCCACCACCGTGCGCAGTCCAAGGTTGCCGTTGTCGGTCTCGAAGTGCAGGTCAAGGACTACGCCGACTACCTCGACAAGCGTGACCATCCGCAGGAGCGCGGCTCGCTACACAAACCGACGCGCAAGAGGCTACCGTGGCTCTACTTTTTGACTGGGAACGCGTCGGTGCGCCGCGAGGACTTGTTGCGAGTCGGGCGTTTTGATGAGAGCTTCACCGGCTATGGCCACGAGGATTTAGAGTTGGGTTATCGCCTCGAGCGCGCCGGCGTTACGATTCTCTACGAACCCAAGGCCGTCAACTATCACTGCCAAGACGTTCCGCACGACGACCAAAAGGAGAAGATGCGGCTTGCCGGGCGATCGACCGTGCGTTTCCATCGCAAGCATCCCGACTTTGCCGTGCAGCTCAATCTTGGCATGACGCCGGTTTCGCTGGGCTTGCACAGCGTGCTCGCGCGCATGCCCGGACTGCTGGCGTACTTCGACGCGCGCTCGAGCCGTTCAAAATTTGCGCGCGATCTCGTGCAGCAATATCACTATGTTTCCGGCGTCAAGGATGCCCTGAAGGATGACCGCGTTGGCTGAACGATTTTCCTGTGGCGCGCTGCGCGCGAGCAATGCCGGCGAGACCATCGAGCTCAATGGCTGGGTTAACCGGCGGCGCGATCACGGCGGCTTGATCTTCGTCGATCTGCGCGACCGCGACGGCGTGACGCAAATCGTCTTTGATCCACAGCAACCGAGCTTCAAAGAAGCCGAGCATCTGCGCAACGAGGACGTGCTGCGTATACGCGGTATCGTGCGCGCGCGCCCAAGCGGCACCGAGAACGACCAGCTTGCCACCGGTGCGGTCGAGGTCGGCGTCGACGAGCTCGTCGTACTCAATCGCTCGCAAGTACCGCCGTTTCAGGTCAATCTCGACGGCAATGTCGACGAGCAATTGCGGCTCGAATTCCGCTATTTAGATTTGCGCCGTCCGCGCATGCAGCGCAACATTCGTACCCGTCACAAGATCGTCAAGGCGATGCGCGACTTTTTCGACGAGCGCGAGTTCATCGAGATCGAGACGCCGATGCTGATCAAGAGCACGCCCGAGGGTGCGCGCGACTACCTCGTGCCGTCGCGTCTGCATCCGGGATCGTTCTATGCACTTCCGCAGTCACCGCAACTTCTCAAGCAGATTACGATGATCGCCGGCTTCGGCAAATACATGCAGATCGCGCGCTGCATGCGTGACGAAGATTTGCGCGCCGATCGCCAGCCCGAGTTCACCCAAGTGGACGTCGAGATGTCGTTCATTACGCAAGAGGATGTGCTCGAGACGATGGAGTCGTGCATGCGCTACGTCTGGAAGCGCTGTCTCGACATCGACCTCGCACCGTTTCCGCGCCTCAAGCACGAGGAGGCAATTGCGCGTTACGGCGTGGATAAGCCCGACTTACGCTTTGGTTTGGAACTCGCACAGGTCAATGACATCTTCGCCGGCACCGACTTCGGTGTGTTCAAAGGCCCAATCGAGAGCGGCGGCGCGGTGGTCGCGTTGCGCTATCCTGGCGGCGCGACGCTCTCGCGGCGCGATTTCGATGCGCTAGTTGAGGACACGAAGCAGCTCGGCGGCAAAGGCATGGTGTGGATCGCGCTCGCTGCCGACGGCACCAAGTCGTCGGCCGCGAAATTCATTTCCGACGAGCACGTCGCGAAGCTGCGCGAGCAGACCGGCGCCCAAACCGGCGACGCGATCTTGCTCTTCGCCGATGAACGTTCGATTGCACTCGCGGTCGCCGGCAAGATGCGTAACGTCGTTGGCGAGCGCTGCGGGCTGCGCGATCCCAACGTCTTTGCATTTTGCTGGGTGCTCGATTTTCCGTATCTCGAGATCGACGAAGCGACCGGGAAGGCGGTGCCATCGCACCATCCGTTCACCTCGCCCGGCGAGGATCAGTGGCAGTTCATTGACACCGAACCGCGCAAGATGCGGGCGCAGCACTACGACATGGTCCTCAACGGCTGGGAGCTTGGCTCGGGATCGATTCGTATCCACAAGCCCGAGCTGCAGCGCAAGATTTTCGAAATGCTCGGGATGACCGCGGAGCAGATCGAAGACCGCTTCGGGTTCTTCGTACGCGCGCTCGAATATGGGGCGCCGCCGCACGGCGGGATGGCGCTGGGGATCGACCGGATCGTCATGCTGGCGTGCCAAGAGGAAGACCTCCGGGAGGTCACCGCCTTCCCGAAGAACCAGGTGGCTCGCGACGTGATGATGGACGCCCCGTCGCCCGTTCCCGAGGAGCTCTTGCGAGATCTTTACCTACGAAGTGCAGCGCCCACCCAGCCAAGCGGCCAATAAAATAGGTGTGAACCTTCGACTCGTCACCAGTGTGGCGGCTGCCGGCGCGCTTGTCGCGCTGCTCGGCCTGCTTGCGCTGCCCGCGCGTGCGGTGACGACGGGACCATCATGTGGCGACCACCTCTACACCAACGACTTAGGAATCCAGATCCGCGTTCTCTGGGCGAAAAACGGAGCCGTCCAGAAATTCGAGATCGTTGACGCAAAGGAAAACCCCGAAGAAGTCAACGACATGGAGAAGGACCTCGAGCATACGTATGGTCCGGAGGGGACCAATGCGCCGCCGCTACGAATCGTGTCGTTCAAATCAGGTGGGAGCGGCGGAATGATGATTCCCGATAAAGCAGTCGATTCGTGCGGGCGTACGATCTCGTTCCAGTAGCGCTCATGGCGATCGCCGGCTGCGCCGGCGGACACGAGCAAAGCGACGCCTCTCCTTCGCCACAAGGCTCGCAAGACGCGCTGCGCTCGTGCGAAGTGCGCGAGTTTTCACTCGATGGTGCCGATCTGGTTGTGCAAGCCAACGCCGATGGAACGCCGGCGTCGATTGTCGTCCTTCGCGCTCCGAGCGACGATGCGCGCATCAAAGCCTTTCAAGACGCGCGCACCGACTTTGGCGATCCGCGCCCCGATCCGCGCACCGAGGTGCGCGATTATAAAGACGGGCTAACGCAGCTCACCGATATGTGTGGACGTCCGGTTATGCCGAGCGCAACGCCGGCAGCAACTTCTTCGCCCTCGTAAAAATCGCATCGAACATCGGCACGGTCAACTTGCCGGTGTTGGTGTTTTGCCGGCTCGGATGATAGGACGCGATCACCGTGATGCGCCGCGTGCCGTTCGTTGCGACGCTCTCCGTCCCGTGGCCGAAGACCGGTGGCGGCTCGAATGAAAATCCGCGCTCACGCAGCACTTTGAGGATCGCATCGAAGCCGATCGAACCGAGCGCGATCATGATCTCCAGCTTCGGCAGCGCGTCGAACTCTTGTAGCAGAAACGGGAAGCAGTTGCGCAGCTGCTGCGGCGTCGGTTTGTTTTTCGGCGGCGCGCACCGCCCGGCTGAGGTGATGAAACAGTCGATGAGCGCTAAGCCATCGTTGCCGTCGAGGGCCTGCGCTTGGGAAGCGAAGCCGGCGCGATAGAGCGCCGGGTACAGAAACTCGCCCGAGGCATCACCGGTGAATGGACGTCCGGTGCGATTGCTGCCGTGCGCACCCGGCGCAAGACCGACCAGCAATACACGCGCATCGGGATCGCCGAACGCCGGCACGGGTTTGCCCCAGTACTCCTGATCGGCGTAGGCACGACGACGTTCGCGCGCAACCTGCGCGCAGTATGTACGCAGCTCCGGACAGCGCTCGCATGCAACAATGGCGCGCTCGATCGATTTCAACGTAGGCATTACCGGTCGAGCGTCTCCGTGCGAATGAAGTTGATGAAATGCGTTGCAGCCGGTCCGTAGGGATCGTTGCGCGTCACCAGCGATATCGTGCGCATGATGCGTTGCGGCACGACCGAGAGCAATGCAACATTTGGTCCCGGAGTGTTGCCGATCACGCGCGGAAAGAGCGCGATCCCAAGACCCTCGGCCACCAGCGATCGAACCGTGAGTGAGTCTTCGCTCTCGAATGCGACGCGTGGCTCGAAGCCGGCTTCGCGCGTGAGTTGGTTCAAAAAGTGCGTGCTTCCCGAACCTGGACGGAAGATAACAAACGGTTCGTCACGCAGTTCTTCGATGCGCACGCTCGAGCGCAGGCCGAGCGGATGCCGAGCCGCGACCGCGATCACCAGCTCGTCCTCATACAGCGGCTGCGCATAACAGCCCCCTGGTGTCCGAGCGCCAGGGAGGTGGCCGATGAAGACGTCGATTGTGCCGCCGGCGAGCCGCGCGAGTAACTCGTCGGCCATCCCCTCGCGCATCGCTACCTCGATGCCGGGCTGCTCGGCGTGAAAACGCCCGAGGAGCTTGGGCAGCACGTGTTCGGCGAAGGACTGGTGGGCGCCGACCACCACTCGGCCGCGCAGGCCACCGGCAAAGGCGGTCATCTCCTCAGCGGCGGCCTCGAGGTCGGCGATCACCCGTTCGGCGCGAGCCACAAAGGCACGACCGGCATCGGTGAGCACGACCCGCCGATTCGTCCGATCGAAAAGCCGCACGCCCAGCTCCCGCTCGAGGGCCGCGACCTGCTGCGAGAGGGCGGGCTGGGCAACCGCGAGTTCTTCGGCTGCGGCGGTAAAACTCAGGCGCCGCGCAATGGCTACGGCCGTCCGGAGCTGGCGGATCTCCATAGATGCATTTATCTTATCAAACTCAGTCTAATTATGTATTGGACTTATTATGGGTTTACATGGGAAACTAGAGCTATGACTGCCAGCGCGCCCTCTCTCGGCTCGGGTGCCGTCATGCCCTCGACGGACCGAGCTGGGCTTCGATTGCTGACCGTAGCCCATGCTTTTACCGATCTCAATCAGGGCGTGCTGCCGGTCATGATCCCGTTTCTGGTGGCGCAGCGGCACCTCACCCTCGCGGTGGCCGCGACCCTCGTGCTGGCCTCCAACCTGCTGGGCTCGGTCGTCCAACTCGCTTTCGGCCATCTCTCGGACAAGTATTCGACCGCCTGGGTGATTCCAGCCGCGGTCGTCGTCGCCGCGACCGGTACCGCGCTGGTCGGCCTCGCGCCGACCCTGCCGTTGATGCTGGCGGGAGCTATGCTCATGGGCTTTGCCGTCGCAGCCTTTCACCCCGAGGGCTCGCG
>DATHMY010000065.1:0-3632 GCA_035486535.1 Candidatus Acidiferrum sp.
GTGCCGTTCTACCTGCGTTCGGGCAAACGGCTTGCAAAAAAGATGTCCGAGATTGCGGTAACCTTCAAACCGATACCCCACCGCATTTACGGCGAGCGCACGGACACGATCGAACCCAACGTGCTGGTGATGAAAATTCAACCGGAGGAGGGCGTCGCGATGCGCTTTTCGGCAAAGGTCCCGGGTATGAAGAATCACATTCGCAGCGTCTTCATGGACTTCAACTACGGCACAGGCTTCGGCGTGCAGTCCCCGCCCGCATACGAACGCTTGATCGGCGACGCAATGCGTGGCGATCAGACGCTCTTCACCCGATGGGATGCTGTCGAACGCGCGTGGGAGATCGTGATGCCCGTGCTCGAGGTCTGGCAAAATACCAAGGACTTCACCTTCCCGAACTACCCGGCGGGGTCGCAAGGTCCCGAGGCGGCCACGAAGCTCTTCCCGGAGTGGCGCCAGTTGTGAGTCTCGACGTCCATTCGGTTGTGGACGAACTGACGAAAGCTCGGCGGGATCCGGGTGCAATGAAGACCGCGACGATGACCTTCGCGACCTTCTTCGGCGATGACAGCGGTGCTGAGTGGGTGCGCGGTCGCGTGCGCGCACTCGCCGACAAACATCCGTCACGCGTCGTGATCTTCGATGCGGCAAAGAGCGAAGGTGAAAGCGTCGTCGAGCCCTCGCAATCGCGGGGTGAATGGATCGAGATCGGCGTGCATAACGCGAGCGCCGGCGAGCTCGACGCCGCGCTGACGATGCTCGAGCTTCCCGAAGCGCCGGTGGTGCTGCTGTGGATCGCCGAGGCCCTCTCGAAGGACGACCGCTTTCTTGCGCTGGCTCGGCGGGCGAGTACGACAATTTGCAGCACCTCTGTCTCACGCACCGACGAACGGCCGTTGCGCGACTTGGCGCAGTTCGTCGGCGAGCATCCCGAGATCATGATTCAAGATGTTGCCTATCTGCGGCTGGCAGCCTGGCAAGAGTTGATCGCCGAGTTTTTCGATGAGCCCGAGTGCCGGCACGAGCTGCAGATGTTGCGTAACGTGGAAGTCACCGCCGGCTCCGACGCGGAGATGTATTATCTGCTGGGATGGCTGGCGAGCCGCCTCGGCTGGACACCGGTAGGCCCCGACACCTTTGCATCGCCAACCGGCAACGTGCGTTTTGCGATGGTGCACGACGGGCCGCCTCGGCGCCTCTCGCGCGTCGTGCTCGGCTCGGAAGACGCGACCTTTAGCGCCAGCATTCATCCCGACGATCAAGCGGCCATCAACCTGGACGTGACCGGCTCCACGGCGTGCCCGTCGCGCTTCGCCCCGCTGCACACCGTCGATCTGGCCTCGCTTGTCGAACGCGCAATTCTCAACCGGACCCTCGATCCGGTTTTCGCCGATTCGTTGGCGATGGCGAAAACGATCATCGAAAGGCACGTAGCATGACGACTCGTGAAGCTGGGATGCTCTACATCTACGAAACACCGGCCGACGTGGCCACGGCGCTAGCTGATCTCATCATCCAGTACGGGGCCAGCGCGATCGAGGCACGCGGCCGCTTCGTCGTTTCGCTCGCGGGCGGAACGACGCCGAAGGCCGCCTATGCGCTGCTCGCCGATCCGCCTTACTGCAATGCCATCGACTGGAGCGTGGTCGAGATCTTCTTCGGCGACGAGCGCTGCGTGCCGCCCGACAACGCGCAATCGAATTACAAGATGGCCTTCGATACATTTATCGGCCCGCTCAAGATTCCGGCGGCGCGCGTCCATCGCATGCGCGGGGAAGACGATCCCCAGCGTGCGGCTTTCGACTACCGCGCGGTCCTCGTCGACGTGCTCGGTGAAACGCCGTCGTTCGATCTGGTGATGCTAGGCCTTGGACCCGACGGACACACCGCCTCGCTCTTTCCCGGCCAAGATCCGCGCACCGAAGACGAGGAGCGCGTGCGTGCGGTCTACTCTAACGCTCAGTCACAGTGGCGTATCACGCTAACGCCCAGCATACTCAACAGCACCAAAGCCGTCTGCTTCGCCCTCGTCGGCGCTGAAAAAGCAGCGACCCTCGCAGCCGTGCGCGAGGGTCCCTACGATCCAACCAAATATCCATCGCAAATCATCGCCCCACCCGACGGCGAACTCATCTGGCTCTGCGATAAAGCCGCGGCATCTCAATCGTAGATACTTTTTTGTTTACGTTCGCCGCCCGAGACCCACATCGCCAGGGCACCATTTTCAATTTCTCCTAGAGCGTGAACACGAGCTATCTACGGGAGTTGAGGCGATCCAGTTCTCGCCCATACAACACAGCAGTGCGCTCTGACAACTTACGGTACGTCAGCGCCGAGATACGGCGCGGACGTACCGTTTTCTTGATAACGTTCATGGTTTGAGGGCTTCCTCTCCCAGAGTACCAAGTGAAACACGGTTTTGACTGAGAATCGATCCGTCAACTCGCTGCAGCTCGACCACCGCTTTATTCAGGTCGGTCTGCGCCTGTAGCTCGAGGCCTTCGTTCTGCACGAACTCCACTTGGCGTTGATTGACCAGGAACGTCGTCGACTCGCCGTTGCGGAATTTGCGCTCTTCACTTGCGAGCACTTCTGCCGATGCTTCACGTGCCTGGCGCGCTGCGAAGAGACGCGCAAGTGATGCCTGATACGACTGCACCGCGTTTCGCACTTCGTACTGGATGCGCTCGGCCGTACCAAGCCGTTCCACGGCCGCGACGTGCTCTTGCTCGTTGGCGGCGGAAAGCGCGCCGCGTGCGGTGTTGTTGCCGATCGGGAGTGAGACTTGGATGCCGGCCGAGTAGGCCGAGAAGCGCCCGGAGTTTGCGAACGCTTGGCCATACGAACCGTCGTAGTACGGTGGTGGCGTGGCGGTGCCAAAGACGCCACCGAGCGGCGGCAGGGCATTACCGGCAAAGCCGTTGCCGTTGTAGGTCAGCTGTAAGTCGGCTTGCGGCAGCAGCTGATTCTTGGCGTAGGCGCGGTTGACGTCGGCTTGTTTTTGCGCGTCGATCGCCTGGCGAACTTCGGGGCGATTCTTCATCGCCGCTGCGAGCAGCGATTCCACGGACGGCGTTTGCGGAAGCGAGAGCACCTCTGAGGTCGGAACGAGGTTCGCGCGCCAAATCGGATCACCCGGGTCGGTGACGACGAGGCTCTTGAGTTGATTCTGCAGCTCCGACACGGTCTGCAGCGCCGAAAACACATCCTGCTGGTAGACTGCGACCTGTGTTGACGATTCAACCGCGTCGATTGGCGCCGCCGCGCCGCGCTTGGCAAGACGCACATTGCTCTGCTGCTGCAGCACGGTTTGATGCAGCGCGTCTTCCTTGATGGCGACGTTGCGCCACGCGGCCAGCAGATCCCAGTACGCGTCTTCGACGCTCGCCACCGTCGTCGATACCGTCGCGAGCGTCGATGCCTGCGTGGCATCGTTGTTGACGACCGAGAGCTCGATCTGGCGTTTGTCGTCATTCATCAAGAAGTTCTTGAGGAGCGGCTGCGTGATCGAGACGTTGAACGAGCCATAGTAATACGGGTTGAACGAGTTGATGTAGGTGCTGTCGTTCACTTTACTCTGCGAAACGTTGAGGTTGTATTGCGTGCCCGTCTCGAGCTGGCCCTCAACGCCC
>DATHMY010000066.1:0-7303 GCA_035486535.1 Candidatus Acidiferrum sp.
CCTCGCGATCGGGACGCCCGAAGAAGTCGTGGCCTCGGGTGCGTACGCCTCGATCCGCGAGCACACCCACACCCACGGACACGCGCGGACCGCCTGATGGACGCACTGCTTGTACCGTTTCACTATGCGTTCATGCAGCGCGCGTTCGTGGCGGCCATCACGGTTGGGCTGTTATGCTCGGTCATGGGCACCTACGTCGTGCTGCGCAAGCTCTCGTTCATCGGCGACGGCATCGCGCACGCATCCTTTGCCGGCATCGTGATCGCCTACATTCGCAACATGGATTACTACGTTGGCGCGGCGATCGTGGCGGTTGTGACGGCGCTCGGCATCGGCTTCGTGCACCGTCGCGGCAACATTTCGCTCGATACGACGATCGGCGTGCTCTTCGCCGCCATGTTTGCACTCGGGGTCTTCCTGATGAGCCGCTTGCGCAGCTACGCGGTCGATCTGCAGAGCTTTTTGTTCGGCGATATTTTGAGCGTCAGCGCCTACGATGTGCTCTTCATCGCGATACTCGGGGCGATCATCGCGATCACGGTCATCGTGCTCTTTCGCGGCTTGCTGTATACCACGTTCGATCCGGTCGTCGCACAAGCCAGCGGCTTGCCGGTCGCGGCGATCGAGTATGTGCTATTGGTGATGCTCGCGCTCACGATCATCGTGGCGCTGCAGTCGGTCGGAATCATTCTGGTCGCGGCGCTGCTGGTGACGCCGGCCGCCGCCGCGTATCAACTGACCAATCGCTTTGGGCCGATGATGACCGTTGCTGCACTGCTCGGCGTGATCAGCACGGTCGGCGGGCTGTACCTTTCCTATTTCTTGCGTAGCTCGAGCGGCGCCACGATCGTCCTGCTTGCGACGATTCTGTTCTTTCTCGCGATTGCGCTGAAATATTTGCGGCTATTTCGGCCCGCGTAGGACGCGCCAGCCTTCGGCGCCGGACGGTTCTAAGAATCCAGCCTGCGCAAGCGCGTCGAGCACTTCGCGCATCGCGGCGCGCTCATTCTTGTTCGGCATGCCGGCCCAGCGCATCGCTGCATCGTTGAGATCGATCGTTGTTTGCGGTATCAACAGCGTCCGAACGAACGATACCGGCAGTTTGATGCGTTCCATACGGCGCTGTAGCGGGCTCAGCGCAGCATCGAAGGTCGTCGTGCTTGGTGGTGGCGGTGTGGGAGCAACCGGTTGCGCGCGCTCGATCGCCGCTACGGGCGGCGCAACGAAGTTGGCCATCGCGCGATCGGCGACGCCCGGCAGCCATTCGCCGGCAGCGGTTGCCGCGGTTTGCCACGGCACCGCATTGACGTGCGATGCGCGGTGTTCGATCCCGCGCAGCACGGCGGCCGCAACGGCGTCAGGTTTGGCGTGCCACCAGGCGGGGCGTTCTTCCATACCCGCAACGAGCGAGAACTCGGTGTCGACGACGCCGGGATCGACGTAGGTCACGAACACGCCGCGCCCGTGTAATTCACGGCGCAGTTGAATGGTTGCCGCGCGAATCGCGGCCTTCGCGGGTGCGTAGGCGCCATAGCCGGGCGCCGGGACGCGCGCGAGTCCCGAGCCGAAGAAGACCAGGCCGCCGTGCCCGCGTTCGATGTGCGGGAGTGCAGCGCGCGCGATGCGCAGCGGTGCAGCGACGTGCAGTTGCAGCTGCCGATCGATTTCCGCGTCGCTTTCTTCTAAGAGGTTGGACGCGTGCGCGGCGCCGGCGTTGTTCACCACCACGTCGAGCCGATCGAACGCGCGCACGGCGCGGTCAACAATCGTTTGCGGGGCGGTATTCCAGAGCACGTCGGCAACCAGCATTTCGCAGCGCCCGCCGCTCGCGACGATCTCGCGCACCAGCGCCTCGAGCCGATCGCCGCGACGCGCAACCGCCAGAACCGCCCACCCGTGTGCTGCAGCGCGACGCGCCAACGCCGCACCGATGCCCGAACTAGCCCCGGTAACGACGATAGAGCGCATCGATGCCTCCGGGCAAGCTTGGATAAAAGGTTGCCTCGTCGGCAATCGGGGGCGGCGGTGGCTCGACCACCGGAAGTTGTTGCGCCGCAAACTGCGCGAGCAAGCGCGCCACGGGACGCTCGCTGCCGTCTTCACGAATCATGCCGAAGTACAGTTCGTGCGACGCTTTATCGCACGGCGGGACGGTCGATAGCGCTCTTGCGTAATCGGACCAACACCACCACATCGCGCCGATCGTCCCGATCGCGTGCAACCGCACCAGCACGGTGTAGGCGTAGGCGGCCATTTCGTCTTCATCGAGGCATTCGAACGAGCCAACGGTCTGCGCGCCCGGCGGACACGCCGGATTGCCGAATTCGCTGAAGAGCAGCGGCTTACCGGTGAACGATTGCATGAGCTGTGCGTAGAAGGGCACGACCTCGGTATCCAGTCGATCGCGTGCAAAGCCCGCATACACCGAATAGCCGTGCATCGTCGCAATCGCCCACGGCGCCGCCACGCTCGATGGGCGCAAATGCCGATCGATCTCGACGTCTTCGCCATGCATGCCGCCGGTGACGATGCCACCGGAAGTTTCGATCAGCGCCCGGGTGAGTCGCGCGCTCCATTCGGCTGCATGTTCCGGCGTCTGCGGCTCGCGCAAGTTGCTGAATTCGTTCCCCAAATCCCACGCATAGAGCGCTTGATGGCCCCGGGCGCGCTCGCCCACGGTGCGCGCAAACAACTCCTGTGCGTCGAGCAGT
Source organism: Candidatus Acidiferrum sp. (assembly GCA_035486535.1). Lineage (GTDB taxonomy): Bacteria > Vulcanimicrobiota > Vulcanimicrobiia > Vulcanimicrobiales > Vulcanimicrobiaceae > Aquilonibacter. Next base: position 2,712 of record DATHMY010000066.1, read on the forward strand.
ACGGGATCGTGATAGAAATCACCGATGCCGTACGGCGATACATTGCCGTGCGACACGGTGCGAAAACGGCCGTGTGGGGTGTTCGGATCGAGCGACCATGCCGGCAGCCAATTGACACCGCTCATATGCCCGCAAAACAACGTCGGCATCGCACGAAGTCCCGCATCGGCAATGGTCTGCATCATCGTATCGAAACGCCGGAGCATTGCCGGATCCATGCGATTCGGGGTCGGCTGAAAGTCGTCCCAGCGCAGAAAGAAGCGCACTAAATCCAGGCCGAGCCCTTTGATGTGCTTCATGTCCTCGCGAATCTCGCCGAGGTCGAAGCGCTCCCACATGTACATTGCACTGCGACGCGGCCAATAGTTGACGCCGAGCAAAAACACCGACATTGCCGTAGGTTGTCCAACGTCACGACTCGAAGCGCCTGCAACGTGGCGCAAGCAACGCAACCCGTCGGCCATCCGCTCGTTGGCATTATCATGGGGAGCCGCTCAGACTGGGAGGCGCTCCTTCCGGCGCGCGAGACGCTCGACGCATTGCAGATCCCGTGTGAGATGCGGGTGGTCTCCGCGCATCGCATGCCCGACGAAATGTTCGAATACGCAGCGGGCGCGCAGGCGCGCGGGTTGCAGGCGATCATTGCGGGCGCCGGCGGCGCGGCGCACCTTCCGGGGATGGTCGCAGCCAAGACGCTTGTCCCCGTCATCGGGGTTCCGGTCCAATCGAAAGCACTGAGCGGCATCGATTCCTTACTCTCGATCGTGCAGATGCCGCCGGGCGTTCCGGTCGCGACCGTGGCGATCAACGGTGCCGTCAATGCGGCGCTGTTGGCGGCGCGCATCGTCGCGTTGCACGATGATGCGGTGGCCGCGCAACTTGCGGTCTACGTGCAGCGCATGCACGACGCGGCAGCATCGAGCACCCCGTGATTCGTCGCATCGGCGTCATCGGCGGCGGCCAACTGGGCCGCATGTTTGCGCTCGAGGCGAAACGGATGGGGTTCGAGGTCGTCGTCCTCGATCCGCAAGAGCATTCGCCCTGCGGACAAATCGCCGACGAGCAGATTGTCGCCGCGTACGACGACATGGCGGCGATTGAGCGGCTCGGACAGAGCACCGACATCGTTACCTACGAATTTGAAAACATTGCTATTGCGTCGGTCGAGTATCTCGAGCAGCACGGCTATCGGGTGAGCCCGACGAGCGAGGTGCTGCGGATCACGCAAGATCGCTTATTGGAAAAGCGCTTCGTGCGCTCGTGCGGCATTGCCACCGCCGATTTTGCCGAAATCAATCGACTCGACGATTTTTCCGGCCCGAGTATGAGCATCGGCTTTCCGGCGATTCTCAAGACCGCGCGCGGCGGTTACGACGGAAAGGGTCAATGGCGCGTCAACTCGCTCGATCAGGCGCGCAGCGCGTTCGCTGCCGCCAAGGGCGCAACACTGATCTACGAAAAAGTCGTGCCGTTCGTGCGCGAACTGAGCGTAATCGCGACGCGTGCGGCCGACGATACGATCGTGTGTTACCCGGCCGGCGAAAATACGCACGATCGCGGCATTCTCATGATGACTGTCGCTCCGGCGCGGATCAGTGATAATGCGCGCGTGCGCGCACGCTCGATTGCCGTCACGATCGGGCGCAAGCTCGGCATCGTGGGGACATATTGCGTCGAGCTTTTCATGATTGCAAGCGGCGAGTTACTGGTCAACGAGATTGCGCCGCGTCCGCACAACAGCGGGCACTACACCATCGACGTCACGCAGTGTTCGCAGTACGAGCAGCACGTCCGCGCGATTTGCGACCTTCCGCTGGCCGAGCCGAAGCTCTCGAGCAACGCGATCATGATGAACATCCTTGGCAGCGGACAGGGCAATCATCTCACCGGTGAAGACGACCTGCTCTCCGACCCATCAATCGTCTTGCACATGTATGGCAAGCACCATGCGGTCGCACGTCGTAAGATGGGCCACTTCACGATGCTGGTCGACGGGCCGGTTGATGAGCCGGCGATTGTGCGCGCGAAGAGCGCTCTTGCGAAATTGGGCTGGGACTAGAACCCCAGCGTCTTCGGTTTCTCGGGAATGTCGGTGAAGGCCATTGGCCGATCCCACCAGTCGTGCTTGCGCCAGCGTAACTGCTCCGCGGTCGGGGCCGGCGGTGTCTTCTGGGCTAAGGCGAGACGATACGCGTCGAGATAACGATCGACCATCCGCTCGACGGTGAACTCGCGCTCCGCGCGTTCGCGGCACGCGCGCCGATCGAGCGACGCGAGCAGCGGAACCTTGGCGATCGCCGCATCGACCGTCGTGCACACGAATCCGGTGACGCCATCGATCACGATCTCGGGCACCGAACCCATCGCCGCGCCGAGCACCGGCGTACCGCACGCCATCGCCTCGATCAGCGTCAGCCCGAAGCGCTCCGGTCGCGTGGTCATGTGCACCAGTGCGAGCGCATTGCTCAAAAGTTCATTGCGTGATTCGCGCTCGACCGCGCCGAGAAACTGCACCCGATCGCCGTCGATGTGCGGCGCAACCTGCTCGCGAAAGTAGCGTTCGTCCTGTGGAATCGCGGCGATCTTCAGGCGCACGCCGGCGCGCTGCGCGATCTCGATTGCCAGATGCGTGCCTTTCTCTGGATGAAAACGGCCGAGAAAGACAAGATAGTCGCCGGGACGATCGCGAAACGTGAACTGCGAGGGATCGATGCCGTTGTACGTGGTTGCGAGATACGAGAGGCCGGGATCGCGATCGGCATCGCTAATCGAGCAGAAAAAGCTGCGCTGCGCGCACGCGTAGTATGCGGCGAGAATCTGGGGCGATGAAAAGCCGTGGATCGTCGTGAGCAGCGGCGGCGACGTGGTCGCTAGCGCGTACGTCATCGGCTTCCAGTCGAAGTTGTTGTGGATGAGATCGAACTCCCCGGCGCGCCGGAAGAGTTCGCCGATGTGCAGCGCGGTGAAGACCTCGCCGTTGAGCGCGGGGTCCTCATTGATGCCGACCGGTACGACCGACGCCACCTTTCCGGAAAAATGCGAGTTGCCCGTTGCAAACAGCGTGACATCGAGGCCGCGCGCGTGCATGCCTTCGGCAATGTTGTAGGCGATCTGCTCCCACGGACCATAGCCGGGCGGCGGCGTGGGCCACGCGAGTGGCGCGAGGACTGCCAGGCGCAGCCCGTTCAGACGGTCGTTCCCGCTTTGATCACGCGTTGCGGTGCGCGCAGCGTGCGGATGTCGTCGCTGATGTCGCGCGTGAGCAAGAGCAGGTCGGCCGGTTCCCCCGGCGCAAGCGTTCCGCGATGCAAGCCAATCAACTCGGCCGCGACCTCGGTCGCAGCATGCAACGCTTGCTGCGGCGTCATGCCGAGTAGGGTATGCATGAGTTCGACTTCGTACGCGTAGTTGTCGTGATCGTTGTAGGGTGTGCCCGCGTCGGAGCCGCCGGCGATCTTCACGCCCATCTCGAAGGCGTGACGGATGTTGACGAGCATCGCCTCGTTGACACGCTCGGCCTTTTCGACGACGAAGGCCGGCTGCGCGCCCTCGTGGATGTGGGCGAGAATGCAGGTCGGCGCTGAAAGCGTCGGCACGAGATAGACGTCACGCGCTTTGAAAAGCTCGATCGCTTCATCGTCGAGCATGTGGCCGTGTTCGACCGAGTCGATGCCCGCGCGCAACGCGTTTTTGATACCTTCGGTTCCGATGGCGTGCGAGGCGACGCGCAGGCCGTGACGATGCGCCTCGGAAATCGCGGACTCCAGCTCGTCGGGCAACAGCTGCGCGTTCCCCGGTACCGCGCCTTTGGTCAGCACGCCACCGGTGGCAATCACTTTGATGCAGTCCGCACCGTCGAGTAACTCTTCGCGCACGGCTTTTCGCGCTTCGAACGGGCTGTCGACGGCACGTCCGATCCACCAACCGTGACCCCCGGTCATGCACAGGGCGCGCCCGGCCGCACGCATCCGCGGACCGGGAACGCTACCCGCATTGACTGCATCGCGCAGCGCGGGGACGATGCCGTGCGGCGCACCGAGATCCCGAACGGTCGTGATGCCGGCGCGCAGCGATTTGGCCGCGTTGGCCACCGCCGTCAACATCAGCTGATTCGGATTGGCCAGCGCAATCGCGGCCATCGTATTCGGTTCACCGCTGCCGATCAGGTGCACGTGCGCATTGACCATGCCGGGCGTGATGCAGGCTGCGGTTGCATCGGGCGCGACGCCTTCAGCGGAACTGTGAATCTCGCTGATGCGGTCGCCGTCGATGACGATATCGACGTTGCGCTTGGGCGCAGCTAGCGTCCCGTCGTAGAAAACCCCGGTGCGCAGAATCACTTCGGCGTGATTCCAAGTTGGTGATCGACGGTGAGTTGATCCCAAATGATCTGGATGTGCTTGATCTTATGCTGCGGGTCGTACTGAATAACCATTGCGCCTGGATGATCGAAATGCCGCCCGTTGCCCGGCGTTCGTTTTCCGGTTGCCGGATCGATGAACGGGCCAGTCCACGTGCCGGTCACCTGCTCGACGGAGACCGCCCAGTTGCCCTGCGCAATCCACTGATTGACGTTGACGTGAAAATTCGGA
>DATHMY010000067.1:0-5543 GCA_035486535.1 Candidatus Acidiferrum sp.
GCTTTTGCTGTACGTCAAGAGCTTCGCCCGCGCAATGTCCTTTTCGGCGGCTTACGTTCGCGGGCTCGCGCGCTATCTCGCCCCCGAGGTCACCGTGCGCGTCACCGGCGATCTTGCCGCGGGGGCGCCGCTGCGCCGCGCCGCTCGCCAGCTGCCCTCCCCGTTCGTGGAGGTCGAAAGCGACCCGGCCGGCGCGACCGCCGCGTACCTCTGCGAGGGTACCACTTGCCGGCCGCTCGAGTTGAAACACTAGGGCTCCCCGGGCGTAGAGAAGGGTGGAGGAACCCTGTCATGACGCCGTATGCCCAGATGCTACTCGCCTACGTCCGCCCCGAAGCCCAGGGCGTGTACGCGCACGAATATGAGCGCTACGCCAAGGATTCAGCGGTTGCGCTCGTGCTGACCATTTTTTTCGGAATCATCGGTGGAGAGTCGTACTACATCGGCGATTGGAAGCGCGGCATCTGGATGACGATCGCGATGTTTAGCGGCATCGGCATGTTCATCAGCGTGCCGCTGTGGATCGCGCGTTGCTTCACGATTCAAGGCGAGTGCGAATCGTACAACGACTACGTCGCGTGGCTGATCGCGTGCCGCTACGTGTCGCAGACCAGCGCCGTGCAGCCGCCGCAGCCCGCGCCGCCGTCCGGCAAACGTCCCTCGATCGGCGGCCTGCCGATGGTCGCGCAGCGTTAATTCGTTCGAACGAACGAATTCCAGAACCAAACGCCCCAGAGGCCGACGACGCACGAATACGCGATGAGCGCTTTGCCCCACACGGCAAGGCGCTCTTTGCTTGCCAAAAACATCAGCGCAACGAGGAACGGCTCGAAGTCGAGCGCGTGGCGCATGCCGAACTGCGCAAAGCCGTTGACATAGTACACGAAGTTCGGCGCCGCGCAGAGCACTGCCGCGACCCACAGTGCCGCTACCCAGCGCCACGGTTTCCGGGCGAGGAACGCCAACACGAGCGCGGGCGAGGTCCAGGTGAGCGCGACGCCGCTGATGCTCGGCGCATACCACGGATAATTCGCGATGCGCTGCGGCGCCTGCACGAAGAACGACCACAGTTCGTAGGGAAAATACTGTAGGCGGAAGGGTGATCCGGTCGGCATGCCGGCCTGATCTTGGTGATACCACGCGGTGTAGCCGATGTCGTACCACGTCCCCCAACGCGCAAGATTGTAGCCGATCCAGATCAGTGCTATCGGCAGCAACGCTGCGCCAAAGGATCGCAGTCGTTCCCGGTCGCCGAGCAGGTACGCATACACCGGCACAGCCAGCACCAAATCAAAACGCGAGAAGATCGCACATCCAGCCCACAGTGCCACCAGCCATGCGCGTCGCGCGCCGGCCAGCTCGACCAGCGCCAACATCGTGAAGCATACCGCGCTTACGTGCGCGATGAACCATACGTCGCCCAGCATCGCGCACCACAACAAATCCGTGCCGGCGAGCAAGAATGCGCAGATCCACACGTTGGTTCGCGCCGGCACGCCGTAGCGCTCACCGAGTTCAAACGCCGCGCCGATCGCAACTGCGCCCAGCACGATGGCGAGCGCTGTCTGGTTGAAGCTCCCGAAGATCGCGACGAAAGGCAGCAGCAAGAACGCCGGCATCGGACCCTCGATGATGTAGTACTGCCCGTTGTAGGGCAGCGCGTCGATGTAGTTGCCGGGCCAGGTGATCCAGGTGTGGCCGTGCAGGAGCGCTTGCGCGAGCAGCACGTAGTTGTTGTACGGCGACGACCGCCCATGCGCGAAGAGCGCGATGATGATGAGCGCGACCGCGCCGGCGATAATCGACGGTTTGACCTTCACGCGATTCACTCTGATTTCAAATCGGCGGAAGCGTTGCGTGCGGCAGCGGTTTTGGCGCAACAAACGTCGATGCTGGAAGCGCCGGTGGGAAGCGATAGTCGCCCCACGTGATGCGCTCGCGCGCCGGCTTGCCGTTGACGCTGGCCTCGATCGTCACGTACAGCGGCATCCAATACTTATCGGATTTCCCGTACACGAGCGCGCCGTGGCCATGCGCCGACGCCGATGCGGTCGTAAAGTCGATCTCGCGCGGAAGAAACGACAACCCGTCGATCACCAGTCCGGTGACCACGAAGCCACCGAGGGCGCTCAGCGGGGTCAGTTCGTAGCGATAGTTGACGTGCGCACCGTCGCGTACCGTTCGCACAAACAGCATCGCGTACTCAGCGCTGCGCGGGGCGAGCGCAAGGATTGCGTAACGGTCCTCGCGGTGTCCAAAATTCACGACCTTCGGCTTGAGTGGTATGCCGTCGACCGCAATCGTCTCGTCGCGCACGTTTAAGCCGCTGCGATAGATGACGTGACGTTCCTCGATGTCGCTTGCGCCCAGCTGCGACACGTTGTAGGTGAAAATCATCGTTTTGGGCAACTGCAGCGCGCTCATCTCAAGCGCATAGCGCGCAAGCACGAGCTGCGAGTCGAGCGTCTCCGCCGGTGCAGCGCCGAACAGCGTCAGCGTCGCGATTAACGCAAAGAGCCGCGTTCTCACGCGGATTTCGGAACTGTCAGCACGGCGTCGCGAATGGCCTGCAGCGCTGCCGGTGCACCGGCCGCGTTCTTGCCGCCGCCTTGCGCCTGTGTTGCCGCGCCGCCGCCCTTGCCGTCGACGAGCGGCGCCGCGAGTTTGACGAGGTTACCGGCGTGCACGCCGCCCTTCACCAGATCGTCGCTGGCGGAGACGAGTAGGCTGACGGTGCCGTTGTCGACCCCGGCAAGCGCGATGACGCCACTTGGCAACCGGCTGCGCAGCGCGCTCGAAAGGTGACGGATCGCCTCAGCGCTCGCCTCGTGCACGACCGCACCGACGAACGTGCGATCGCCCGCACGCTCCGCCTGCTCGAGATAACTCTGAGCTTCGAACGACGCCATCCGTGCTTTCATCTGTCCGACCGCGCTTTGCAGGTCGCGCACTTCACGCTGCAACTTACCCACCCGATCGCTCAGCTCGTCGGGCGTGGTGGCAAGCGAGGTCGCAAGTTCACCGACGAGGTCTTGCTGATGTACGACGAAGTGCTCCGCCGACGCGGAGACGCAGCTCTCGATGCGCCGAATGCCGCTGCCGATCGAAAACTCACTCAAGATCACGAAGAGCCCAAGCTCACCGGTTGAGTGCGCATGCGTACCGCCGCAAAATTCGACCGACGGCCCCGCCTGCAACACGCGCACTTTCTCGCCGTACTTCTCACCGAACATCCAGATCGCGCCGCTCTGTTTGGCTTCGTCGATCGGAAGTTCGCGCGTGATCACCGGCGAGTCGTCGCGAATCATCTCATTTACCCGCGCGGCAACGGCGTGCTTTTGCTCCGGGCTCAGGGCCCCAGCCGGGTTGCGAAAGTCGAAACGCATGCGGTCGATGCCGACCCACGAGCCGGCCTGAGTGACATCATCGCCAAGCACATCCTTGAGGGCACGCTGCAGTAAGTGCGCCGAGGTATGATGCCGCCGTATCTCGCGCCGCCACCAATCGAAGACCGCGGTATGTGCCTTGACGCCAACCGTGAATTCACCGCTCTTGACGACGCCCTGATGCGCGACGGCCTCGCCCATATACTGCGCATCGTCAACCTGGAAAACCGAGCCGTCGGCAAGTGTGATCCGCCCGCGGTCGCCAATCTGACCGCCGCGCTCGGCGTAGAACGCGGTGCGATCCAGGATCAACGTCCCATGCTCGCCTGCGTTGAGCGAATCGACCGGCTTATCGTCGCGCAGGATTGCCACGATCTCGCCGTCGCTCTCGAGCCCGGCGTAACCGGTGAACTCCGAACGCACGGCCGGCAATTCCGCCAGCGAGACCACGGCGCGCTTCGACTTCGCGTCGGCGCGTGCGCGCTCGCGCTGCTGCAGCATCTCGGCCTCGAACTCGACGGTGTCGACGGCGACGCCGCCGTCGGCCGCAATCTCGCGCGTGAGCTCGATCGGAAAGCCGAAGGTATCGTGCAGCACGAACGCGTCGTGCCCCGCGATCAACCGCGTGCAATTTTCATTCGCGTCGGCGATCAAGCCATCGAGCATGCTCATCCCGCGCTCGAGCGTTCGATCGAAGGTCTCCTCCTCGGTGCGTAGCGCTTGCTGAATGCGCGTGACGTTGTCGCGCAGCTCCGGATAGCCAGGCGAAAGCGACTTCACCACCGCCGGCACGAGGCTGGTCAGGAAACCGTTCGGGTAGCCGAGCAGTTTGCCGTTGCGAATGGCGCGACGGATCAAGAAGCGCAACACGTAGCCGCGATCGGTGTTCGACGGATAGATCCCGTCGTTGATCAGGAACGTCACCGCGCGCGCATGATCGGCGATGATGTTCTGGCGCTCACGCTGCTCTTGCGGGTGCATCGAAGCGTTGGCGATTTTCGGCTGCGCATCGATGAGATCGGTGAAGAGGTCGGTCTCGTACATCGAGGCTTTGCCGTTGGCGACCGCGAGCATTCGCTCGAGGCCGGCGCCGGTGTCGATCGATTTCTTGGGCAGTTCGCTCAGCGTGCTGTCCGCGCCGCGATTGTACTGCTGAAAGACGACATTCCAGATCTCGACATAACGATTGCCGAGATTCGGGCCGGTGTCTTCGGGACCGCTGGCGTAGGCTTCACCGGTGTCGTAGAAGATTTCGGTACACGGGCCGCACGGGCCGGTTGACCCCATCGTCCAGAAGTTGTCTTCGTCAAAGCGCGTGATGCGCGACTTCTCGAGCCCGATCTCCGTGTGCCAGATCTCTGCGGCTTCATCGTCGCCGGTGTGCACGGTGACGTACAAGCGCGACGGATCGAGTTTGAGCACTTTCGTGACGAACTCCCACGCCCACGCGATGGCGTCTTTTTTGTAGTAGTCGCCGAAGCTGAAGTTCCCGAGCATCTCGAGGAAGGTGCCGTGGCGCCCGGTCCGCCCGACGTTTTCGATGTCGCTCTTCGCGCCGGCAACGCGCAAGCAGCGCTGCACCGTAACCGCGCGCGGCGCAGGCGCCGGCTGGTCGCCAAGAAAGACGGGAACAAACTGCTCCATTCCGGCGATCGTGAAGAGCGTGGTGCTCATCTCGTCGGGAATGAGGCTCGCGGAGGGCATCAACTTGTGCTGCTTGGCAACGAAGAAGTCGATCCAAGCCTGGCGGAGTTCTTGGCTTTTCATGGGTTCAATGGTGGATGATAGCAGAGAGAGGCGTGAGCGGGAAGCGGTGGTCACTTGCGATCACCCGACTGTAGGTATCGCGCGTAAGCCCGCCCGCTCGCAGTTCCTCGATGATGCGTTGAAGATCGGCCTGATCGCGCGCGGCAACTTCCAGAAGCAGGTCATACTTGCCGGTAGTCACCAGGGCACGTACGACGCCGGCCGTCCGAGCAGCGAGCTGTTCGAAGCGCGCCGCCGTGGTTGAGGCTTCGAGTTTGACCTCGACCAGCGCCCGCAGGGTCAGCCCAAATGCGGCGGGATCAACGTCCGCTTTAAAGCCCGCAATAACACCCTGATCGTGGAGTTTGCGCACGCGCTCGGCAACGGCGTTGGCGCTAAGGCCGACGCGTT
>DATHMY010000068.1:0-15103 GCA_035486535.1 Candidatus Acidiferrum sp.
CTCTCGAGCTCACTCGTACTGACGCTGCTTCTGATTCCGATCATGTACTTGCGCTTCGCCCCCGACGACAAGAAAGACGAAGCGATAGTGCGTCGGCCGGGGCCGGTTTCGGATTCGCCGCTCCAGGTCTAACGCCTCACCGGTTTGTGCCTCGAAAAAGGGATGCGCTCTCCCTAAAACAGCGACTCTTGAACGGGGTCGTTATCTATCAGCACGTCGGGGGCGTCGTAGCGGGCGTTGTTCAATCGCATCGAGACGTCGCGGGCCTGCATAGCGTTGGAATCATACGGTTGTAGCAGCGAACGGGCGGGCTCCGGCGCCAGATCTTCGCTGCGGAGCCATGCGTCGAGCTGGTCGTCGCGCAGGATGGCGGGCATGCGGTCGTGCACGCGTGCCACGAGCGCATTTGGTTCGCACGTGACGATCGCGCAGGGCGCTGTTCCCTCGGTCACCGGTTGCCAGATGCCGGCGAACGCGAACGGGCGCTCATCTTTCATCGTGAAATAGACGGGCTTGCGTCCGCGCCACTCGTAGAATCCGTCGGCAAAGATGATGCAGCGAAAGGCGAGCGGACGCGCGGTAACGGTCTCGGCGCGGGCGTTGATGCGCCCGTCGATGCCCCACTGAAGCGGCTCGACGTCATTGCGACCGTCGTTGCGAACGCCAAGCACCGCTTGCGTCGGCGCGATGTTGAAGCGCGGGAGGCGATATTCGCTGAACTCCTCAAAACGATATCGCGGGTACGCGGCACGGATGCGCAGGGGGTCGGTAAGGGTAAAACGTCCGCACATGCCCCTCGTCGATTGGAGCGTCAATGAAAATTCACCTGGGAACCGTCGGGCACTTCGGCCTTGCTGTCAGCGATCTTCAGGCCAGCGAACTCTGGTGGCGCCAGCTTTTCGATCTCGAAGTCATGTTCGAGGGTACGGCCTATGTCGGTCTCACCAATAAGGACGTCACGATCGTGCTGTTCGTGGGGACGCCGCATCCCGAAACGATCGAGCATATGTCGTTTCACGTCTCAAGCATGAAGGCGCTACGCGAGGCGCTCGCATGGATGAAAGAGTGCAACGTCGAGGTCGAAGACCCGGGCCACGAGATCGGTCCCGAAGCCGAGGGGTCGAAGCATATGGGCCTTTGGTTTCATGATCTTGACGGCTACAGGTGGGAATTGTCCCTGCAGGCGAAAAGCGCCAAATGACGGTTCAACATGCCGCGACTCGCCGGGCGCTGGTAGCGCTCGTTTTGCTCGTGGCGTTTGTGTGGCGAGCCGACGCCGCGGGCGTGCGCACGTTGCAAAACCTCCACGGTACCGTAAGCTACATCACCGGTGACGGCGTGCCGGCGCACGACCTCGCGCCCACAGCGTCGACCGTGATCGCCGACGACGACGTCGCCCGCACCGGCGCGGCGTCAATGGCGTCGATCACCCTGGGCGATTCGTCGCAGATTCTCATGGCCAGCAACAGCGTGCTCAAGCTTGACACGTTTTCGCAGGCGGACGTCGCGCACGCGCACTTCGTGCTCTTTGAGGGGAAGATGCGGTTCGAAGTGAAGCATCCCACTGGAGCTCACGCGGATTATACGTTCACCACGCCAACCGGACAGATCGGTGTGCGTGGAACGGAAGGCGATATCGCGGTCGATCCCTTCGACGGGGTGCGCCTGAACGTGTACCATCTCTCCGATCCGGCATTGCCGGTGCACGTGACGATGATCGACGGCTCGACCTACGACATCCCCGGTGGGCAGAAGATCTGGATGCGCTGGATCTCCGGCAAACTCGTCGCGCGCGTGACCCCGCTTTCGAAAGAGGAGTTGAACCGCTTCTCCGAACTCGGGCAACCCACCGTCATCGACGGCGGGCCACCGAAGTAAGCGCGAGCGGTGCGCGTTATCACTTGCAACGTGAATGGCATTCGATCCGCGGCGCGCAAGGGATTCTTCGCTTGGGCGGCCGCCGAAAACGCCGACGTGATCTGCCTGCAAGAAACGCGCGCACAGGAACACCAGCTGCCGCTCGAAGCCGCGCAACTCGCCGGCATGCATGCATTCTACGTCGATGCGCAGCGCCGCGGTTACAGCGGCGTCGCGCTCTACACGCGACGCGAACCCGACGCCGTCGTCCGCGGATTCGGTTGGCCCGACGTGGATGCGGAAGGGCGCTACGTTCAGGCTGACTTCGGCGCGCTCTCGATCGCGAGCGTCTACGTGCCGTCGGGCACGTCGGGGCCGGCCCGGCAGGCAGTGAAGATGGATTTTCTCGAGCGGTTTTTGATCATGCTCGCCGGTCTGCGTAAATCGGGTCGATCCTTCATCATCTGTGGCGACTACAACATTGCGCATAGGGCCATCGATACATTCGATCCGGTGCGTAACGCGCACGTCACCGGCTTTTTCCCCGAAGAGCGCGCCTGGATGGATGCACTGATCGACGGCGCCGGTTGGGTCGACGCGTTTCGGGTCGTGAACTCCGAGCCCAAGCAATATACGTGGTGGCCAGGCTGGCCGAAGGCCTATCCCAATAACCTGGGTTGGCGTATTGACTACGAGATGATCACGCCCGACCTGCGCAACTCCGTACGCTCTGCCTCGATTTATAAGGGTGAGCGCTTCAGCGATCATGCGCCCGTCACCGTTGACTACGATTTATCGGGGGTATAACCGCGCCATGGCTACACAATTTGCACTCGAACCGTCCGTGTATGTGCCGCTTGCGATCGGCTTCTTTGGGCTAGCGACCGGCTACTTTATTTTCGGCGGTCAGGAACTCTTCGGTTGGCCACGTTCATCGCCGGAAGTCGATCGAAGCATGGGACTCTGGGGCGTTTGGATGCCCGGCTTCATGCAGTTGGTCGCCGGCACGTACATCTTCGTCGGCTTAACGTGGTTCCAAGTCTTTAAGGGCGCGCCGCTCTATATGGCCGGCCTTGCATTCACCGCCTACGGCGTACACTGGTTTGCACTGGCCGGCCGCCGCCTGATTGCGGGGGCGCCCGAACCCGACGCCTGGATGTCGATCGCGTTCACGCTGATCTCGCTGTTAGGTTTGCTCGTCTTTTGGTCAGCCGGCGACATTCCGGTGGCGATCATCTTCATCGGTCTGGTGCTGGTGTATATTTCGGAGGGCTTAGAACGGTTCGGCGTGATCAAGACGCCGAAGGTGCTGGGCTTCTTTCACGTCGCTACCGGCATCTGGCTGATGTATTGCACCTACGCGGCGACGTTCAACTTTGCACTCGGAGCGCACTGGTGGCTCTAGCACGCCGAGTCACGCGGCAGCGGTTCTCGCACCTATCACGTGTATGGAGAAAGAGGCGCGCCATTCGCTAGACTGCCGCCGGTTGGGGTAAGATACTAGCCAATGAGCCTTGCGACGAACCTAGATGTTCGGCGCCGTGTGTCGCGCTGGGCGCGAGCGCTCGGCCCCGGACTGATCACCGGTGCGGCGGATGACGATCCCTCGGGTATCGCGACCTACTCGATCACCGGCGCGTCGACCGGCTTTTCGATGCTCTGGACGGCCCTCATTACGACCCCGATGATGGCTGTGCTGGACGGCACGTGCGCGCGAATCGGGATAGCGACCGAGGCGGGGCTGATGGCATCGCTTTCGAAGACGATGCCGCGTTTTTTGGCGATTTCGCTCGCGATCCTGATCGGCCTTGCGAATACGTTCAATATTGGTGCGGATCTCAACGCCATGTCCGCAGCGGCGCACATGCTCTCACGACCGTTGCCTGCAACACTGTTCCTTGTCGTGTTTGCGGGTATCGTGATCGTGGTCGAGGTCTTTTTCTCGTACCGGCACTTTGCTAACGTGATGAAGTGGCTGTGCGCCTCGCTCTTGGCCTACATCATCACGGCGTTCATCGTGCACCCGCCTTGGCCGACGGTACTGCTGAGCGCAGTTATTCCACACATTCGGCTGAACGCCGCGTGGCTCACGACGCTGACGGCCGCGCTCGGAACGACGATCACGCCGTACCTATTCTTTTGGCAAACCTCGATGACTGCCGAAGAACATCAAGCGCGCACCAGTGACCCGACGATGGAGACGCGCTCGATTAGCGAGATTCACGGCGACGCGAATACGGGTGCCGTCCTTTCCAACCTGGTGATGTTCTTCATTATCGTTACCACCGCATCGACGCTTGGCGCGCACGGTTCGACCAACATCGCCACCGCGCAGCAAGCAGCGGAAGCGTTGCGGCCGCTGGCCGGCAATTTCGCCTATGCCCTCTTCACCCTCGGTATTGTGGCGACGGGACTGCTCGCTGTCCCGGTACTTGCCGGCGCGTCGGCGTACATGTTCGCCGAACTCTTCGGCTTGCGCGAGGGCCTGGAGCAGAAACCCTGGCGTGCTCGCGGTTTCTACGGCATCATCGCACTTGGCATCGTGGCCGGCGCGATCATGGGCCTGCTGCACATTGACCCAATTAAGGCGCTGTTTTGGTCGGCGGTCTTTAACGGCGTTGCTGCGGTGCCGCTAATCTACGCGATCATTCGCATCGCATCGGATCGCAAGCTACTCAAAGACCTGGTCGTCTCGAAGGTTGCGCGGCTCTGGCTTTGGCTCGCGTTCGCTCTGATGCTCATTAGTGCGGGCGGGATGATCGCGTCGTGGTTTATCCACTCGTAAGCGTCGAACGTACGCTGATCGGGACGGCCCGCAGCGCGTTGCTGATCGGGCACGAGGCTTCGGCTTGTTTTGCGTACGTATCGAACTCCGCTGCGCTGATGCCGGGAACGACGCCGCTTATGGCCAGCTCGATCTTGGGGACTTTATAGCCCTCGCCGGCGCGGTCGAGGTAGACCGTGGCCGTTGTGTCGAGCGACGTCGGTGCATGGCCGGCGCGGGTGAGCACGGCGCTGGTAGCCATCGTGAAACACGCCGCGTGTGACGCAGCGAGCAACTCTTCGGGATTGGTGCCGGGATCACCGGAGAAGCGCGTGCCGAACGAATAGGATGCCGAAACTTTACCGCTCGCGGTCGTGATGTCGCCGTGACCCTTGGCTACATCGCCAACCCATTTGACGTTGGCGGTACGTGAAATATGATCTTGTGCCATACCTATCCCGACCCGCGTGTTTTGACTACGGTTGCGCCGCTCTGATCCTCCATGACCAGGCTGACACGATCGCGAAGGTGAGCGCCGCCGCGAGCAGCGCAACTGGGACGCCGAGCCTGAAGATCAGTACCGCCCCGACGAGCGCGCCGGCAAACATCAGCACAACCGCCGTGACACGCCGCCGCGCCCGCGTGTTGGTTCCCCCGGCGATTGGCAGGTCCATTGCGATCCCGGCAAGCGTCTGCGTGATGACCGTCGTCGTGATATCCGCAACACCCAAGCTGCGCGCGACCGCGGTTTGAAGTCCCATGGAGACGGCCAGCACGGCAGTGATCGCATAAGCGATGCCGCCGGACCAGCCTAATCGCCACGCGCACGCGCCCGCTCCCAGCATAAGGAAGATCTCGACGAAGGTCGTTACCGCGATCAAGTGCGGTCCGCTCTCGCCGTGACGCCGGCTCAGGCGCCCCCCGACAATTCCACCGATCATGAACGCCGCGATCGCGATGAACGAACCGACAATCGAAATATGCTTGGCGCCGCCGATCGCAAAGCCGAGCAACACCACGTTGCCGGTCATATTGGCGACGAAGACTTGGCCGAGCGTGAGGAAGGTGACCGCGTCGGCCAACCCCGAGACGAAGGTAAGGCCGAAGAGCAACGGCATCACCCGGTAGTCGTCGTCTTGCCGCGCAGCAACGCTCAGTGAATCGCTCCCTCGTGAGCCTGCAGTGGACGGCCGTCGCGTCCGCTACGCTGCGCGACGATCTCGGCAAGAATCGAGATCGCCGTTTCCGCGGTGGTGACGCCGCCAATATCCAGTCCGACCGGCCCGCGAATACGCGCGATGGCGGCGTCGTCAAAGCCTTGCGCACGTAACGCTTTACGGCGTGAGGCTTGCGCGCGCCGGCTGCCCAACAGGCCGATATACGGCGCGTTGGAACGCAGCGCGCAACGCAGCGCGGGAAGATCGAACTTCGGATCGTGTGAAAGGACGACGATCGCGGTGTCCGATGAGAGCGCGAGTGGGAGATAGTCGTCGGGCCATTCGCGAACGATTGCGTGGGCGTCGGCAATACGCTCTGGGGTCGCAAAGGCCGGGCGCGGATCAACCACGGTTACGCGCATGTCCATGCGACGCCCAATGGCCGCGAGATCGGCAGCAAGTGACGTTGCACCGATCAAGATCAGCCGATCTTTGGGCGGAAAGACATATTCGAAGGTACCAACGTTCAGCGTGACAGCATGATCGCCGGCGACGATTGCGCGCGCATCATCAGCAAATGCGCAGCCCGGACGCCAAATCAGCAGGCACATCGTCGCGCCGCAGCCGGTTCCTCCACGGAGCTCATCGTCGCTATCAAGGCTGATGTCGAGCGGACGCAAGACGCCGTCGGCAAGCGTACGTTGCGCGCTCTCGATGATCTCGGCCTCGTAGCAGCCCGCGCCGATATTGCCCACAATGCGCCCGTCGTCGGCCACCGCGACCGTGGTTCCAATCGGCGCCGTTTTCGCGTCGCGAAGCTCAACCAATGTCGCGAGGGCGCATGGAACGCCGGCGTCAAGCCACCGCGCTACCGTCGCAAAGACTTCACGCATCGACCGGCGCGCTCCGAGATAAGAGTGGCATAGAAAGCACCACGCTTCGACGCGATCCCCTAGATCTCCACTTCAACGCCGATGCCGACGCGCCGATTTGGCGGGATTTCAAGATCGTCCACTAGCGAGCGCGAGACGCGTGAGAGCCAGGCGAAGAGCGCGCGCTGACTTTGATGCATGCCGTTCTTCGCGCGCCCGACGATCGCCGGCACGGAGAAGAAGAAGATCGTGCGCTCGTCATCGAGCTTGAAGTCGAGCTTATTGCAAGCGCTGACGATGTATTTGATCGATGGCTCCTCCATGTACCCGAAGCTCGCTCGGATGACGAAGACCGTGGGCTCGATCTGCTCGATGGTCGCGCGCTTGGCTTGTTCGACGTAGGGACGCGATGCAGGATCGAGGGTAAGCAGCACGATCTTCGCATCGTCGAGAAAGGTCGAAAGCACCGGGTGGCTACGCACGAACGGTATTCCGCGCGGATCGTTGGTCAGCATCACGGCTTGTCCGGTCGGTGAAGCTGGTCGCGGATAATGCGCGATAAATTCGGCGAGCGGCTGTTGGTCTGCCGCGAGCACACTCGCAAGCGCGCGCCGCCCTTTGAGCCACGTGAGCGAGATGAAAGCGATGATCGCGCTGACCGCGATCGGCACCCAGGCACCGTCTAAGAACTTCGGCAAGCCCGACGTAACGAAGAGCGCATCGATCAGCACGAACGGTGCCATACCGGGAATCACGAAGCGCTTGGGCCACTTGAAGACGGTGGTTGCGACGACGTAAAATGCTAGGCTCGTCGCCAGCATCGTACACGCCACCGCCAGGCCGTACATTGCGGCCAGGCGCGCGCTGCTGCGGAAGGTGAACACCAAGATCAAACACACGATGGCAACCAGCGTGTTGACGAACGGTAGATAGACCTGACCGCGCTCGTCTTGCGAAGTATGAATCACGCGCATGCGCGGCGAGAGATTGAGCGCAATGGCCTGCTCGGTGAGTGTAAACGCACCGGAGATCAAGGCTTGCGAAGCGATGACGGTGGCAAGCGTGGCGAGCACGACCATTGGCACTAGCGTCCAGCCGGTGGTGAGCGCGTAAAACGGCGAGTCGATCGCCTTTGCGTTGCCGAGAATGCTCGCGCCCTGCCCGAAGTAGTTGAGTAACAGCGCGGGAAAAACGACGCCATACCACGCCCAGGTGATCGGAATGCGTCCGAAGTGCGAGAGATCGGCGTACAGTGCCTCGGCGCCGGTGAGCGCGAGGATGACGCCGCCAAAGATCAGGAAGCCGTAGATGCCGTGGTGGAAGACGTACCAGAACGCCCAGTACGGATTGATCGCGGTGACGATCGCCGGGTGTGCGGCGATCGCCACACCGCCGGCAATGCCGATGGCGACGAACCACAGCAGCATGACCGGGCCAAAGAGCGATCCAACCACCTGCGTGCCGCGGTATTGAATCAGAAACAGTGCGAGCAGGACGGCTGCCGAGATCGGTACGATGTACGGCTGCGCGGCCGGCGTGGCTACATTGAGGCCCTCCACTGCCGAGATCACCGAGATAGCCGGCGTGATCATGCCGTCACCGATCAACATCGCTGCGCCGATGACCACGACCGGAATGAGCCAACGTGTCGTCGTGAGTTTCCCGAGCAGTTTGGGCGGCTGGGCTAACGCAAGCAGCGCAAGAATGCCGCCCTCACCTTCATGATCCACGCGCATTAAGACCGTGACGTACTTGATGCAGACGACGACGATCAGCGCCCAGGCCAGCAACGAGATAACCCCCAGCACATTGCTCATCGTAACGGTCGTGTTCGTCGCGGTGAAACAGGTGTTCAGCGTGTAGAGCGGGCTCGTACCGATGTCGCCAAACACTACGCCAAGAGCAGCAAGTGCCAGTGGACCGGGAACCTGCACGCGGCGCATGCGCGCGCCGTTCGCCGGTTGACACAGGGGCTCCCACGCGCTATGCTGCCAGGGTGGCACCTAATTCGTTAGGTATTGACGAATGGTTAAACGGATTAAGAGGACGCGATGCCCCGTAAACGATCCGAAACGCTCACCGAAGGCGAGCAACGGCTCATGGAAGTGCTATGGAAGCGCGGAAGCGCGACGGTGGCCGAAGTGCTCGACGCGTTGCCCGAGCGCGAGCGCCCCGCGTTCAATACCGTGCAGACGATGCTGCGCATCATGGAAAAAAAGGGGTATCTGCGCCATGAGGAGCGTGGTCGCGCCTTCATTTATCACGCAAAGGTTGAACGTGACGACGCGGCACGTGCCGCGGTGCAGAGTGTTATGAAACGTTTCTTCCATAATTCTGCCGGTCTGCTTGCGGTGCGTCTGCTTGAAAACGAAGAACTTTCGGGTGAGGAACTGCACGCGATGCGCCGTTTGATCGACGAGGCATCGCAATCATGAACCAGCAGCATGTGTTCTGGGCGCTTCTCAACGCACTGTGGCAGAGCGCCGCGATCGCGTTGACCGTAGGCGCCGGCCTGCGTTTTATTCCGCGCACGACCGCAGCGCAACGCTACGTTATGTGGTGCGCGGTCCTCGTCGCGGCGGCTCTCTTGCCGATCGCCGATCTAGCGATGCCCTCGCGCACGATCGCGCTGCCGGTGAGCGAGTCGCCGGTGCCGGTGGTCGCTCGGATCGTCTCAGACGTCGTGCTGCAGCCGTTGCCCGCGAAATCCACGACGGTCGCGCAGGCGGCGCCGGCGCAGCCCGCGCGGTATCTACCGTCGCCGCTGCTGCTCGTGTGGCTCGGCATCGCATCGATGCTGCTTGCGCGTTTAGGGGTCGCCTATGCATCGCTGAAAACGGTTAAGTCGTCGCTGGTGACCAGCGGCGCGTTGACGGCGCGCGTCCAAGGATTCGGCAGCGCGTGGTCGCGACGCGTGGTCGTGGGCATCTCGCCAAGCGTCGCCGAGCCATGCGCGATCGGATTCCTCCGCCCGGCAATTGCGCTTTCGGCGGCGATGGCCGAGGCGTTGCCCGACGGCGATCTCGAGCGCGTGCTGCGCCATGAATACGCACACGTTCGCCGTTACGACGACTACGCCAACCTCGTACAGCGTTTGCTTGCCGCCGTGCTGTGGTTCAATCCGGTCGTACACATTGCGGGGCGCGCGATGGCGATCGAGCGCGAGATCGCGTGTGATGACGCCGCTGCAGCCGCATCGGACGAGCGGGTAGCGTTCGCGCGTTGTCTCTATGAAATCGCGCGTACCGCGCCGCGCCGCCGGCATGCCGCAGCCTCCGGATTCATTGGATCGCGGCGCCAGATCGCGGTGCGCGTAGCGCGTCTGGTCGAGCGCAATCACAACGCCTCGACGCGCCTGGGTACATTCGCCAAGGTCACGGCAATTACGGTGCTGGGGATCTCGATCGCACTGGCCGGGGTGCGGCTTACGGCGCTTGCCGTGCCGGCGCAAACGCAGGCGCAAATCGCTGCATCATCAGAACAGGACGTCGTGTTACGGCCGAGCGAGGGTGAACCGGCAGGCGAAGCGACGGCGAAACCGGCAGCGCACGCTGACGCCGCGGTTAAGATGACCACGATCGTAAAAACGCAGACCGTCAAGAAATCCATAACAATTGTTGATACGCGCCTCGCGCAGCGCATAGCCTACGCAACGGCGCCGCCGGCGCCAACGTTACCGGCAACGGTGCCGCGTTCGTCGCGGGGGCTGATCGATGCGCTGGCCGACGCCGGATTCAAGAACCTTTCAATCGACGACTTGGTCTCGCTGGCGAACCGCGGCGTAACGCCCGGACTCGTTGACGAGATGCACCGTGACGGACTCACGCCGATGCCGGCGTCCACGCTAGCGCGATTCGCTGATTCAGGCGTCACCGGCGCGTATATCGCTGGTCTCGCCCAGCTCGGCTACCCCAACCTCGCGCCGGAAGACTACATCCGCCTGCGCGATAGCGGCGTCACCCTCGAATTCGTGCAGCGTATCCAGAGCTCGGGACTGATCAAGGGACACCCGACGGTAGACCAACTCATTCGACTTAGAGACGCAGGAGTATAGCTCTCAATGAAACCAATCGTGAAGCTGCGCGTGAGCGTGGCTCTGATAACCGCTGCCCTCGTGCTCCCATTCGCGAGCGCGGCCCACGCCCAGTCGACGCTCGGCGGCACGTGGAGCGTTCAGTCAACGTCGAGCGACACGGCAAACGTGCAGTTCGGCGTACGCTACGACACCGACAACGAGCACTCGGATTGGAGTCGCGACGTTCCACTCTCGGCGCTCACGGGTCTGACCCGCGATCAACTCCAAGCGGCGTCGAGCAACGTGCGGTTCGACGTGGCTCGCGAAGCCGGAACGCTTCACTGCACCGGGACGGCCGCGCATGGGAGTGCCGGCGGCACATTCAGCTTTTCGCCGAGCAGCAGTTTTTCGGACGCGCTCGCCGCGCGCGGTATCTCACGCCCCGACGACGTGCAGCAGCTGCGTCTGACGATGGCCAACGCTACGATCGCGTTCATCGATATGCTGAGGCGCAACAGCAGCACGATCACGACAACCGACGACATCATCCGCGTTCTCAACCATGGCGTCGATGAGCGCTATGTGACCGGTCTCGCGTCGCTGGGTTACCGGAACCTCGGCGCCAACGACTTGGTACGCCTGCGCGATCACGGCGTGACGGTCGAGTTCGTGCAGGGTGTGCAAGCGCTCGGGTATCGTCCGACGCCGGAGGAACTGATTCGGTTACGCGATCACGGCGTCACCGTTGGATATATTTCGGGGCTCCAAGCCCTGGGCTATCGCCCTTCCGCCCAGGATCTCGTTCGGCTCGCCGATCACGGGGTGACCGTCGAGTTCGCCCGGCACGTGCACGACCGCGGCTATAACGCCACGGTCGAGCAACTGATTCGTATGCGGGACGCCGGTATCTCGTGACGGCGCGCTAAACGTTCATTCCGACGCTCTGGCCGATGTCATGGAAGAACTGGTCCGCCATGCGATCGAAGTTATCCGACGCGCCGGCCCCGTACTTGGCGTTGAGATCGGCCATCACTTGGGTTGCGATCTTGTCGCCGAAGAGCGACGTTAGCATGCGCGCTGCATCGAACGTGCTGCCGGGACCGATGCCGGCTTGCAGCAGTTGTGTGGCGAGCACTTGCCCGGTGACGCCCGACGGAGGAGGCAGCGAGACGTTATTCTTGCCGGCCAGCTGCCACGCATCGGCGATCGCGTAGTCGAACATGTGCACGAAGTGGTCCTCGTTGCTCTGTCCGTACGTCGTGGCGATCTGCCGTTCGTTCGCGAGCACGGCGTCGCTGCCGATCATTGCGTCAAATGCGCGGACGGTGGAATAGCTGCCAGGGCCTCCGCCGCTCGCGATCAGCGAGGAGGCGAGACTGAGATTCGCGCCGGCAGCCGCCGGAGCCGCGCTTGCCGTGGTCGACGCAAACAGGATTCCGGCGACCAGCGCGATGCCCGATAGAAGCTTTGCAAGCGTATTCATAAGGATGTTCGTACCCGCATTTGCGTCGAAAGCGACCGGGCGGCCGGGTCCTTACGTGGGGCGGTTTGTCGGAACGAACTCCATGTAGGCGGCAGTCTTCGCCGCGGTCGGCGCGTCATAGTAGCGCGAGATCACATGCAGGGCGGCGGAGATGCCCGAGGTGAGACCGCCGGCGGTGATGATGCTGCCGTTGTCGACAAAGCGCGGCCCGCGTATCAGCGTAACCTTCGGAAACGCTTTGGCAAACTGGTCGTAATACTCGTGGTGCGTGGTTGCCGCCTTGCCGTCGAGGATACCCGACTTCGCGAGCTTGAACGCGCCGGTACAAACGGACATCGTAAGGTCGACCTTGCCTTGGACGTCGCGCAGGAGGCGCATGAATTGTTCCGAGCCATCGCTCTGCGCGCCGACCACCAAGATGTTGGCGTGCGGAATGTCGTCGGCGGCGAACGAGTAGGCCGGTTCGACGCGGAGTCCACCCGTCATTTCGACGATGTTGGTTGTTTCAGCGACGGTAAAAAGCTCGAACGGCATGTCGCCATTCGGCAACATCGTATCTTGGAATGTTTCCCATGCGCCGGCGAGGTCGATGAGGTTGGCGCCGCTCGAGATCATGAAGGCCACGCGAATCTTTCCATCGGACGGCACTTTGAGCGGTGGCGCAGCGGCACCGAGGTCGGCAGCGTGGAGCGCCTGTGGCACCGCCGCGGCGACGCCGGCAACCATGGAAGCGCTCAATAACGTTCGTCTAGTCATCGATCTATGATGGCGCAACGCTCGCGCCGCGTCTTGAACGCGATTTGCGCGCTCAGGCAAGGATCGTTCAAGACAATCACCGCGTCTGTGCCGAAGATGGCAGTATGGCAGCGGAGCGGCTTGGTCCGGGCGAGTGGTATGGGAGCGTCGAGCGCGCCGCGCGCATCGGCGGGTTGAATTTCTCAATCATTCACCACCCGCGCGCCCGGCAGATCGACGTGCACGAACACGCGCTGGCGTACTTTACTTTGCTTGTCGCCGGCGAATACGAAGAGACCCACGAGGGTACGACGGCGCATTACGAACCGTTCAGTCTTGCCTTTCATCCCCCTAAGCTCGTGCACTCCGATCGAATGGGCGACGACACCACACTCTTTGCCATCGAGCTCGCCGACGAATGGCAAGCGCGGATCGGGATGCACTTTGACACGTCAGCGTGGCGCCTCGAACTGCAGTACGGCGAAGCCGTTTGGCTCGCAGCGCACCTCCTCAACCAATTCGTCGACGAGGAATTGGATGCGTTAGAGGCCGACGCGGTCGTCTCCGAAATGCTCGGCATCGCGCTGCGCCTGGTCGATCGCGATCGCCCACAGCGCGCCTGGGTCAACGACGTCAAAGCCGTGCTGCGCGAACGATTCGCTGAGCGCCTCTCCTTGGAATCGCTGGCCGATCGTGCCGGCATTCATCCCGCCTCGCTCGCGCGTGGTTTTCGGCTTGACGAGGGCGCAACGATCGGCGACTATGTGAGCCGGCTGCGGGTGCAGCACGCGTGCCGGCTGATCGGCGACGAAACCATCAGCTTGGCCGAGATCGCGGCCGCGTGCGGATTTGCCGATCAGAGCCACCTAACGCGCGTTTTCAAAGCGGTCACCGGGTTGACGCCCGGATCGTTTCGCGAACGGAGGATTCTGGGCACCCACGGCTGATACGCTTCAAATGAAACATTTGCCGCGCTTTCTTGGGCTCGCCGCGCTTGGTTTCGCGATTGCCGCCGCGCCGCCGTTGCAGCCCGTGACCATCGATCTGCTGGCGATCACGCCGGATGCGATGCCGACGTCGCCGGCCTTTCCCTTACTTCATCAGAAGACACTGGTTGCAGCCGACGGGATGACCGCCGCGCTTTCGATCGGCGGTGCGCCCAAGCACTATCATGCTGAATCCAACGAGATTCAACTGATCCTCGACGGAACCGGCACGGAGTGGCTCGGCGACCGTCAGGTCCCGCTGCGGGCCGGCATGCTCGTCGTGATTCCGGTGAATACTGCTCACGCCTGCATCGTCGATACCTCCGGCGGAAAGTTGCGCTTGGTTGCGTTCAAAACGCCACCGCAGCCGCCGACCGACATCCATTTGTTGAACGGCGCCGACGCGCCGCCGGCGAACACGAGCGCCTTGCAGGCTGGCGAGATCGATCTCCTAGCGATCACCCCAGACGCAATGCCCGCACCGTCAACGACCTTTCCGAATCTCCGTTCGAAAACGCTGGTGACGACTGCCGGCATGACGCTCGCGCTTCAAACCGGTACCGCGCTCAAACACTACCACGCCGATGCGAACGAGATTCAGGTCGTGCTCGACGGTACCGGCACCGAGTGGCTCGGCGGCCAACAAGTGCCGATCAAGCCCGGCACGATGGTTGTGATCCCAATGGGCACCAATCACGCCGGACTTGTCCAGACCTCAGCGGCGCCGCTGCGCTTCATTTCGATCAAGACCCCGCCTCAAGCCCCGACCGACGTCCACTTCGTGCAGTAACGGGAGTGTTAGCGCGGCATTCGTAGGTTAGCCTACGGAGAGTGATCATCGGCGCGGCTCTCGCTCTGTCGCTGGTACGCACAACGATTCCGTTGGGCGCGCTTGGCTATCCTCAAGGCATCGCACTCGATGGCGGAGCGATCGGCATCCGCCTGCCCGTTCACACCGGGCTCAAGCGGGTACTCCTGCACTTTCCGATTACCGCGGGCGGCTCGTTGAATAACGGAAGCGTTCAGGTTGAGGTCAACGGGCGCGAGGTGGCGTCAGCCGCCGGCGATCGCCTGCGCGATGCAACGCTCGATGCGGATGTCCCGATCGACGGTCGCGCAAGCGTGGTCGAGATCGTGTTGCTCTCGCGTTTCACCGAATGCGCGAGCGCACCGGCGGCGAGCGTACGTGTGAGCCCGCAAGGTACGGTGACCTTTGTTCAGGACGCTGATCGAG
>DATHMY010000069.1:0-21788 GCA_035486535.1 Candidatus Acidiferrum sp.
CGGTGCCGCCCACGCGAAGCCAGCGCGCGGAAACGCCAGCGCAAACAAGACGCCGGAAAGCAGCACAAGCAATGCGGCGCGCAAGCGTTCCGAGGAAAGCATGATTCGTAGAGCAGGTTTTGTGACGGGTTCAGTGGCGGCGCTCATTGCCTCGTCGTGCGGTAGACAGGTGACGCCCAATCGCGTTGGCATCGGCCCCGGCGGATTGGAGTCGGGCTTTATGAGCGTAAAGTTCAATGTCCAGACGGTATTCAACTTCTCGAGCGACTCCTATGCGATCGTGTTTAACACCTCAGGCAGCGGCACCACGCCCTTGCCGGTCACGCTGAGCAACAACTACGCCGGCTATTCGATGGCCATCGTCGTCGGCGGTGCCGGCGGCGCCGTTCAAGCCTACGCCTATTACTACTATCGTCCCAATAACACGACGCAAGTCCCGGTGCTCTACCCGATCGGCGCGACGCCGCAGCAGTTGATCCTCACGCTGAACAGCAACGGGCAAGGCAATCAATTTACCGTCGTCTTTTCTCGCGTCCTCGCGCTGTTTAGCGCGACGACCTCTCCGTCACCGAGTCCGACGGCTTCAGGATCCGCGAGCCCAACCCCAAGCGGCAGCCCAAGCCCGACGCCGACGAGCTCCGGCGTAACGGTCTCCAATCTGTGGAACTTTAATTTCTTCGTGCTGCAGGGGCAAGTCTCGAATTACGAGTCGCAGGGCAGCCTCACGATCATCGACTCGCTCGGCGCCGGTGGCCCCAACGATCAAACCTACGCATCGCCGACGCTCGACGTCTCGATGGCGTTCGATACCGGCGCGTTTTACTCGCAGACCGGCACGCATCCGTCGATATCCGACGCGCTCTCGGGTGGCGACATCGCCAACAACCCCTGATTACAAGTTATTGAACGAGGTCGGGATGAGCGGGCCGCCTTGACCCAACGCGAAGGTTGCGCCCTGGTTGGGGAAGGCCAAGATGTTGATCTGGAACGTTACGAGCTTTTGCGACTCGTTGTAGAGCCCTTGCAACTGATAACAGTTGCCGATCGTGCGCGTGATGTATAGCACTTTCTGTTCGAGCCGCGCGTGATTGAGCCAATCGATCGTGGTGACGAACTGTGCTTGCGTGTCGCGACCGAGAGGTGTCGAGAGCTGCAGGTTGGTTGTTTCAAAGCCTTGCCCGGGACCGGGGATGAACGAACCACCGAGCAGCACCAGCGAACGCGGTGAGGGCTGCACGGTAAGTTGATAGCTCACCGGTTGCGCCTCGGGGATGAAGTTGGTCGCAAAGCCGACCGCGAGGTTATAGGTATTACCGTTGAGCACACGCACCAGGTCCTGCGCGTTCTTGGTGTTGACGCCCGGGAATTGATCGAGCGTGTAAAACGGAACCGAGGCCGGACCGTTGTAGTTCTCTTCGCTGTAGGTCAGTGTGTTGACGAAGTGCTGGCTGATCGGTGTGGTGAGCGACGCCTGCTGCTGGATCGACGCCTTCAAGTCGCCCGTGCTGTATGCGTACTGGTTGACGTTGACCGTGGCTTGCAGGTCGCTTCCGTAGATATTCGCGATCTCGGGTCCGAGTACGAACGCCATATTGGCGCGACTAGCCGAAAAGTCGTAGGCCGGCTCGCTGTATTCGCCGACCGTGAAGTTTGCCGACATTGGAATCACGAAGTGCGGAAAGAACTTGTAGGGCTTGATCTGTAGCTGGGGCACCTCGTCGTCGCCGTACGGTTGCGCCGCGATTGTCTTATCGTAGGTGAGCTGGTAGTCGTAGCTCGGTGTGACGTAGTGCAACAGGTCGTTGACCGTTGCCGTTGAGTTCGTCGACGCATTGCCACCGTAGTTCGTCGAGCTGCTGGAAACGTTGAGATTGAACGCATTGCTCAAGTGCGAGTTGAACTGATCGTTATCGGTGAACGAGAAGCTGTTGCTGCTGGACTGCGATCCGGTCGTGCTGCGCGTATAACTGTACTGTTGCGAGGTGTGTGCCGTTTGGTGCGCGATCGTTTCGCTGACCTGCGTGGTCGACGGAAGGTCGGTGTACGGCCCGAAGTTCGACTGATACGAGAGCTGGAAGTTCGAGCGCAGCGTCTGCGAGAAGTTCTCGGTTTCGCCGAACGTCAGGTTGTCGGTCGTTTGGTCGACGCGTTTGTCGTGAATCTCGTAGAAGTTGACGTTCGCGCTCCGGCGACCGTTCTTCTTGGTATAAAACGCGACGTAGCCAAGGCCTAATCCGACCTTGGTGAAGTAATTGACGACGTAGTAACCGTAGAAATACTGGTCCTTGCCGAACGTCGTCCGCGTCTTGATCCAAAAGCCTTCGTATGAGTCGTAGCCGACGTCGGGAAAGTACTTCGGTCGCTGATCCGGGTTATCGACCGTGCGCAGCGGAATCACAACTTTCGGAAGGAAGAAGACCGCGGCCGCACCGAGCCAGAGGATCGCCTTGTAAATGACGATCTTATCGCCGGGATAGACGTCCATGTTGCGACCGGTGATGTGGTAGCCGCCCCGCTCATGCTCGCAGGTCGTAACCGACGGCGCGAGGCCGTGACCGACACCCTCGGCATCCGTGTGTAGATCCTTGGCGTTGAAATGCACCAGCCCGACGTTGACGCCTTCGGAGCTCGTGCCACGGCCGTTGGTCAGAATCGCGGTCTGATCGATCGTGTCGAACGTGATCTTGTCCGCTTGGAGTACCGAGTCTCTCGCATGGTTGATGATGAACGGATGGCCGGTGATCGTGACCGTGCGCAAGCCGTCGTAGTGCGCGTCGTCGCCGACGATCTCTTCGGCGCCGTAGAGAATGTGCACGTTACCCGAAGCGTCACCCGGTTTTCCGGGGCCGGTATTGCCGGAAACTTTGTCGGCGAGCACGGCGATGTAGTTCGGCGGTAGCGTCGGCTTGGTCGTCGGCGACGCCGACGGCTTCGGGCTCGCGGTCGGCAGCGGCTGTCCGGCCGGCGTGATCGGCGGCGGTGTGTCGCCGCCGCGCTCTACGAATACCGGCTGGTTCTGATCGAACGGGTTCGGTGAAGCAGTTGGAATCGGCGGCGGGGTGACGGGTGAGCCGCTGGGCTGCGGGGTTGCGACCAGCTGCGTCGTCGCACCGGTGTGCGGCGCGAATGACGGCGTTGCGAACGGCGAGGGCGAGCCGCTCGGCGACGGCGAGGGCGTTACTTGGAACTGTGCGACGTAGCGGCTACCTTCAGGCTCTTGCGCTTGTCCGACTTCCTGTGCGAACAGCCTTGCCTCGTGCACGGCACAGGACTGCCCGTTGAGCAACGCTAGTACGCGCGTGTTGTCGTCGGCCGTTTGACCGCGCGCGGGCACGTACGTAGCGAAGACGGCGAGGAGGCACGCGATTGCCGCGGCACCTCGACGGCTTGAAGGTCGCGAACTCACGCCTTAGTGTTCTTCCAGCCAGAGTAAGGTGAGACCGGTGGCGCCCATGATGATGTTCGGGAGCCATGCAGCCACGAGTGGATTCATTTCACCGTTGCGTCCAAGAGCAGCGGCGGCCGATGTGAGTAAGAAGTAGCCAAAGAACGAGAGAATCGCCATGGCGATGCCGAGCATTTGCCCGCGCTTGCCGAAACGAAGCGCCAACGGCACCGCGAGGATCACGGCGATGAACGACGCGAACGGCCACGAGAGCTTGTTGTACAGGTTGATCTGAAGATTTCCCAGCGCCGATCCGCCAATTCCCTGCTTCTCAAGCAACGAGACGTGGTCTTTGAGATTCTTGCTCGACATCGTCCATGGATCCGAGTTCTGATTGCTCATGAACTCCTCAGCCGTTGCGGCGAGCGGTAATCCGATCAACACCTCTTTGACGCGCTGTTGACTGTTTACGAATCCGTCGCTGTTATAGCGAGTGTCCACCACGTCGTGTAAAGCCAGCTGGGTGTTCTCGACCGTTGCCGTCTTGGCTTGTAACGTCTCAACGTAGATGCCGTAGCGTCCGGTCTTAAAGACCTGCACGCCTTCCATCGTTTTATTGTCGGGCAACACCTGGTTGACGTAGAAGGTGTTGCCGTTTTCGGGATCCTTGCGGAAGAACTGTGGCTCGAC
The DNA here is from genome assembly GCA_035486535.1 of Candidatus Acidiferrum sp. Lineage (GTDB taxonomy): Bacteria > Vulcanimicrobiota > Vulcanimicrobiia > Vulcanimicrobiales > Vulcanimicrobiaceae > Aquilonibacter. Next base: position 4,076 of record DATHMY010000069.1, read on the forward strand.
CGGCAGCGAGTCGGTGTGATAGAGGATCTGATAGAACGTGCGCGTGGAGATTTCGACGGAAGCCGGGGCGACGTTCTCGTTGACGAAGTAGGAAATGCCGAATGCCGCGAAACCGAAGAGCAAGGGCGTGACGGCGATTCTCCACACCGGAATCCCCGAGGTGCGCATCGCAGTGATCTCGTTGTCGCTCATCAAGCGGCCCATCGAGAGCAACCCCGCTAGCAATGCGCCGAACGGAAAGGCCATCGGTGTCGCCTGCGGCACGCGGAACAGTACGAAGCGCAAGACTAAGAAGATCGGCGCATGCTGATTGATGATGTAATCTGCGGCGACGAAAAAGATATTGAGCGCCCAGAAGATCAGATACGCGAACATGCCGGCGGCGAACGGTAGGATCATACCTTGCAACAGGTAGCGATCGAGAATGGGAAGGCGCCATGCCGTGATATCGATTGCGGGATGCAGCCGGCGTTGGGTTAGCGTCGCCATATGGTTACCGATGCGCGGAGCTAGAAGCCCCGGTACGCCGAGACGACGCGGGCGACGTAGGCCTGCGTCTCCGGATACGGCGGGACGCCGTGATACTTATCGACCGCACCCGGTCCTGCGTTATAGGCCGCGACCGCCAACGTCACGTTTCCGTGATAGCGATCGAGCATACGCTTGAGGTAACTCGCCCCACACGCGACATTTTGGTCGGGATCGAACGCGTCGGACACGCCGCATCCAGCAGCCGTGCCGGGCATGAGCTGCATCAGCCCTTGTGCTCCGGCCAGACTGATCGCCGAGGGATCGCCCGAAGATTCGGCCATTAAGACCGCGCGGACCAGGCCGGCGGGTGTCCCCGTACGTAGCGCGGCTTCATTCACCAGCGAACCAATTTGAAGCGAGTCAAGGGAGCGCGTCGCGTACGGAAGATACGACCCGCCGCCACATCCGTAGAGCAGGCTCAAGAGGCCGACCATCCCGAGCAGCGCTTTCATCGCTCTGCCATGTTCTCCGAGGGGATGCTTCGGCCTCTCACAGGCCTACCAGGTTACGTTAGACCAGCGTGAACTTTAGTTCGCCGAGCTTCGTGATCTTGGTGGTGATCCGGTCGCCCGCTTTTAGCCAGACCTGCTGATCCTTTGGGTAGCCGAGGATCACGCCGCTTGGCGTCCCGCTGAATATGACGTCGCCCGGACGTAGCGTAATGAACTGCGACATGTAGCTGATGATTTTCGCGCACGAGAAGATCATCTGCGCCGTGCTCATGTCTTGCCGTGGCGTCTTTTCGTCGTTCACGAACGTCTGGATCTGCAGCGCTTGCGGATCGCCGATCTGGTCAGCAGTCACGAGCCACGGCCCGAGCGGCGCGAATTGGTCCGGCGTCTTGCCGGTCATCCACTGCGAGACGCGAAGCTGCGCGTCGCGCGCACTGAAATCGTTCCCGCACGCATAGCCGAAAACGTACCCGAGCGCGTCGGCTTCGGAAACGTTGCGCGCCTCTTTGCCGATGATCATCACGAGCTCGGATTCGTAGTCGAACTGGACGAGCGGCAGCGTCGAGACGGCGACCGTCCCGTTGTGCCGATTCAACGACGTGTTGTACTTATTGAACAGATCCGGATACGGCTGCGCCTTCATGTTGGTCTCGGCCAGGTGCGCGCGGTAGTTGAGACCGACGCACAAGATCTTCTCCGGTGACGAGACGAGCGGTCCGTACTGCACTGAGGATTCGCTGCGCATCGAAGCGGCGGGCGCTTGCGCGACGATCCGATGCAATGCGCCGGTGCTGCCACGTCCGCAGACCACGTCTTCCACGGTAACCGGTGCATCCGAGATGCCCATGGCCGTGGCCGCGCGCGCGACGTCGATAACGCCGTGCGGAGTGCGAATGCCCAGATGATCGACATTGCCGTCGCGTAGCGTTGTAAATGTCATTCCCGCAACGGTCGCCGTCTCCGCGGAGACGAGCGAGGTCGCCGAACCAGCGGCAACTGCCGCGGCCGCGCTTCCCGCGAGAAAGCCCTTACGTGAAACACCCATTGACGAATACCTCCGAGATTTACTGAGGCGGCGGCGACGACGCCGGTTGCGTGGGCGCCGATACCAGCGTCAACGTCGTCGGATCGATTTGATAGTTACCGGCCGAGACGAGATCGTTCGGATAGGCGCAGATCACACTATCACCAGGTCCCCAAATGATGACGAGATTCGGTGGTCCGCACGGCGTTTGCGTGAGACCGTAGTTTTGCAAGAGTTGCGCGCCCGGTGTGAGCGGCTGCACTTGATAAGAAGGATAGATGATTTGGTCCGGATAGTCGACGAGCGATCCATAGAGGAACGCGCCGCCTAGTGCGCCGAGCGCGAACGGACCCCAAAAACCGCCGCCCCAATAGATCGGCGCGGGATACCACGTGCGACCGTGGTTCCAGCCCCAACTGTTCCAGTTGTGCGGATTGCGAATTGCTGGCGCGGTATAGCGCGGTGAGAGTGCTTGCGGTGCACGGACAACCACGTGGCCCGGCGGCGGCGCGAGCGGACGCCCGGGAGCGATGGGACGGCCCCCGGTCGGCGCGCCCGGATGGGCGGGATAGACCGGCGCCGGATGCGCGACGTCGTGGGGCAGACTGAAGCCAGGCTGGACAGGGCGCGGCGGCGGGGCGGCCGGCCGAGGCGGTGGTGCAGCCGCGCGCGGCGCAGGTGCCGAATAGTGCGACCCGCCGCCGCCATGCTGCGCAAGGGCGGTGATCGGTGTCGATACGGTCAGGACGAGCGCAAAGGCGCCGCGGAAGAAGCGCTTCATTCTTTTACCTCGTCGACGTTACCGCGCACGGTGATGTAGGTGCCGCGCTGCGTTCGAATCGCGACCAGCAGATGGTGTGAAGCGAGCGACTCGGAGGAGTAAGGCACGTGGTGCGATTCGTGGGAAAAATTCATATAGATGGTCCCGTTGGCGACAGCGATCGGATGCTTCGCGCCGCTTTGGTGCAGCGTGATCGCGTACGGCAGGCAGCGCACGAGGTTATTCGCGTCCGAGCATGCAGCGGTGGTGATCTCGAGAACGCCCTTGCCGTCGGCACTGTGTAGCCACAGCGTTTGGCCGGTCCAGCGCATCGCGGTCTGAGGGTATTGGCGAACCGAGCCGTCGCTTTGCTGAACTCGCACGACGCCATTGGCCAGCGCCGCTCCCGGTGAGATCGTCGCGAGCGCGCTGAACGCCGCGACCAGGGCAAGCGTCCACGTCCTACATCTCATGGTCACTACGTTGGCCTCTCAGGTTGAAAGTCTTATGACAGCGGGCGTTATGAGAGCTTTTCATGTTTGGCGGCGTCATACATGCGGCGGATCGCGCCGAGATCGACGGTCGTTCGAGGGAGCTCCATGCGCAGCGATTCGAGCGTTTCGACGACGATCTTCGCGACGGCGAGGTTGCGAAACCACTTGTGGTCCGAGGGAATGATGAACCAGGGCGCATGGCGCGTGCTGGTTCGCTCGAGCGCATCTGTGTATGCCGTCAGATACTGCGGGAAAAATGCACGCTCGGTGTAATCGGCGTCGCTGATCTTCCATTGGCGCGACGGATCATCGAGCCGATCCTTGAAGCGTTTGAGCTGCTCGGCCGCACTCATGTGAAGATAGAACTTCAGGATCGTCGTGCCGGCCTCGACGAGATTCTTCTCGAACGCATTGATCAATTCGTAGCGTTTCGACCACACACTTTCGGGCACGAGGTTATGCACCCGAACGATCAGGACGTCTTCGTAGTGCGAGCGGTTGAAGATCACGATCTCGCCGCGCGCCGGCGCGGGCTTGTGTGCGCGCCACAAAAAATCGTGCGCTGCTTCCTCTTGTGAAGGCTGCTTGAAGTCGTGGACGCGCGCACCTTGCGGATTGAGCCCGCGAAAAACATGGCTGAGCGTACCGTCCTTACCCGCAGCGTCCAGGCCTTGCAGCACGATCAGCAGTGCGTGCTGGTTGCCGGCGTAGAGCCGGTATTGGAGTGCGCAGAGCTTTTCGAGGTCGGCGGCCATCTCGTCCGTGGCATCACCTTTGCTCGCGTGCTTGCCCTTGGATCCTGGATCGATCGAGGCGAGATCGACGTGGCTATCCGGCTCGACGATGAATTGCTTGCGATAGCTCATGGTCACGGCGCTTGCGTGTAGTAGGTAATTTTTCCTTTATAATATAACTTAGTTACCACATGGCCTACGAGGTGGTGAAGACCATTCGCGGACGCGACTACCGCTATATGGTCGAAAGTTACCGCGACCCGGGGACCGGGAGGGTGCGCAACCGGTGGCGCTACCTGGGGAAAGGGCACGGCGAGGCGCCGCCCCGACGCCGGGCTCGCGCCGAGCAGACCCGGGCCAAGCTTACCGGCGCTCTCGAAGCCTTGCTCGAGCGGGCCCCGTGGAGCGAGATCAGCGCGCACGACATCGCCGCGCAGGCGGGGGTCGCGCCGGCAACGCTCTACCGCTACTTCTCGTCGCGCGACGCGGTCCTGGCTGCTGCTGCGGCGTATGCCAACGATCTTCTCGACGCGCGTCTGACCGAGCTTCATCAGCTCGCCCGTGACCGCGAAAGCGAGCGCACGCGCCTGCGCACCTGGGTGACTGCGCTGGTCAAAGATTCGCCCGGAAGCGCCGCGCTGGTTGCGCTCGCCCGCGATCGCAACGCACAGCGACGGCGTGCCTTCGAACGCTACTTCGAACTGATTGCTGCGCACGGGTACGCGACGATTCCGCCGGCCGACCGTCCCGGACTCGCGCTGGCACTTTCGCTGATCGGACGTGCACGATTGCGCGACGACGAATATGCGGCGCTCGCGATGGCCGTCGAGCGCCTCGTCTTCGTCTAGCGCGCCCGCGCTACGCGGGAATTTCGACCGGCGTTAGCTCGGCAGTCTCGGCCTCGGTGTAGATACGCGAGCGCGTCAAGAAGCGCACGCCCTCGCCGTTTTCGAGCGAGAACATGCCGCCGCGTCCGGGTACGACGTCGATGATCAACTTCGTGTGCTTCCAGTATTCGAATTGCGACGCGCTCATGTAAAACGGCGCGCCCCCGATCTCACCGAGCTTTACGTCGGAGCCTCCGACCATAAATTCGCCCAGTGGGAAACACATCGGGCTGCTGCCGTCGCAGCACCCGCCGGATTGATGGAACATGACGGGGCCGTGCTTGACCCGCAGCGACTCGATGAGTTCGAGCGCTGCGGGCGTTGCATCTACGCGGGTTACATGAGGCACTAGAAGAATCCGAGTTTCTTCGGGCTGTAGCTAACCAGCACGTTCTTGGTCTGCTGGTAGTGATCGAGCATCATCTTGTGCGTCTCGCGCCCGACGCCGGATTGTTTGTATCCGCCGAATGCGGCGTGCGCCGGATAGGCATGGTAGCAGTTGGTCCACACGCGTCCAGCTTGAATGCCGCGACCCATCCGGTATGCGACGTTAATGTCGCGCGTCCAGACGCCGGCGCCTAGACCGTAGAGCGTGTCGTTGGCGAGTTTGAGTGCATCGGCTTCGTCTTTGAACGTGGTGACGGAGAGGACCGGCCCGAAAATTTCTTCCTGGAAGACGCGCATCTTGTTGTTGCCTTGGAAGACCGTCGGTTCGATGTAGTAGCCGTCCTTGAGCAGGCCGTTGATCTTCGCGCGTTCACCGCCGATGAGCACTTTCGCGCCCTCTTGTTTTCCGATGTCGAGATACGAGAGGATCTTTTCCATCTGCTCGCTCGAGGCTTGCGCGCCGACCATCGTATTGAAGTCGAGCGGATTGCCTTGGGTGATCGCTTTGACCCGCTCGAGCGCACGCTGCATGAACTTGTCGTAAATCGACTCTTGGATCAGCGCGCGCGACGGACAGGTGCAGACCTCGCCCTGATTGAGCGCGAACATCGTGAAGCCTTCGAGTGCTTTATCAAAGAAGTCGTCGTCGGCTGCAAGCACATCCGCAAAGAAGATGTTCGGTGATTTTCCGCCCAGCTCGAGCGTTACCGGAATCAAGTTTTGCGATGCATACTGCATGATGAGCCGGCCGGTCGTGGTTTCGCCGGTGAAGGCAATCTTCGCCACGCGCGGATTCGAGGCCAGCGGCTTGCCGGCTTCCAAACCGAACCCGTTGACGATGTTGAGCACGCCGGGCGGCAACAGATCGGCAACCAGATCGAGCCAGACCATGATTGACGCCGGCGTCTGCTCGGCCGGTTTGAGTACGACGCAGTTGCCGGCGGCGAGCGCCGGAGCAAGCTTCCACGTCGCCATGAGGATCGGGAAATTCCACGGGATGATCTGCCCGACCACGCCGAGCGGTTCATGGAAGTGATAAGCGATCGTCTCGTGATCGATCTCCGAGAGGCTGCCTTCTTGCGCGCGGATGGCCGCCGCGAAGTAGCGGAAGTGATCGATCGCTAGCGGGATGTCGGCTGCGGTGCTCTCGCGGATCGGTTTGCCGTTGTCGATCGTCTCGGCAAGCGCAAGTTTGGGCAGGTTCGCTTCCATGCGGTCGGCGATCTTGTTCAGAATCGTGGCGCGTTCGGTGGGCGAGGTTTTGCCCCACGCGTCTTTCGCTGCGTGTGCCGCGTCGAGCGCTAGCTCGATGTCTTCGGCCGTGGAACGCGCGATCTCGGTGAACGGCTGTCCGACGATCGGGCTTACATTGGCGAAGTATTGTCCCTTGACCGGCGCGACAAATTTACCGCCGATGAAATTGTCGTAGCGTTTCTTGAACGGGGATTCGATTCCAAGCTTGCTGAGATCGTAGAGATCTTGTTTTTCGAGCGTTGTCGCCATGCGATATTCTCCCGTCGTTTTTCAAAGTGCCCCCCGATCATAGCACCGCCGGCACATGCGTGAGCGCGTGCTTGACAAATGCAGCGCCGACGTTGGTTAGCAGCAGGACCCGGCCATCGCTCAGGCAATGATTCCTTCCGTTATGTCCGCTATCGTTGCCTCAGCGCTCGAACGAGTGCGCACTGCGCGCGGACTTTCGCAGCGTGCGCTCGCCGACGCCGCCGGGATCACGCGGCAAGCGATCAGCGCCATCGAGAACGGCCGCGTTATACCGGGCGTGGGCATTGCACTCGCGCTGGCACGCGCGCTCGGAACGAGCGTCGAGGAGCTCTTTGCGCCGCCCCCGCCGGCGGCTGCGGCGCGCTTTGAGGCGGTGGCGCGGGAGCACACCGCGCTCGAGCCCTCCCACCATGTGTTATCTCCCGTCTACGTTGCAGGCTGTGACGTCGCCACCGGCTTGCTCGCGCGGCATGCGACGCTGCGCGAGCGCGATGCGCGCGTGCTTTGGTTGCCGATGACCAATCGCGCCGCGCTCGACGAATTGCGGCGCGGCCGCGTGCAGGCGGCCGTGGTGCACGGTGCCATGCCGCGCAGCGTCGGGGGTGCGTACGTGCGCTTCGAGCTTGCAACGATCGAAGAAGGATGGTTGCTCGCGCGCGACAATCCGCTGCGCCTTCGCCGCACGCTGGACGTGGCGCGCAGAGGTATACGGCTGGTGAATCGTCCGGTTGGTGCCGGTGCGCGACAACTCATCGACGAGCAATTGCGGCGAGCGGCGGTGGACCCGCGGCGGCTCGCCGGATACGAATGCGAAGTGCCCGGCCAACTCGATGCCGGGCGCGCGGTTGCGCAAGGTTTTGCCGACGTCGCCGTGGGCATGGCGAGCATCGCGCGCATTTTCGATCTCGACTTTCTTGCGCTGCGCGAGGAACGCTGCGCGTTGGTGGTCGCGCGTGCCGCGGTCGAGACGCAGGCCGTACGCTCGCTGCTCGAGACGCTACGCTCGCAACCGTACCGTCTCGATGTGCAAGCCTTGGATGCTTATGACGTGACCAGAATGGGAGAACGGATCGCATGAATCGTCGCACGTGGATTGCCGCCGGCGCAGGATTCGTGGGCGCCGCTTCAACCGGCAATGCTTTTGCGCAAGGCCTGACGCCGGTCGATGTCGCGTACGCCGGCTCGATGGGTTCGATGATGGAGGGACCGGTCAAAGCGGCGGTCGCAAAGACGCTCGGCATCGACATGCACGGGCGCGCGCAAGGCTCCGATGCGCTCGCGCAGTTGATCGTAGGCGGCACCATTCCGGTCGACGTGTTCGTTCCCGTGACGCCGGGTCCGATGATGACCGTCATAAAGGCCGGAAAAATACTGCACGCCGAGCCGATCGCGCGTACCGAGATGGTCATTGCCTACAGTCCGAAAAGTCCATTCGCCAAAGCCTTCGCGAGCGCCGGAAGGCCGGGGGCGATGCCGTGGTACCAAATTTTGCAACAGCCGGGAATCCGTTTCGGTCGTACCGACCCCGCCACCGATCCGCAAGGCCGCAACATCATCTTCACCATGCAGCTTGCCGAGGCGTACTACAAACAGCCCGGGATGGCGGCGAAAATTCTTGGCGACACCGTCAATGCGGCACAGATTTTCGCCGAACCGACCGTCGAAGCGCGCTTACAGAGCGGGGAGCTCGATGCGGCGTCGGCGTATCGCATTCAACCCGGACCTTTCGGTCTGCCGTTCATTCAATTGCCCGAGGAGATCAATCTCGGCAACCAGTCAATGCACGATGCGTACGCATCCGCCACGCTTGCGCTCAACGGCAAGACCTATCATCCGCAAGCGCTGGTGTATTATGCCGGCCCAATCGTAGGCGCGTCGCACGGGGATAAGGCCGCAGCGTTCGTGCAGTGGTTCTCGAGCCCGGAGGGGCAAGCGATCCTGCAAAAGTACGCCTACGATCCGCCGGTGGGGGCAGTGCCGCTCTAGGATGAAACGCTTGGGCGCGCTGCTCTTTGGGCTTGCGCTTCTCTACCCGTTGGCCGGCCTCTTTGCGCGCATCGGGCCGTGGCGCTGGGACGCCTACGGCACAGCCAATGCGGTTTCGGTGTCGCTCGGGTTGACTGCGCTAGCGATGGTGATCGTCGTTGCACTCGGTACACCGATGGCGCTCTACGTTGTGCGCGCGGCGCCGCGCGAACGCATCGCGTGGCAGGCGATCTTGCTCGTTTCGGTGTTGCTGCCGCCGCTGGCGCTTGGGATCTTGCTCTCGCTTGCCTTCGGTACGCATTTTTCCAACACGCCTTTCGCCTTTGTGGTGACGCAAGTTTACGTCAGCATCGGCTACTACGTACTAGGCGCGATTGCCGCGCTCGAAACGGTACCGCGCGCGCTCGAAGTGCAGGCCGGATTGCTCGGGCACGATGCCTGGAGCGTGTTTTGGCGCGTGACCTATCCGATCGCTCGTCTCGGGCTTGCCGTCGCGTTGAGTTTGGCGTGGGTGCGCGCACTGACCGAGTTCGGCGCGATTTTGGTCACCGCATATTACCCGGCCGGCATGCCGGTAGCGATTTGGACGAATCTCGAAAACTTCGGCTTGCCCGCGGTGATGCCGCTGCTCGTCGTCTTTCTTGCAACCGCGCTGCCGCTGCCGTGGCTCGCGCACGTGCTTGCGCGGCGGAAAGCCGAGACGCAACGTGCTTGAGGTTTCGATGAGCAAACGGCGCGCGCAGTTCACGGTCGACGTTGCGTTTGCGGCGCGCTCCGGCGAAGCGTGCGGGCTCTTCGGCGCCTCGGGTGCGGGCAAGAGCACGATTCTCGCCTGCATCGCCGGCGCGGAGTCGCCCGACGCCGGCGTAGTCAAGCTCGACGACGTGACGCTCTTTCCTCCGGCGCGGCCGCTGCACCAGCGTCCGATCGGCTACCTCACCCAGGATGCACATCTCTTTCCGCATTTGCGCGTCGCCGAGAACGTGCGCTTTGGTCTGACCAACGGCGCGCGCAGCGACAGTGATGCGTGGATCGCGCACTTGCGCCAACGCCTGCAGCTCGACTCGATTTGGAATGCGCCGGCGCACGCGATTTCAGGCGGTCAAGCGCGGCGTGTTGCCCTTGCACGCATGCTTGCGCGGCGACCGCGTTTAGTGTTACTCGACGAGCCCTTCGCCGGACTCGATCGGCACTTGGTGCGCGAGCTGCTCACGTCGATCGTCGAATGGCAGCGTGAGCTTGGGTTCACTATGCTTGTCGTCGATCATGAAGCGTCGATACTCGAACGGATCTGTGCGCGTGCGATCGTCATCGAGCAGGGACGCGTCGTGCAAGACGCTGCATGGAGTGAACTCCACGCAGCGCCCGCAACGGCGTTGTTGGCGCAACTGCTCGCGCCGCTGTAGGCCGGAAGCGAAAAGGTGCAATCCTAGCACGAGCACAACCATTGGCGAACGCTCTGGATGCTCGTCGATTCACATGGAGATGTCCGATGATTCGTCGCTTTGCCGCTTTTGTACCGGCCGCGCTTGCCATACTCTTCCTCAATGCCGCAACCCCGTCACCCTCCCCCTCGGCGCCGCCAACCTCGTACGATACGTTCGTCAAGGGCGCGACCGTGAAGCCGGGCTTGATTCCGGTAATTGAAAAAGGTGGCAAGGTGTATCTCGAGATCGCGACGTCGCAACTCGGCACGGATTTCATCGCCACAGCGGTGCCGTCGAGCGGCCTCGGAGGATTTGGTCCAGCTCCGGGCGAGCCCTATGTCGCGCCGGCGCGCGTGTTACACTTCGAGCGCTTTGGCGACAACATCGTGTTGCGCTGGCCCAATACCTACGCGATCTCTTCGAATGGTTCGCCGGAGCGTCGTGACGTCGAGCAGACGCTGCCAAGCTCGGTGATTGCCGTCGTGCCGATCGAAGCCCAGGACGACAAGCGCGTCGTCATTGCGGCCTCGGCATTCTTGGGCGACGTCAGCGATATGGCCGATAGCCTCCAGGACGCCGCGAAAAGCCCGGCACACGCCTATCACCTCGATTCGACCAAGTCATTTTTTGTCGCGACCAAAGCCTTCCCGCAGAACGACGTTCTGCGCATCGATCAAACCTGGACGACGGCGCAGCCGGATCTCTTGGATAATGCACCCGACGCGCGTAACGTCGAGGTACGTATCACCTACAACCTGATCGCCGCGCCGAGTGACGGCTACATGCCGCGAATCTACGATCCGCGGGTCGGGTACTTCTCGCAGCCGCTGCTCGATTTCAGCAGCGATCAGCGTCTTCAGCGGAGCGTGAACTACATCGTTCGCTGGAATTTCAACGCGGGGCCGGTGGTGTTCTATCTAAGCAACGACATACCGCTGGAGTATCGGCAGACCGTGCGTGATGCGCTGCTGACGTGGAACAGCGCCTTTGCGAAGACCGGTATCCCCAACGCGATCAAGGTCGAACAGCAGCCCGATGACCCGTCATGGGATAGCGACGACATTCGCCACAATATGATCCGCTGGGTCGACACGAGCGATCCGCAATACGGTGCTGAAGCGCTCGTGATCGACGACCCCCGTTCGGGCGAGGAGCTCAACGTCGGCGTCAATTTCGATGGGGCGGTGCCGATGTCGGCCCGGCTTGCGTATAAGTACTCGATCGCGCCCGCGCGCGGGATCGCCGATTCACAGGCGGCGGAGGACGCGTTTGCCCAACAAGAGATTCGCGCGGTTATCCTTCACGAGTCGGGCCACGACTTCGGGCTACAACACAATTTCATCGGCCACGAAGCCTACACGGCCAAGCAAATCCAAAGCAAAGCCTTCACCGACAAATATGGGATCGCAAGTTCGGTGATGGAGTATGCGCCGCTCAATCTATGGCCGAAGGGCACGCCGCAGGGCGACTACGTGCAGACCGTCCTTGGGCCGTATGACTACTACGCGATTCACTTTGGCTATGCGCCGATTCCCGGCGCGCAAAACCCGTACCAGGAACTTGCAACGCTCAACCGTTGGGCGTCGAATTGGTCGAGTCCAGAGCTGCGTTTTGCAAGTGACGAAGATGCGCGCGGGTTTGCGGCGGGACACTCGAGCGATCCGCGCGTGATTACGTACAATCTTACCAACGATCCGCTCGCGTGGTGCAAAACCCAGGAGACGATGTATCGCGCGCTGCTCGATTCGGTCAATCAGCGCTTTCCCGAACGTGGCATGCCGTACGACGAAGCGCGAGCCGTGTTTTTGCGCGACATGACCGGCTATTTGCGTTGCGCGATCGAGCCGGCGCATACGATCGGCGGTGAATACCTCTCCCGTGCGCTGCGCGGCGATCCTGGTGCGTCGGCACCGCTGACGCCCGTATCCTTGGCGCTCGATCGCGACGCATGGAATCAGCTCGACGCCGGGCTCTTCTCCGACGCAGCGTGGCAATTCAACCCGCAGGTTCTCGACATCCTCACCTATTCGGAGATCAGTTCGATCAGCGTGCAAGCGACCTGGGCGTACAATCCGACGCCGCATCACGGGATTTCCGTCCTCGGGCTCGTGACCCAGGCGCAGCAGGCTGCGCTCGGCGAGTTGTTTTCGCCGGTGCGTCTGCAGCGGATCGATGACTTTTCGCTGCGCTACCCGCATGGCGAGACGATGACCCTGGCCGACCTGTTCGATTGGGCGCGCGCTGGAATCTTTGGGGACATCGCCAGTGGTGGTGCTGCGCACGACGGCGTCGTTCGTCGCAATCTCCAAACACTTTACGCGCAACTCCTCGGTCAGATGATCACCGCGCCGCGCGCTGGGACGCCGGCCGACGCTCAGGCGTTGGCCCGTCAGCAACTAGATGATCTGCAGCAGTCAACGACGGCTGCGCTACGACGTGGGGGACTCGACGAGATGGCGCGGGCGCAGTTGGGAGCGCTGCGATCGATCGCGGATCAGGCGCTCTCCGCGAGGGTGACAGTTTCCGCCCCAGGGAGATGAGCATTATTGCGCTACAAGCGCGCGTTGCGGCGTGAAGATTTCGTCGGGGCGCAGACTCTTGGCAGAATGAGCCGTATTTTGCCGCGGATTTGGTAGAACGTTGCTAGCGTGCCACAGGACTGGCAGCGTGGCATAGAGCAGCCCTGGTGCATGGTAACGAACCTCGCGCGGCGCGCCGTGCGACTGCCCGGCCCGATCCATCCGGAAGGCGGACATGCCATTTCGTTTGATTCGGGTTACGCGTTTCCAGAGATTTTCCCGGACCTCACCGATGCCGCGCGCGCCGCGCTCAACGCGTACCGGAGCGAATCGTTGCAGTACGGATCGCCGTTCGGGATGCGTGCCATGCGTGAGTGGATTGCCGAGTACATGCGCAAGGATGGTGCGCAGGCACAAGTCGACAACGTGCTCGTCGTCAACGGCGCAAAGCAAGGGCTGGATTTGATTTGCCGCGTGCTGACCGACGAAGGCGACGCCGTCGTCGTGACTGGGCCGACATACTTTACCGCTATCCCCATCTTCCGGAGCTTCGGCTTAGAATTCATCGAGGTGCCGCAAGACGATGAGGGTCTCGATGTCGCTGCGCTACGCGAGCGTTTGGCGCAGCGCAGTTCGGCCGGGAAGAAGCCACCCAAGTTCATCTACGACGTGCCCGACTTTCATAACCCCAGCGGCGTCACGATGTCATTGCCGCGCCGTCATGCGCTGCTCGAACTTGCCGCCGATGCCGGCATCACCGTTGTGGAAGACAGTCCGTATCGGCGATTGCGCTATGACGGGACGACGTTGCCGTCGCTCAAGTCGCTCGATCGCAACGGGATCGTCCTTGCGCTTGGCACGTTCTCGAAGCTCATGGCCCCGGGGCTACGAATCGGTTGGGTCTGCGGTGACGCCGACCTGCTGACGCGGATGGCGCGGCTCAAGAGCGACGGCGGAACATCGCCGATGACGCAACGGATCATCCTGGAATTCTTTCTTGCCGGCGGCCTCGAGCCGCATCTCGAGCGCGCACGAACAGCTTACGCGCAGCATCGCGACGACATGGTTGCAGCATTGCGCCGTGATCTCCCAGAAGCGACGTTCGCCGTTCCGCAGGGCGGCTATTATCTGTGGCTCACCTTCCCAGCGGGAATCGACAGCGGGGAGCTCGCCGAACGCGCATACGACGCGGGGGTTTCGGTTATCGCAGGGAATGCGTTCTATGCGGCCGACGATCCGTCGTCGGCCAAGGCGCGCGGCATCCCAAAACGTCACATGCGTCTGGCGTACAGTCATGCGACGCCGGAGACGATTGCGACGGGCGTGAAACTTCTCGCGGACGCGTTTCGTTCGCTGAACTAAGGCAGGCTTCGGAGGAACGACTTATCCGTACCCGTTCGCTGCTCATGCTGTTTGCGTTGCTCGCCGCAGCGTGTACGACGCGAACCGGTGCTACCTTCGATGCCACTATGCTGACCATCGGTCAGCAACAAGAGCCGATCTCGCTCAACCCTGCGCTCGAAAACGGTCAGCGCTCCACGCAGTGGGGCGAGCTGCTCTTTTCGTATTTGGTCAAGTTCGACCACGCGGGAAACCTTGTCGGCGACGTCGCCACGCAGGTGCCGTCGCTCGTCAACGGCGGCATCAGTCGCGACGGGCGTACGATCACCTATCACCTGCGCACCGGCGTGCGATTCGCGGACGGCGTCGCGCTCACGGCGCACGACTGCGTCTGGTCGATTGACGCGATCAACAATCGTGCGAACAACGTGCAGTCGCGTTACGGGTACGATCGCATCATCGCCTCTGAGGCGCCCAACGATCGCACGCTGGTCCTGCACCTGGCCGCGCCCTTTGCACCTATTCTTTCGATCGTGCTTGCGCCACAAGGATTCCCCATTCTGCCTGAGCACCTACTCGCCAAGTATCCCGATTTCAACCACCTGGCGTTCAACGCGCAACCGATCGGCTCGGGACCCTACATCGTCGAACGGTGGCTACGGAACGACCGCGTCGAAATGCGCGCCAACCCGTACTACTTTCTGGGCGAGCCTAAGATCAATCGCCTCGTCGTGCGATTCATCGCGTCGCCCGCGGGCGGAACAAACGAACTCGCGACGCACGAGATTCAAGCGTATTTCAACGAGCAAGACTACTCACAATACCCGCTGCTGCTCGGACTGTCCGGGTACATGATTAGCGACTCGCCGGTCAGCGCGGTCGATGCGATGATCTTCAACGCACGGGGACCGCTTACCGGCGATGCGCTCGTTCGTCATGCGCTTGCCGAGGCGATCGACGTGCGCAGCCTCGTTGCCAAAGCTTATCGCGGCGCGCTCGACAGCCGCGATGCGCCGCGCGGGCTCTTCCTTTGGGCATACGATCCTCGCGCATTTCCCGGCATCGAGTACGATCCAGCCGCTGCGCGCGCGACGCTTGCGCGAGCAGGGTGGCTGCCTGGAGCGGATGGCATTCGCATGCGCAGCGGTCGCGCTCTTGACCTTTTGCTCGTGATTCAGGCCGGCGTGCCCGGCGAGTCAATCGCCGCCAACCTCATCGCGCAGTACGAACGCGCCATCGGCGCGCGCGTCACCATCAAACAGTTCGCAGTCACACAGTTCGGGGCACCGGCCTCGATGGGCGGTCCGGTGTACGGCGGTAAGTTCGATCTCGCGCTCTACTCGTTTGTCAACGGCGACGATCCCGATACGACCGATCAGTTCGCCTGCGCGAACATCCCGCCCAACGGCTACAACAAGTCGCGGATTTGCGACGCGCGCGTCGATGGGCTGCTAGCCGCCGGTCGCCAAACGTACGATACGGCCCGGCGTAAAGCGATCTACGCGCGGCTCCAGGCGCGGCTCTACCAGCTGCTACCGATGGTGTTTCTCTATCAGCGGCGCGAGCTCGACGTCTTTCCCGCTCGTTTGCGCGGACCGTCCGGATCGGTCGATAGCGTCTTTTGGGACGTTGGACGTTGGCGCTTTTTACTCGGCTCTGCTGCCGGCGGGGCATCGTTTCCATCGCCAATCGGCAAGGGCGTCGGGCTCTCTTTTACCGACTCGAGCAACACGCTGGACTGGACGCCGCGCACGCCTGAGACGTTGTAGAGCGTCTCGAATAAGAACTTCGAGTACTCCGCGAGATCTTGTGCAACGATCTCCAATAGCACGCCCGACTCGCCGGTGAGGATGTAGCACGCCACGACCTGCGGCATCTTCTTGATCTCTTCGCGGAGGGTTTTGGCGCGTGGCCACTCGACCTGGAGCCGCGCGAAGGCGGTGACGCCGAGCCCAATCGCGCGCCGGTCGAGAATCGAGCGATAGCCCAGGATGAAGCCCGCCTCTTCCATCCGCCGGACGCGGCGTAAGCACGGCGAGGGCGAGAGCCCAACCGTCTTGGCCAGCTCGGCGTTGGAAAGACGACTATTGCGCTGAAGGGCGCTCAGAATGTGGCGATCTATCGCATCGAGTTCAATTCTTGGCATACTTGGCCCTTATCGGTATGAATTTCGGCATAAGATTGCTAGCGGGGCAGAGGGCTTCGAATGCACATCGTGGCAAGCCTGCACGATGCAGAGCATTCTTCGGAATTCGCTAATCGCGGTATTGGCTGCCGCACTCGTCTTTGTTCCGCTCGCCGCGCTTGCGGCGACGGCCGGTAGCATCTCGGGAGTCGTTCACACCAGTGACGGCGCGCCGATCGGTGCGGCCGCGGTGGCGCTTCGCGGGGCAACGAACCTGCGAACGACCACCGATTCGCACGGCGCCTTCGCGTTCGCGAATATTCCGGCAGGCGAGTACGCGCTCGTCGTGAGCAAAGCGGGGTTCGCGGATTATCGCAACGATTTTGTGCTCGTCTTTATCGGCGAGACGGCCAAGGCCGACGTCACGCTGGTGCAATCGTCGTTCAATCAACTCTCGACGATCGCGACCGTTCAAACCAACGCACCCGGTCGCGCGGTGCTCAACACCTCGAGCGCCTCGGTCGCGACGATCTCGAGCCAGGTCTTTCAAGATCAGGGCGTGACACAAGTAACGAAGGTCCTCAACGAAACGCCGGGCATCATCTCTGCTGCGTCGCCCGAGAACGGCAACGGCGCATCCGCGGGCGCGTTGCAGAGCATTCAGATTCGCGGCGCCCTGCCGTACGAAACCGAACAGCTCATCGACGGACATCCAACGCCGCTTTCGCTTGGCGGCACCTATAACCCGATCTACCTCAATCCGGCGTTGATGGACAACGTCGAGCTGGTCAAAGGCCCCGGCTCGATGCCTGAGGAGATCAACTACGCAATCGGCGGAACGGTCAACTACGTCACGCTCCAGCCGACGCGTACGAATCAATCCGAGTTCATCATCGGATCCGACAACTACGGCGGCATCAACACCGTGATCCGGGCAACCGGGTCGTTCCCTGGCCATAAGCTCGAGTATGCGGTCGGTTTTGCGAGCGACGGCGCACCGGGCCCGTTGCGCAATTACCCGATAGCGGGGTCGCAGGTCAACCTCGTCGCCGGGTTAGGTGCGCCGACGGTCAATGGCCAACAGATCGCGCAACCGATTGAAAGCTTCGGTGTCTATCTGCCGACGCAACAGTACCCCGGTATCGGCGGCGTGCAGTTCAACGAACCGCTCTACGTCTGCTGTTCGGACGCGAACACGGCGTATTACTCGCGCAACGAGCTGGCGAAGCTCCGTTACAATTTCTCGCAAACCACTTCGCTCACGGTGAGCTACCTCGGTGCGCAGGCCTTCAGTGATCTGGGTGGTGTCGATCTGTCGTCGCTCGCACCGATCGGCAACGCGCAAACGAGCTTCTCGATCTTCGCGCCGCCGCCGGGCTACACGGGCTCGGTCGCAGCGGGCACGGGGATTCCCTACGATCTAGAAGCCTTCGTGCCGCAGTACGAATCGATACAGCAGAACCTCTTCCAAGCAGAATTTCGTACCAGCTTTGGTCCGTGGTCAATGTTGGCGCGCTATTTCACGGGCTCGGATACCGACAAT